>BCRI01000186.1 GCA_001552515.1 Sphaerimonospora mesophila NBRC 14179 = JCM 3151
GCTTGCTGGCCGGCCTGCGCGATGCCCCCGAGTTGTACTTCGACTCGATCAGCCGGGTCCGCGTCCCCACCTGGTCATCCGGCCGGGCAGCACTGCTCGGCGACGCCGCTTGGGGGCTGACGCTCGGCGGAATGGGCGTGGGCACCAGCATCGTCGGCGCCTACGTGCTCGCGGGCGAACTCGCCGCCGCCGGTGGTGATCACCGTACCGGCTTCGCCGCTTACGAGAGCCGGATGCGCTCCTACGCCGCCCGCTGGCAACGCGGCGCCAACCCCGGCACGTTTCTCGCCCCAGCCAGCGCCCTCGGCCTCCGGTTCCGAAACACGCTGTTCAGTACCCGCCTGGTCCAGAAGCTCCTGATAAGCAGCACCAAGTCGGTGGCCACAGGCGCCGACCTGCCTGAGTACACATTGACCTGATTTCCCTGAGCGCGATGGCCGCGCTCAGAAGGAAAGGCGTGAACACCGGCGGGTTGTATCGGCTCGGCCCGACTCATCTGCGGCGGACCACGCGGTGCCCGGCGCTCTCGTGCCACATCTCGATCACCAGGTGCTCCCCCGCCTCGTCCACGCCGGTGACCACCACCTCACGCACGTCGACCCGGAAAAGGTGGAAATCCCGCTCGGCCGTAGCCCCGTGGGCCGCCTTGACCTCCGGGTCGGTGACCTCGACCGCCAGCCCGGCCAGTTTCGCGTCGCCGATCCACCCGCCAGGGTTCGCCTCATCGGGCTCCTCCGATGCGCTGTGGATCGCCACCCTCGGGTCACGGCACAGATCGAGCGCCTTCACCGCGCCCGGCATCGAGCCGATCCAGACCTCGCCGGCCTCGAACTCGACCTCGGTGCCGCTGATCCGCGGCGAACCGTCCCTGCGGAGGGTCGCCATGGTCTTGTGCTTGTTCCTCCCCATGATCGCCAGCACGCGGGCGGCCAGCTCGGGGATCTCCTTCTCGATGTCCTGCCACGTCGCCATGACGGCATCCTGCCGTCCGCCACCGACATTTCATGGCCGTCCCGGTCGACGGCTTCCGCCGCCCTCATCGGCGCGACCTCAGCTCCCGGCGGCGATCTCCCTAGAGGCCCGGCTTGCGCGCCTCGATGAGCACGCGGGAGGAGTGGGCGACGAACCGCCCCTCGGACAGGATGATCTCGTGTAGTTCGCGCAACCTCTCGGCATAGCGCTCCACCGTGAAACCGGGCACAATCCAGATGACCTTGCGCAGGAAGTAGACCACCGCGCCGATGTCGAGGAACTCCATCCGCAGACGCTCCATCCGCAGGTCGACCACTTCCAGCCCGGCTGCTTCGGCCGCCGCCCTCTCGACGTCCGGATGACGTTTCTCCCGCGCCTCGGGCTGGGGCCCCATGAAGTGCTCCACCAGCTCCCACACCGAGGCCGGTCCCACATGCTGGGCGAAGTAGGTGCCGCCCCGACGCAGGATGCGGGCGATCTCCGTCCACCACACCGTGGCCGGATGGCGGCTGGTCACCAGGTCGAACGCCTCGTCGGCGAACGGCAGCGGCGGCTCGCCCCGACCGGCGACCACCACCACGCCCAACGGGTGCAGCAGCCGGGTGGCCTTGACGACGTTCGGCGGCCACGACTCGATGGCGACCATCGTGGGCGGGAACCGCTCGGCCCCGGCGAGAACCTCCCCGCCGCCGGTCTGGACGTCCAGGGCGGCCGTCGCGGCGGCGAGCCGTCCGCTCATCAGCCGCTGATACCCCCAGGACGGCCGCTCTTCGGTGGCCCGGCCCGCCAACCAGGAGAAACCCCACCCCTCCACCGGGGCCGCCTCGGCCTCCGCCACCAATTCCTCGAACGTGCGGGGCATGTCGGCCATCACCGTTTCCTTACGGGATCCGCCGGAGCGGCTGCCGCCGCTGCCGAGGATCGGAAGAGCTCAAGCGTCGCGGGTAGCTGGGAGTGCAGCGGATGCGGCAGCGCGTCCAACGTGAACCAGCCGAGCCCGTCGAACTTGTGGGGCTCCCCGAGCCTGACCGCCGCGGGATCCACCTCCACCGCGAAGACCACCGCGACCCAGTGAGAGGGCGGCTCCCGCCTGACGACGTTGCGTACGCCGATCTGACGAAGTTCCAGCACGTCGGCCCCATACTCCTCACCGACCTCGCGTGCGACCGCCGTCTCGAACGACTCGCCGAACTCCAGCGCGCCCGCTCCGCTGTCCCAGCTCCCCGCCTCATCCCGCGCCCCGGATCCACGACGTGCCAGCAGGATCCTCCCCCGGCCGTCGTGGCAGACGAACACGCACGAGACCCTGGGCGCAGGTGATGTTTTGGGGGTTTCGGCTGTTGAAGGGATCATCATCTGCCCATGGCCTTTACAAAGTAAATTTCTCAGAGGAGTCGGAGCAGCAGCGCGGCGACCTCGTCGGGGCGTTCCAGACTCGGCAGATGTCCCGCCCAGTCCAGCTCCACCAGCGTCGCGTTCGCCACGCCGCCCGCGATGTGCCGGGCACTCTCCCGGAAGTAGGGCAGGTCGTGTGCGCCGGTCACCACGACGGCGGGCGCGCCGATCAGTGACAGGTCGATGCGGCCGCGGCGACGTTCCGGCCGGGGATCGGCCGCGAGCTGCGTCTTGAACGCGTGCCGCTGCATCTCGGCCAGCCACTCGCGTGTCGCCTCGTCGGCCTCCGGCCCGAGCCAGGTCCGCACGTTCAACTCGACCGCTCCCCCGATGTCGCCCGCCTCGATCAGACGGTCCTCCGCCGCGTCGAACCCGGTCAGGTCCGGCGTCGGGGGCAGGCCGCAGCCCGCGTTCAGCAGCACGAGCCGCGCCACGAGGTCGGGGCGTTCCGTCGCGAGCTCCAGCGCCACCCGCCCGCCGTACGACGATCCGACCAGCGTGACCTCCCGCAGGTCCAGCGCGTCCAGCACCGCCGCGACGTCCGCTGCGTCGCCGTACGGACCGTTCGCCCGGTACGGCGTACGCCCGTGACCTCGGAAGTCCGTCCGCACCACGTGGAAGGCCCCGGTCAGCGCCGCCCACTGTGGGTCCCACATCCGCGCGTCGGCCACACTCGAGTGCAGCAGGACCACCGGGTCGCCCACGCCCCCGTGCTCGTGCCAGATGACCTCGTCAGCCACGTGCCCGTACTCGATCGTCATCGTGCCTCCATGGCCACGCGCACGCCGAGACCGATCAGCACCGTCCCCGACACCTGCTCCAGGCGGCGCCGTACGGCGGGACGGCTGAAGACGGCCCCGACCCGGCCCACCATCCAGATGAAAGCGAGGTACCAGAGCGTGTCGACCACGACCCAGACCACCGCCAGCAGCGTCAGCGTCGCCGGGACGTTCACGCCCGCCGGGACGAACTGCGGGAGGAAGGACATGGCGAACACGGCGGCCTTCGGGTTGGCACCGCAGGTCGCCAGCCCCAGGACATACGAGCGCCGCCAGCCGCGCGCGGCCTCCTGCTCGCTCTCCGGCGGTCCCGCGTCCCGTACGGCCTGACCGCGCCGAGCCTGCCACAGCGACTGGACGCCCATCACCACCAGCAGCACGGCGCCGACCGCCTTCATGACGCCGTAGGCCACCTCCGAGGCCAGGACCAGGGCCGACAGCCCGAACACGGCGGCCATCGCCCACAGGAAGATGCCGGTCTCGTTGCCGGCGGTGGCGGCGACGCCGGAGGCGCGGCCCGACCTGATCGTCTGTCGCAAGATCACGGCAGTGCTGACCCCGGGGATCATCGCGAGCAGGATGCAGGATCCGACAAAAGCTACAAGGAACACCCGGTCAGCCTGGCGATCCGCGCATCACCGCGCAACCGGTTTACGCCGGGTGGATCACGGCCGCCGCCGCAGGCGCCGCAGGGCCCTGCCGATGATCGCCACCCCCTCTCCGACGTCGCTCGGCGTGCTCGCGGCGTAGCCCAGAACGAGCCCGGGCGGGCCGGGCCGCTGCCGGTGCCAGGAGAGCGGCTGCGCCTTGACGCCCAGCTCCAGCGCCGCGGCGGCCAGGTGGGCGTCGTCGACGTCGTCGTCGAAGGTGACCATGAGGTGCAGGCCGGCCGCGGCCCCGTGGACGACCGCGCCCGGCAGGTGGGTCCCGATCGCGTCCACCATCGCGTCCCTGCGGCGGCGGTGTCGCCGGCGCAGGAAACGCAGCTGCCGTTCCAGCTCGCCCGACTCCATCAGATGGGCCAGGACGAACTGCGGCAGTACGGCGTTGCCCAGGTCGGCGAACCGTTTGGCCTCCACCATGGCGTCGCGCAGCCGCGGCGGCGGCAGCACCCACCCGATGCGTACCGCGGGGGCGAGCAGCTTGGAGACGCTGCCGGTGTAGCAGACCCCCTCCGGCAGCATCGCCCGTACGGCCGGCACGGGAGGCCGGTCGTACCGGTGCTCGGCGTCGTAGTCGTCCTCGATCACCAGCCCTCCGGCGTCGGCCCAGCGCATCAGCTCGCGGCGCCGTTCCCCGCCGAGCACGACCCCCGTCGGGAACTGATGCGCCGGGGTCAGCAGGACGGCCGGGGCGTCGGTGGCACGCAGGGCGTCGACGCGTACTCCTTCCGAGTCGACCGGGATCGGCAGCACGTCGAGCCCGTGGCCGCGCAGGTGCTGGCGTTCCCCGAGCGAGCCGGGCTCCTCCACCGCCACCTCGCGGACGCCGTGCCTGCGGAGCACCTGCGCGAGCAGCCCGAGCGCCTGGGCGACGCCGGAGACGATGATCACCTCGTCCGGTTCCGCCCTGATCCCGCGGTTGCGCGCCAGCCAGTTCGCCACGGCGAGCCGCAGCGCCGGCGCCCCGCGAGCGTCGCCGTATCCGAGCTCGGCCGCGGGCAGGTCGCGCAGCACCACGCGCACGGCACGCAGCCACGCCGTACGCGGGAACGCGGCCAGATCGGGCCGGCCGGGCGTCAGATCGATCCTGGCGGGGAAGGCGCGCAGCGTGTCGAAGACGTCCGGGCCGGGCGCCCCCGCGAAGAGCGCGTCAGCCGACGACGGCTCGGCCGGCCGTGGGTCCGGCGGCCGACGCGGGTCGGCGGCCACCGGTGGCGCCGGAGCCGCCACGACGATCGTTCCGCGCCGGCCCTGGCCCGCTACGTGCCCGTCCTCGATGAGCCGCTGGTAGGCCTCGGTGACGACACCTCTGGAGACACGCAGCTCCGCGGCCAGCACCCTGGTGGGCGGCAGCCTGGCGCCGACCGGCAGCCGGCCGTCCGAGATCGCCTTGCGCAGGCGCCGGGCCAGCCAGTCGGACAGCCCGCCGACCGGCGCCTCGTCCATGTTCAGTTGCAGGAAGTCGGCCCCCGGCGTTATGGACCTGTCGACTTGCATCTCTTTGGACCTGTGCACAGGACCATTGTCCCAGAAAAGGTTGGGGGCATGGATCTTCGTTTCCGACCGACGATCGCGGCCCGTGCCGTACCGGCGCCGCGCGCGGCGCACCCCGAGCGGCCGCGACGGACATATGCATCCGCCCGCACGGGAGGCGAGCGGTGAGCCTCCCCGTTACGCTTCCGTTCCTGATGACCACGCTCGTCGTGGTGGCCACGCCCGGCACCGGCGTGATCTACACCCTGTCCGCGGGCATCTCCCACGGCCGCCGGGCGAGCCTGATCGCCGCGTTCGGCTGCACGCTCGGCACCGTGCCGCAGCTGGCCGCGACGATCGCCGGGCTGACGGCCGTGCTGCATGCCGGCACACCGGCGTTCCAGGTGCTGAAATATCTGGGCGTCGCCTATCTCCTCTACCTGGCCTGGGCGGCGATCCGGAGCCGGAAGAGCGACACGGCGGCGGCGGAGGCCGCGTCCGGGCCGGCGCACCGGGTGATCGTCAAGGCCGTCCTGATCAATGTGCTCAACCCGAAGCTGGCGATCTTCTTTTTCGCGTTCCTCCCGCAGTTCGTGACCCCCGGCGCGCCGGACTCGGTCGTACGGATGCTCTGGCTGGGCATCGTGTTCATGCTGGTCACGTTCGTGGTGTTCGCCGCATATGGCCTGTTCGCCGCGGGGGTGCGCGAGCATGTGCTCTCACGCCCACGCGTGACGGCGTGGCTGAACCGCGCCTTCGCCTGCTCCTTCGTCGCGCTCGGGGCCGGGCTCGCCTTCGGCGCCGGCTGATGCTCGTGGTGATCTCCGAGAGCGCCTTTACAATGTAGATTTTGTTGCTCGCGGAACATCTGCTGTGTTCGAATGCACAAATGGAAAGTTCCGACCGAATTCGCGCGATCATGAACGCGCTGCGGACGTCCGACAGCGTGTCGGTGACCGAGCTCGCCGCCGAGCACGGCGTCTCGGAGATGACGATCCGCCGCGACCTGGACGAGCTCGCCCAGCAGGGCGTGGTACGGCGGGTGCGCGGCGGCGCGCTGAGCCTGCTGCTGCGCGGTGAGGAACCGCCGTTCGGGGTCAGGGAACGCGAGGCCGTCGAGGCGAAGCGCCTGATCGGCGCGGAGGTCGCGAGCCTGCTCGCCGACGGGGAGGCCGTGCTCCTGGACAGCGGAACGACCACGCTCGAGGTCGCCCGGGCCGTACGCGACCGCCGCCTCACCGTACTGCCGCTGGCGATGCAGGCGGCGCAGGAGCTGGCCGGCGCTCCCCGGGTCCGCCTCGTCCTGCCCGGGGGCGAGGTGCGGCCGGGCGAGCTGAACTTCGTGGGCCCGCTCACCGAGACCTCGATCGAAGCGCTGCGTTTCGACACCGCGGTGATCGGCTGCTGCGGGCTGTCGGCCGAGCACGGGCTCACCGCCCACGATCTGCCGGAGGTCGCCGTCAAACAGGCCGCGATCGCCTCGGCCCGGCGCGTGATCATCGCCTGCGACTCCGGCAAGTTCGGCCGCACCGCGTTCGGCGCCGTCTGCCCGCTGGATCGGCTGGACGTGGTGGTGACCGACGACGCGATCCCCCGCGATCAGCACGACGCCCTCGCCGCCGCCGGCGTCGCCGTCCGCACCGTCGCCCTCCACCCCGCCACGGCCCGGGCCGGCTCGTGAGCGTCACGCTCGCGCCGTCCGCGCGGCAGCGGGCCCGCATCGCCGTCTACGGACTGTTCCTGCTGTCCGGGATGGCCATCGGCGCCTGGACCGCGCGCATTCCGGCCATCAAGTCGGGTCTCGGCCTGAGCAACGGCGAGCTGAGCCTGGGGCTGCTCGGGATCGCCGCCGGCGCCATCACCGGCATGCAGTTCGTCGGCCGCATGGTCGACCGGTACGGCAGCCGCCGCGTCGCGGTCCCGATGGCCCTCGCCGTGGGCGTCGTGCTGGTGCTCCCCGCCTATGCCCCCAATCTGGCGACACTCGCCCTGGCCCTGTTCGCCTTCGGCGCGGCCAACGGCACGCTCGACGTCGCGATGAACGCCAACGCCGTCGTCGTGGAGCGCGCGTACGGCAGGCCGCTCATGTCGTCGTTCCACGCGGTGTTCAGCG
The DNA here is from genome assembly GCA_001552515.1 of Sphaerimonospora mesophila NBRC 14179 = JCM 3151. GTDB lineage: Bacteria > Actinomycetota > Actinomycetes > Streptosporangiales > Streptosporangiaceae > Sphaerimonospora > Sphaerimonospora mesophila. The sequence continues at coordinate 7,395 of BCRI01000186.1, forward strand.
TGGGCGGGTTCGCGGGCGCGGCGGTCGGTGGTCTGTTCGCCCACCACGGGGTGAGCCCGGCGATCACGTTCGCCGCGGTCGGCGTGCTGATCGCCGCGATCGCGCTGCTCTGCGCCCGCTGGGCCGTACGGGACGAACCGGACCGGCGTCCCGCCGACGGGGCGGGGTCGAAGGGGTCGCGGCGGCCACGCGTCGGCAAGACCGTGCTGCTGCTCGGCGTCCTCGGGTTCTGCGGCATGATCGGCGAGGGTGCGGCCGCCGACTGGAGCTCGGTCTACCTGCGCGACAACCTGGGCTCCTCCCCCGGCTTCGCGGCCGCCGCCTATGCCGCTTTCTCGATCACGATGACCGCCGGACGGTTCGCCGGGGATCGGCTCGCCGCCTGGCTCGGCCCGGTCACGCTCGTCCGCGGCTGCGGGGTCCTGGCCGGCGCGGGGCTCGGGGTCTCCCTGCTGATCGACGTTCCGGTGGCCGGCGTGATCGGGTTCGGCCTGTTCGGCGCCGGGCTCTCGTGCATCGTCCCCCAGGTGTTCTCCGCCGCGGGCCACCGCGATCCCGCCCAGGCGGGACGGGCCCTGGCCGCCGTGGCCAGCCTGGGTTACGCCGGGTTCCTCGCCGGGCCCGTCCTGATCGGGGCGCTGGCGGAACTGGTCACCCTCCCCCGCGCCCTGTTCGCCCCGGCCGTGCTGGCGCTGTTCGTCGCGCTCACGGCGACCGCGCTCCGGCCCCCGGCACCCCGCCGGGATCACTCAGAGACGGACCCGGAGTCGGAGCCGGAGTCGGAGCCGGGGGCGGTTCAGGCCCGGGTGACGTCGACACCGCCGAACACCCCGTAGCCGGATCGCCGACCCGCGGCACGTGCCCACGGCATACCCCCGCACGGGGTGAGGGCTTTCCCCCTCGCGGGGGAGTGATGCCCGACCCGCCATGTCTACGGTCGAACCATGCTTGATTTCGCTCACCCACGACGCTGGCCTGCATACACGCTGGCGGTGTCGTTCCTCGGCTACGCCGCGGGGAAGGCCGCCTTCGCCCTGCAGGCCCGGCTCGGCTTTCCAGGCGGCCCGCCCGTGTCGGCCGCCGAGACGCAGGGTTACTTCATGGACGCGGCCGCCGCGCAGTGGCTCGCGGCCGCCTCCGGCGTGGTGGGCGCCGGCGTCGCCCTCGCCACGGTCACGCCGCTGGGACTACGCAAGGTGCCGAGGACGGTGATGCTGGTCGTGCTGGCCGGGATGCTGCTGGCCGTCGGAGGCGGCGCGATGATCATGATCGTGGACGGATTCGTCGGCATCGGCGTGGGCTGGACGTGGTACCACGGCGTCCTCGGCCTCGCCGTGATCGGGCTGTCCGTGGAGATGTCCCGGTCCTACGCGATGGCGACGAGACGTGTCGCGGGCTGACCGGATGCGGCTGGGCGGGTACGGCGCGGCGGCCGCCTGCGCGGTCTACGGATCGATGAAGCTCGCCCAGGCGCTGGGGGCCAACGCGCTGGCCGACAAGGACCCGCTGCCACCGGAGCTGCACGAGCGGCTGCTCGCGCGCGATCCGCTGTTCGTGACGAGCCACTGGGTGCTCGCCGGTGCCGCGGCCGTGGGTGTCGTCGTGGCGCTGGCCACCGTCCGCCCCTGGGGGGCCGCCGTTCCGCGCGGGCCGCTGCTGGCGATCACGTGGACGCTGGGGATCTTCATGATCGCCCGGGCGGGCGGGGTGCTGGGGTTCGGTTTCGTCGGCGACGCGTTGGTGCTGGCCGGGGTCGTCTCGGTGCCCGCCGAGCACGCCGCGCCGGCTCGCGACCTGGCGTGGTGGGACCTGCTGCTGTGGTCGCCGTTCTTCTTGTTCTGGGGTGCGTGCTGGACGACGGCCGCAGTGCGGCTCGGCCGTGTTTCGAAGTCGGGCCCACCTGTGAGACCCGGGACGGGTCACGGGGCGGCGAACTGGTCGTAGGCGAGTTTCGCGATCAGGGCGGTGACGACGCACAGCAGGACGATCCGTACGAACCCGGAGCCGCGGTTGAGCGCCATGCGAGCGCCGAGCTGGGCCCCGGCGATGTTGCAGACCGCCATGCCGAGGCCCAGGGCCCAC
>BCRI01000187.1 GCA_001552515.1 Sphaerimonospora mesophila NBRC 14179 = JCM 3151
GAGTCAATACAGCTAGGGGGTGGGAAGGGCCGCGCCGAAGACCTCGTCGCGTACGGAGGTGAGCGCGAGCTCCAGTGCGCCCGCGAGGACCGGGTTGCCCTCGACCGCGGACAGACGCAGCCGCGGGCGCGGAATGGTGAGCGCGTACAGCTCGCGTTCGATGAGATCACGCAGGTGCTCGCCGCCCGCCGACATGACGCCGCCGGCGAGCACGATGAGCCCGGGATCCACGATCGACGTGATGGCGGCCAGCCCCACGGCCAGCCGCGCAGCGACATTCCGCAGCCCGGCCCCGGCGTCTTCGGCCGTGCTCCCCGAGCCGTGCTCGGCGCGTCGCACCGCGATCTCGATGGCACGCCGGAAGTCCGGAGCGTCCACCCCGTACGAACGCAGCAGTTCATGGATGGTGGGGCCGCCGGTCAGCGCCTGATAACCGTGGTTGGCGAAACGCCCGACGTCACGCCCGGTCGGCGCGCCCGGCGTCGGCGTGTAGCCCACCTCCCCCGCGCCGCCGGTGACCCCCCTGTGCAGACGTCCGTCGAGCATCAGGGCGGCGCCGAGCCCCTCGTCCGCCCACAGCAGCACGAAGTCAGGGCAGTCGGCCGCCACGCCGTACGTCCGCTCGGCCAGCGCGGCGAGGTTGACGTTGTTCTCCACGTCGACCGCCGTTCCCAGCCCGTCGGTCAGCGTCGCCACCAGCTCGGGGATCTGCCAACCGGGCATGTCCTCTGCGGTCGCGTACCCCAGCCTGCCGGTGGTGGGATCGACGGCGCCCTGGACGCCGATGACCGTCCGGCGGATCGGCCCCGGAGGCCGCGCGCTCCTCAGGGCCGCGTTCAGCCGTTCGATCAGGGTGCCCGCCGGTTCGCGCGGCTGGGGCAGTACGGCCTCACCCACGATCGCACCGGTGATGTCGGCGACCCGGGCGCTGATCTCCTCAGGTGTGACGTCCAACGCGGCCACGTGGGCGACCATCGGATTGATCCGGTAGGTCTCCGCCACCCGGCCGGACGATCCGGCCCTGACCCCGTCCTTCACCACCAGCCCGGCATCCTGCAGCCGGGCCAGCACCTGGAACGCGGTGGGTTTGGACAGCCCGGTGAGGTCGCCGATCTCCGGTCGGGTCAGCGGCCCGCGGTCGAGGAGCACGCGCAGGGCGGCGCGGTCGTTGATCGCGCGGAGCGTGCTGGGCGTCGCGGGGACAGGGGTCTTCACGTCACCTCCACCGCCGGCATCGAGGCTGCGATCATGACAAGCCGGCGGAGCGGCCGTCAAGCCGCTGGGGAAGTTCTCCTAACCTACAAGCCGACATGGCAGGCGGGTTCTCAGCCTCCCCTGTGGATATCTCGCCGATTTTTGGGCCTTGTCCCGGATGCGACACGCCCATACTCTGCGGCTAGGTTAGGAAGCTTTCTTAACTATTCCCTATCGCTGGAGATCCGGGAAGACGGGAGCCGCTTATGAAGCGAAGCAGACCTGCACAGATCTTCTTGACCGTGCTCGCGTTGCTGACGCCGCTGATCGTGCCGTCGGCCGCGGCGAACGCGCGGCCCGCGACGGCCGACCCGCTGGTGTCGGTGGGCAAGCCCGCGACATCCTCGTCGATCGAGGCAGGCGGATTCGAGGCCGGCAGGGCGGTGGACGGCAGCACGTCCACACGGTGGGCCAGCGCGGAGGGGCACGACCCCGAGTGGATCCGCATCGACCTGGGTTCCACGCACACCGTCAGCCGGGTGCGGCTGAACTGGGAGGTCGCCTACGCGAAGTCGTACAAAATCCAGATCTCCGCGGACGGATCGTCCTGGACCGACGTCCACTCCACCACGTCAGGCGACGGCGGCATCGACGATCTGACGGTCTCGGCGAGCGGCCGATACGTGCGGATGTACGGCACGCGCCGGGGCACCCCGTACGGCTACTCGCTCTGGGAGTTCGAGGTGTACGGCACCGGAGGAGGCGGTGGCGGTGGGGTCGCCGTGCCGTTCGGCAGCCACCGCCTCCCCTACGCCTCCGGCATGTTGCGCCCCTCGGGCGGCCAGTCGGCCCTGGACGACCAGGTGATCGACTACTACCGGCGATGGAAGTCGGCCTTCCTCCGGCAGAACTGCGGGAACGGCTGGTATCAGGTGATCTCGCCCGACGCGGATCATCCGTACGTGGCCGAGGCCCAGGGATACGGCATGGTGATCGTCGCGACCATGGCGGGCGCGGACCCCGACGCCAAGAAGATCTTCGATGGCCTGGTGAAGTGGATGATCGATCACCCGTCCTCGATCAACCCCGACCTGCTCGCCGCCGAGCAGGACGCCTCCTGCCGTAGCGTCAACGGCGGTGACGGCGCCACCGACGGCGACCTGGACGTGGCCTACGGCCTCCTGCTCGCGGACCGGCAGTGGGGCAGCTCCGGCGTCTACGACTATCGGCAGCTCGCCATCAGGCACATCAACGCGATCAAGAAAGACGAGATCAACTCGGCGACGAACCTGCTCAAGCTGGGCGACTGGTCCAGCCCGGGCGACGAGTACTACTACATCTCCCGGACCTCCGACTGGATGGTCGACCACTTCCGCGCCTTCAGGAGGGCGACCGGCGACAGCGCCTGGGACACCATCAGATCGGCGCACCAGCGCCTGATCGGCACGCTTCAGGCGGATTACTCCCCCAACACCGGACTGCTGCCCGACTTCGTGGTCGACACCGGCACCACCCCCAGGCCGGCGCCCGGCGAGGTGCTGGAGGACGCCAGGGACGGCCAGTACTGGTGGAACGCCTGCCGCACCCCCTGGCGGATCGGCGATGACGCGGTGACCAGCGGCGACGCGGCATCCCTGGCCGCGGCGCGCAAACTGAACAGCTGGGTCAAGTCCAAGACCGGCGGAGATCCCAACAAGATCGCCATCGGATATCGGCTGGACGGCACGGCGATCTCGGGCGGAAGCGAGGCGGCGTTCTTCGCCCCGTTCGCGGTCGCGGCCATGACCGACTCCGGCAGCCAGGCATGGCTCGACGCGCTGTGGAACAAGATGCGCGCGACGCCGATCGACACCGGCAGCTACTACTCGGCCAGCATCCAACTACAGGTCATGATCACGGTGACCGGCAACCACTGGGTGCCCTGAGGTCGCCCACGCCGGGGCAGGTGGACCGCCGGCTGCCCCGGCACCAGCCGATTCGCGAGGCCATGGCGGGTTGACCACCCGCGATTGCGGGCAGGTTGGCGAGACCGACAAGTCTTCTCCCCCGGCTAAGTGACCGACTGGTAGGTTTCCCGCATGGAGTCCCCAACGCACGCAGGCGACATCGCCGTCGCCGTCTCCCAGGCGTACGGCGTCGACACGATGTTCACGCTGTCGGGCGGGCACGTGTTCCCGATCTACGACGGCGCCGTCCACCGGGACATGCGCATCCTGGACGTACGCCACGAGCAGAGCGCGGTCTTCGCCGCCGAGGCGACCGCCCGTCTGACCCGCCGTCCCGGTCTGGCGGTGCTCACCGCCGGTCCCGGCGTCACCAACGGCGTCTCCGGGGTCGCCACGGCCCACTACAACGGCTCACCGCTCGTCGTGCTCGGCGGCAGGGCGCCGCGCTCCCGGTGGGGCTCGGGCGCGCTGCAGGAGATGGATCACCCTCCGCTGTTCGAGCCGATCACCAAGCTCGCCTTCACCGGCTCGGGCGCCGACTCCATCGGGCAGGACGTCGAGATGGCGTTCCGTACGGCACTGGCCCCGCACCGCGGCCCGGTGTTCCTGGACGTCTACATGGACGACCTGTTCTCGCCCGCGGCCGACTACGACTCCCAGACACTGACTCCGTCGCCGCTCGAGCCCGACCCCGACGCGCTCGCCGAGATCGCCCGGCTGATCGCCGAGGCCGAACGGCCGGTGCTGGTGTTCGGCTCGGACGTGTGGATGGATCGCGCCGAGGAGGCGGCCCGGGACTTCGCCGAGGAGTGGCGTCTGCCGGTCATCCCCAACGGCCAGGGCCGGGGCATCCTGCCCTCCGGCCACGACCTGCTGGTCACCCGGGCCCGGGGGCACGCGTTCAAGCAGGCCGACCTGGTCATCGTGGTCGGCACCCCGCTCGACTTCCGGCTGAACTACGGCTGGTTCGGCGGCAAGGACGGCGCGCCGCTCGCCCGGGTCGTCCACATCGTGGACGCGCCGTCGCAGCTGGCCACGCACATCGGTCTGGCCGGGTCGGCGGCGGGCGATCTCTCCCTCATCCTGTGGGGGCTCGCCGCCGCCTGCCGTACCACCGGGGTGAACCCGAAGGCGTACGAGCCGTGGAAGGATCGGCTGGCCGAGGAGGCGGCGGCCTCGATCGCGTCCGACGCGCCGCTGCTGGAGTCGGACGCCGACCCGATCCACCCGATGCGGATCTACGGCGAGTTGAACCGGCTGCTGGACGACGACGCCGTGGTGATCGGCGACGGTGGCGACTTCGTGTCCTACGCCGGCAAGTACGTCGAGCCTCGCAAACCCGGCAACTGGCTCGACCCGGGGCCGTACGGCTGTCTCGGCACCGGCCTCGGCTACTCGATCGCCGCCCGGCTCGCCCGGCCGTCCTCGCAGGTCGTGCTGCTGCTCGGCGACGGCGCCGCCGGGTTCTCGCTGATGGACGTGGACACGCTGGTACGGCACCGCCTGCCGGTCGTCATGATCTGCGGCAACAACGGCATGTGGGGGCTGGAGAAGCATCCCATGCAGCTGCTGTACGGCTACGACGTGGCGGCCGAGCTGCAGCCGCAGTGCCGGTACGACCAGGTCGTGACGGCCCTCGGCGGTGGCGGTGAGCTGGTGACCTCACCCGACGAGATCGGCCCGGCGCTGCGGCGGGCGTTCGACTCCGGCGTGCCGTACCTGGTGAACATCGCCACCGACCCGCAGATCGCCTACCCCAGGAACACGACCGGCGTCTGACCCCCCACCTCCATAGGCGTGATCTTGCGATTTCTCGCAGACATGCCGCCTGGCCTGGTCATTCACCTCTTGTGATCTTGCAGAAACTCGCAGCCAAGGCCATTGACCTGCGGTTTCATCGTCCGCGATCTTGCACTTGGAACTGCAAGATCGCGAACGGCACCGTCGCAGGCAGACCGGGTCGTGTGCGAGTTCCTGCAAGATCACGACAAGGGTATGAGCACGTCAGAGACCATCCCTGCGAGTAACTACAAGATCACGCGGGAGGGGTGGGGGAATCTCAGGGGCTGGGGCTGGGCGACGGGCTCGGCGACGGATGGGGCGAGGGGGACGGACAGGCCTTCTTGTGGACCGCGATGACGACGTTGGACCCCTCGGGCTTGAACTTGCCCGCCTCCGGCGACTGGCTGCTCACCGGGTCCTTGCAGGCTCCCTCGCCCTTGTAGCGGACGACGGGCTGGAGCCCGACCTTGGTGAGCCTGACCTTGGCCACGTTCTCGGCCAGCCCCGTCAGCTCCGGCACCTTGACGAGCTTGTCCGTCGGGCTGGGCGAGGGACTGGGTGACGGGCTCGGCGAAGGGCTGGGCGAGGGACTCGGCGAAGGGCTGGGCGACGGGCTCGGTGACGGACTCGGCGGCCGGTTCGGCTGAGCCGGAACCGCGCGCGTCGGGCTCGGCGAGGGGCTCTTGGGCGGGCGCGGGCTGGGAGTGGTCGGCTTCGGCGACGGAACCTCGGCGGTGACGGACGGCAGGATCGGCGTCTCCTCCCCGGAACGGGCCGAGGCGAGGTTCACCCCCGCCGCGACCAGGCCGACCACGACGACACACCCGGCCATCCCCGCGACGATGGGCCCGGTGCGCGTCCTGCGTCCCCTCTTGAGCTGCGCACGGCGAGACGAGCGCGACCCGGGGGGCGGCCCCTCCTGGCGCCCCACCGGGGATGCCGCCTGCGTGGTCAGGGCCGGGGGGACCAGGTGCGGCGGAGCGGTGCCGTCATGCCAGGTCTCCCTGGTGACCCGGTAGGTCTGCCCCTCCTCCAGGTAGTCCGTCTCCTGGAACGCCGCCTCGATCATCGCGGCGTCCACCTGCTGCTCGGGCGCGGCCGCGCCGGGCTGCCCGTACGGCGCCGCCGCACCGGACTGCCCGTACGGCGCCGCCGCACCGGACTGCCCGTACGGCGCCGGCGCGCCGGACTGTCCATAGCCGTGATCGGGCGCGGCTCCGGTGCGGTGGACCGACTGGCGGGCCGCCTGGCTCATCGCGGCGGCGGACGGCCACCGGCGCGCCGGGTCTTTCGACATCGCGCGCTCCACGACGGCGCGCACAGCGGGCGGCACGTCGGGCGGCAGAGGCGGCGGAAGCTCACGGATGTGCTTGAGCGCGATCGTCACCGGAGTGTCGCCGTCGAACGGCCGCTGACCGGCGAGGCACTCGTAGGCGACGACGCCCAGCGCGTAGATGTCCACGGCGGGGGTGACCGGGGCGCCCTCCGCCTGCTCGGGAGCGCAGTAGGCGGCGGTGCCCAGGACCATGCCCGCGTCGGTGAGACGACTGCCCGAGTCGGCGCGTGCGATGCCGAAGTCGGTGAGCACGAGCGTGCCGTCGGAACGGACCAGAAGATTGCCCGGCTTGATGTCGCGATGCACGATGCCGCTGTCGTGGACCGCCTGAAGCGCCGAGGCGGCCTGCGCGATCAGCTCCATCGCGGGCTCGGCGCCGATCCGGACGAGCCGCGTCAGCAGCCGGTCGAGGGGCTCGCCGTCGACGAACCGCATCACCAGGTAGGCCGTCGGGCCGTCGCCGGGTACGTCGGCGACGCCGTAGTCGTACACGTCGACCACGCCCGGGTGGTTGATGGTCGCCATCGCCCTGGCCTCGCCCTGGAAGCGTACGGCGAAGCCGGGGTCGTTGAGTCGGCCGGGGAGCAGCACCTTCACAGCGACCGTGCGTGCGAGTACGGTGTCCTCTCCTCGCCACACCTCGCCCATGCCCCCGGCGCCCAGCCGGGCATCCAGCCGGTAGCGCCCAGCCAGGGTCGTGCCTTGGGCCACCATCTGCGCCCCGTACCCCCTAATTCACTCTGCCCCCGAAGTGTCCAACAAAGCAGCTTCGCGTCGCGAGAAGATAACGACAGGGTCGCAGAAGCCTGAATTTGACTGGGCTCCCACTCCAGGGTCAGACCCCGAGCCTAGCGGTTATCCGCCCGTATCGCCGTGCTTCGAATAACGGTCCGGTCAGCTTCTCGGGGTCACCTGGACGATCACGGTGGCGGCAGCGCGGACAGAAGCGGAAGAACAGCATCGTTCTCACGGCCCGGCGGGCCGTACGATCGCCTTCAGTCGCCGGCCGACCATGGTGATCAAAGTGGAAATTCACGATATCACCCCGGCCGTCCACCGCCGATTCGCGTCAGCGGCGCTGCGCTGTCTCGCGTCCTAATAGGCTGACGTACATGAGAGTTGTCCCTGGTCTGCACGCCGAAGTCCTCATCATGGTCGAGCGTGAGGACACCGCCATCAGGGTCGGCAGCGGCGACGTCCCGGTCCTCGGCACCCCGCGGCTGCTGTCGTTCGCCGAGGGCGCCATGGTCAAGGCCGTGCAGCCCTACCTGGAGCCGGGGCAGACCACCGTGGGCACGAAAATCGCGCTCGATCATCGCGCGCCCAGTCCAGTCGGCATGCACGTCGAGGTCAGCGCGGAGCTGGTCGAGGTGGACGGCAGGCGTCTGATCTTCTCGGTCAAGGCCGTCGACAAGAACGGGACGCTGGTCGCCACCGGGCGGGTCGAGCGGGTCATCGTCGACCGCGAGCGGTTCCTCGCCCGCCTGTGACACGCACCTCCGACACCCGCCTGTGACACCTGACCGTGACACGCGGCTGTGACATCTGACCGTGACACGCGCCTCTGACGCCCGCCTATGACGCCTACCTGTGATTCCACCTGTGGGCCACCTGTGACAACCCGCGTGTGACGTCGGCCTGGGACACCCGTCCTACTCGATGACGGCGATCAGGTCGCCCTCCTGGACGACGTCGCCCTCGGCCACCTTGAGCTGCGCCACGACGCCGGAGTCCTCGGCGATGACCGGGATCTCCATCTTCATCGACTCGAGGATGACGAGTGTGTCGCCGTCCTCGACCGTGTCGCCCTCGCTCACGACGATCTTCCAGACGTTCGCCACCATCTCGGCGCGCACCTCGGCCACCCGGAACTCCCCTCAATCAGCGATCCAGCGGATCAAACTTGCCTCATCCGGGCGACCAGCCCGGTGTCATAATCCCCGCTCACGAACTCGGGGTGGTCCAGTAGCTCGGCGCAGAACGGCAGGTTGTGCTTCGGCCCCGCCAGCCTGAAGGCCGAAACGGCGGTACGGCCGCGGGCCAGGGCCTCCTCCCTCGTGGCGCCGTGAACGCAGAGCTTGGCCATCAGCGGATCATAGAACGGCGTGACCATATTGCCCGCGACATATCCGGAATCGAGGCGAATGCCTTCACCGACCGGCTCCTCCCATGTGTCGATCTTCCCAGGTCCGGGGAAGAACCGCTTGGGATCCTCGGCGTACACCCGGAATTCGATGGCGTGCCCGCTCGGGGGGCCCACCTCGACCGGGAACACCTCACCGGCCGCGATCCGGATCTGCAGCTCGACCAGGTCGAGTCCGGTGACCAACTCGGTCACCGGGTGCTCCACCTGGAGGCGGGTGTTCATCTCCAGGAACACGAAGTCCTGCGCGTCGGCGTCCACGAGGCACTCAACCGTGCCGGCGCCGCGATAGCCGACCGCCTCCCCCGCTCGTACGGCCGCGGCCAGCATCCGCTCACGCAACTCGGGGGTGATGCCGGGCGACGGGCTCTCCTCGACGACCTTCTGGTGCCGCCGCTGGACCGAGCAGTCGCGCTCCCCCAGGGCCACCACCGTGCCGTCGGCCAGACCCAGGATCTGCACCTCGACGTGCCGGGCCCGCTCGATGTAGCGCTCGAGCAGGATCGCCGAGTTCCCTCCGAATCTGGCCGCGGCGCGGGCCGCCTGCTCGAAGGCCTTGACCAGGGAGGCGTCGTCACGTGCGACGCCCATGCCGATGCCGCCGCCGCCACCGGCCGCCTTCACCATGACCGGGTAACCGATCCGGGCCGCCGCCTCGAGGGCCTCCGCCTGGTCGGCCACCGGCTCACGCGTGCCGGCCGCGACCGGCACACCGGCGCTCTCCATCAGGTTCCGGGCATTGATCTTGTCGCCCATCCGCTCTATCGCGTCGGGGTCCGGACCGATCCAGGTGAGGCCCGCTTCGGTGACCGCACGGGCGAACGCCGCGTTCTCGGCGAGGAAACCGTAGCCGGGGTGAACGGCCCGCGCTCCCGTGGCTCGAGCGGCGGCGATGACCTTACCCGCGTCGAGATAGCTCTGGGCCGGGGCGGCCGGGCCGAGGAGCACGGCGTCGTCGGCCTCGCTCACGAACGGCAGGTCGGCATCCGCCTCCGAGTGGACCGCGACCGCGCGCAGCCCCATGTCTTTGACCGTACGGATGATCCTCCGGGCGATTTCGCCG
>BCRI01000188.1 GCA_001552515.1 Sphaerimonospora mesophila NBRC 14179 = JCM 3151
GGACCTGGGTGGAGGGCGATGACCCGGAGGAGATCGCCGGACTGATCGGGGCGGACCCGGAGCGGCGGCTGGAATGCGACCTGAACACGGCGATGCGCTGGTATCAGCCGGTCGGGGGTCCGGAAATCGTGTGGATCGGTGCGCACAGCCCGGGCTGGACGCATATCACCGGCATCAGCGGCGTGCCCACTGTGGTCAGGGAGGCCGGCTCGAACGGACGACGTGCCTTGCAGTTGCTACAGGACGAGGACGTCATGGGGCTCCAGGATCTCGAACTCTTCGTCGATAGCAGGCTCGCGGATGACCTCGGCCGGTTCCATGAGGGGCCGCTGGAGCCGGGGTCGTTCTTCGAGCCGTACGTCCAGGGGCTGGACCTCGACCCGGATGCCGACGACGAGTGGATGGCGCATGTCTTCCTCTGCGTCCTGGGCCGGATCACCGGGCGGTTCATCGATCGGGACTGGTTCTCCTTGCCCGGAATTCTCTGCCGCCTTCAGGAAAGGACGGCGGAGCGGTGACGTACGCGGGCGACATGAGCAACGCCTTCCCGGCGCAGGACCAGTGGCAGGCGCTGGCCTCGTGCGGCTTCCAGCAGTGGTTCGCCGGAACCTGGGTGGAGGGCGATGACCCGGAGGAGATCGCGCGTCTGCTGCGGGTCGATCCCGACTCGGCCGAGCGATGCGATCTCGGTTCGGCGATGCGCTGGTACGAGCCGATGGCGTTCAAGGAGATGGTCTGGATCGGCGAGCACGCGCCGGGATGGACGCATGTCATCAGCATCAGCGGGCCGCCGCTGACCACCCGTGATCTGGCCGCCGCCGGGCGCCGCTTCATGCAGGTCATATGGTACGCGGACGGCATCGGCGTGCACGACCTCGTGTACGGCGATGGCCGGGCCGTCGGCGCGTTGAGCCCGCTGGACATCCGAAATGTCCCCCAGGGGTCGATGTTCGACGGGTACAACGGGGGGCTCCCCAGCCACTGGGGGATCGTCGACTTCTCCACGACGGGCCCCGCCCGCCCGGTCGGAACTCTGAAGCTGTGGCTGGACAACTGGTTCTGTCTGGTCGGCCGGATCACCGGGCGGTTCATCGATCGGGACTGGCTCAACGCGACGCGGACGCTCTACCGGATCCCTCTCGGTACCATCATCCGGTAGCAGGCGTTTTCCGCTCGAGCACGGCACGCGTACGGCGTCGGCGAGGTCGGCCACGCCGCCCATGCGCGTCAAGAGGCCGCCATGAGATCACGCAAGGATCAGGTAGGTATGCGCGATGCGCCTGCGGCCGGATGAGCGGGTGGAGCTCGAGCCGGCTCGGGCCGTACCGCTGACCGAGCTGCACGACGACCGGCTCGAGCGGGCCGGGGTGCGGCTGCTGCTCAAGCGCGATGACCTGCTGCATCCGCTGCTGCCCGGCAACAAGTACCGCAAGCTGCGCCACAACCTGACCCGCGCCGCCGAGCTCGGCCACGACACGCTGCTGACGTACGGCGGGGCCTACTCCAACCACATCCGCGCCGTGGCGGCGGCGGGCGCCGAGTTCGGGTTCCGTACGATCGGCGTCATCCGGGGCGAGGAGCATCTGCCGCTCAACGACACGCTGGCGTTCGCGACCGGGTGTGGGATGCGGCTGGTGTACGTCGACCGTACGAGCTATCGGGCCAAGGACGACCCGGAGGCGGTCGAGGCGCTGCGGCGACGGTTCGGCGACTTCTACCGGCTGCCCGAGGGCGGCAGCAACGACCTGGCGGTGCGCGGCTGCGCCGAGCTGCCGGCCGAGATCGACGTGCCGTTCGACGTCGTCTGCTGTCCGGTGGGGACCGGCGGCACGCTGGCCGGCATCGCCGCGGGGCTGGCCCCCGGCCGGCGTGCGCTCGGATTCTCCGTGCTCAAGGGCGGCCGGTTCCTCGCCGAGACCGTTGCCCGCCTCCAGCAGGTCACGTACGACACCGTGACGGCGAACTGGTCGATCAATTACGACTTCCACGCGGGCGGCTACGCCAGGCGCGACGCCGACCTCGACGCCTTCATCGCCGGCTTCGCCGACCGCCACGGCATGGTGCTGGAGTGGGTCTACGTCGCCAAGATGCTCTGGGGGATCTTCACCCTGGCCGACCTCGGCGAGTTCCATCCGGGCACGATCATCGTCGCCGTGATCACCGCCCCTGTCGGCAGGGAGTAATGCCGTCAACCCGTGTGATCTGCGGTTATTTCGCCGAACTTTCACATTTGACGCCGTTCCCCGGATGGGCCGGGCGGGCCGTACGACATGGGCCGCGGGCTTTGGTGATTCAGCGTGCATCGAGTTGACGTCTGTGGTGTTATGGGGTGATATCGGGGACGGCGGTCGAGCTTCTGATCAATGGGGATCGAGGGGCGTGCCGCCGGAGGGGTGACGTATGCCTGTGACGCCGAGTCGGCGAGCCGGGGCGGGGGACGGTGAACCCCCTCCGCGTAGCTTCGGAGAAGAAGGCGGGCGCCTTTCCTACGGAGGCTACCTCCGGCTGCCCGGTCTCCTCGCCCAGCAGGAACCCCGGTCCGGTGCCAGCGACGAACTGCTGTTCATCACCGTCCACCAGGTCTACGAGCTCTGGTTCAAGCTGCTGCTGCACGAGTTGGAGCGGATCAGGGACGCGATGATCGAGGGCTCGCTGTGGCGGGCCAGACACCTGTTCCGCCGGGTCCACTCGGTGGAGCGGGTCATGGTCGAGCAGGTGCAGGTCATCGAGACCATGACACCGCAGGACTTCCTCGAGTTCCGGTCGGTGCTCGCACCGGCGAGCGGGTTCCAGTCGGTCCAGTTCCGCGAGCTGGAGTTCATCTCCGGGGTGAAGGATCCGGCGTATCTGACCCGGCTGCGGGATGTCGGCGACGCGGAAACCGCTCGGCTCAAACGGCGACTGGCGGAGCCGTCCCTGTGGGATGCTTACCTCACCGCTCTCTCCCAGCGTGGCCTGCCGATCTCCGACGACGAGATCATGGACTCCCTGCTGGCGGTGGCAAGGGACCGCGGATCGCACGATGATCTGTGGGAGCTCGCCGAGGATCTCCTCACCCACGACGAGACCACCGCTCTGTGGCGGATGCGGCACGTCCAGATGGTCGAACGCCAGATCGGCACCAAATCCGGCACCGGTGGGTCGTCCGGCGCGCCGTACCTGAGAGGGCGGACGCGCATGCATTTCTTCCCCCTTCTCTGGGAACTACGGGCGTGGCTTTGATTTCTCAAGGCTCACAAAGGAGTGAGTAAGCGACATGCCGCTCGATACGCCGGTCAACGGGAACGAGCCGGATACGATCCTGGATCAGATTCTCCGCACCGCCGCCGACAAGTGGGCAGACAGGTGTGCCAAGGCACCGGGAACGCAGGATCCCGGTACGCCCCGGATGCATGCCGAGGACGCCCTGGTCTTTCTCCGGCAGTACTACATGCACGTCCCCCCGGAGGACCTGGCCGACCGTGACCCCGCGAACGTCTTCGGGCCCGCGATGGCCCAGCGCGGGCTCGCCGAGCACCGGCCGCAGGGGCGCGCACTCGTCCGGGTCTTCAACCCGACCATCGAGGACTGCGGCTGGGACCCCGGCCACTCGGTCGTCCAGATCGTCACCGACGACATGCCGTTCCTGGTCGCCTCGGTGACGATGGAACTGGAGCGCTGCGGGCTGGGCACCCATCTGATCGCGCACCCGCAGATGCCGGTGCGCCGCGACATGACCGGCGCGCTCCTCGGCCCGAGCCAGGACCTCGTCACCGGCCAGACGCTGCGCGAGTCGTGGATGCACATCGAGATCGACCGGCAGACCGACCCGGACATTCTCGCGCGGCTCGAAAGCGACCTGCAGCGGGTGCTGCTGGACGTCCGCTGCGCCGTCGAGGACTTCGCCAAGATGCGGGCCCTGGCCGTACAGACCGCCGACGAACTGGCCGCCGATCCGCCGCCGTTGGAACGTGCCGGGGTCGAGGACAGCGTCGAGCTGCTGCGCTGGCTCGCCGACGGGAACTACACGTTCCTCGGGTTCCGGGAGTACCGCCTGGAGCAGGTCGAGGAGGGCGAGAGCCTGCGCGCGGTGACCGGCACCGGGCTCGGCATCCTGCGTGCCGACAAGGCCGGCTCGGACAGCTTCGCCGCGATGCCGCCGGAGCTGCGCGCCAAGGCCCGCGAGAAGCAGGTGATGATCGTCACCAAGGGCAACAGCCGGGCCACCGTTTACCGCCCCGACTACCTCGACTACGTCGGAGTGAAGCTCTTCTCCCCCGAGGGAGAGGTGATCGGCGAGCGCCGGTTCCTCGGGCTGTTCACCTATGACGCCTACAACGAGTCGATCTCGCGAATCCCCGTGCTGCGGCGCAAGCTCGCCGATGTGCTCGACCGGGCGGGACTGTCCCCGGACGGTCACGACGGCATGGATCTGATCGAGACGCTGGAGACGTACCCGCGCGCCGAGCTGTTCCAGATCACGGTGGACGAGCTGCTGCCGATCGCGCTCGGCGTGCTGCGGCTGCGCGAGCGCAAGCAGGTCAAGCTCTTCCTGCGCCGTGACGACTACGGCCGCTACATCTCGTGCCTGATCTTCCTGCCGCGCGACCGCTACACCACCAAGGTGCGGCTGCAGATGCAGGGGATCCTGCTGGAGGCGCTCGGCGGCACCACGCTGGACTACAGCGCGATGATAGGAGAGCAGGCGCTGGCCCGGCTGCACGTGGTGATCCGCGGCGAGCGCGGCACGCGGCTGGGAGAGCTGCCCGCCGACGTCGAGGAACTGGAGGCGCGGCTGGCGGCCACCACGCGCTCCTGGGAGGACGATCTCGCCGCCGCCATCCAGGAGCTGTGCTCGGGGGAGGAGGCGCCGAGCCTGCTGCGCTGGTACGGCACCGCCTTCCCGGAGGGGTACAAGGCCGACTTCCCGGCGCGTACGGCCGTGGCCGACCTGAAGCGGCTGGAGCGGATCTCCGGCGATCCCGCCGATATCGGGATGGACCTCTACGATCCGGACGGCGCGGCCGACGGTGAGCGCAGGTTCAAGCTCTACCGGCTGGGCGCCCCGGTTTCGCTGTCCCGGGTGCTGCCGCTGCTGGAGCGGATGGGTGTGGAGGTCGTCGACGAACGTCCGTACAAGATCGACCGGGCCCACGACGGCGACACCCGGGACGCCTGGATCTACGACTTCGGGCTGCGCTACACCCCCTCCGACGAGGTGGACGGCGGTGACTTCAAGCGGCTGTTCCAGGACGCGTTCGCGGTGCTGTGGCGCGACGAGGTGGAGAACGACGGCTTCAACGCGCTCGTGCTCGCCGCCGGACTGTCGTGGGAGCAGGCCGAGATCCTGCGGGCGTACGCGAAGTATCTGCGGCAGGCCGGGACCACGTTCAGCCAGGCCTACATCGAGAAGGTGCTGCTCGGCAACGTGCGGCTGGCCCGGCTGCTGGTGCGGCTCTTCGAGGCCCGCCACGATCCGCGCCGCCCCGAGGAGGCCAGGGCGGAGGTCTGCGACGCGCTCCGGGAGGAGGTGCTGGCCTCGCTGGACGAGGTGGCCTCGCTCGACGAGGACCGCATACTGCGGGCCTACCTGGAGATGATCGAGGCGACGCTGCGGACGAACGCCTTCCAGTCCGACGGGACCGAGGGCCGCGACACCGGCGCGGCCGGCAGCCGGTTCGTCTCCGGCAGGCGCAAGCCGTACCTGTCGCTGAAGTTCGACTCGCAGGCGATCAGCGTGCTGCCGCTGCCGCGGCCGAAGTACGAGATCTACGTCTACTCGCCGCGTGTCGAGGGCGTGCACCTGCGGTTCGGGCAGGTCGCCCGCGGCGGCCTGCGCTGGTCGGACCGGATGGAGGACTTCCGTACGGAGATCCTCGGCCTGGTCAAGGCGCAGATGGTGAAGAACACCGTCATCGTGCCGACCGGGTCGAAGGGCGGATTCGTCGTGAAGCGCCCGCCCGTGGGCCGGGACGAACTGATGGCCGAGGGCATCACCTGCTACCGCCAGTTCATCTCCGGCCTGCTCGACGTCACCGACAACCTGGTGGCGGGCGAGGTCGTGCCGCCGCCGGATGTCGTACGGCACGACGGCGACGACACCTACCTGGTGGTGGCCGCCGACAAGGGCACGGCGAAGTTCTCCGACATCGCCAACGGCGTGGCCAGGGACTACGGCTTCTGGCTCGGCGACGCCTTCGCCTCCGGCGGCTCGGTCGGCTACGACCACAAGGGGATGGGCATCACCGCGCGCGGCGCCTGGGAGTCGGTGAAGCACCACTTCAGGAGCCTGGGCGTCGACGTGCAGACCACCGACTTCACCGTGGTCGGCATCGGCGACATGTCCGGTGACGTGTTCGGCAACGGCATGCTCCTGTCGGAGCACATCAGGCTGGTGGCCGCCTTCGACCACCGGCACGTCTTCGTCGACCCGTCGCCCGACGCGGCCCGCGGCTTCGCCGAGCGGCGGCGGCTGTTCGAGCTGCCGCGCAGCTCGTGGGACGACTACGACCGCGCGCTGATCTCGGCGGGCGGCGGGGTCTGGCCGCGC
This sequence comes from Sphaerimonospora mesophila NBRC 14179 = JCM 3151, assembly GCA_001552515.1. Lineage (GTDB taxonomy): Bacteria > Actinomycetota > Actinomycetes > Streptosporangiales > Streptosporangiaceae > Sphaerimonospora > Sphaerimonospora mesophila. The sequence goes on from BCRI01000188.1 coordinate 6,530, forward strand.
ACCGCCAAGTCGATCCCGATCTCCCCCCAGATGGGGGCGGCGCTCGGCATCCCCGACGGGGTCACCTCCCTCGCGCCGAACGACCTGATCAGCGCCATCCTCAGGGCCCCCGTCGACCTGCTCTGGAACGGCGGCATCGGCACGTACGTCAAGGCGACGTCGGAGACCCACGCGGACGTCGGCGACAAGGCCAACGACCCGGTACGGATCAACGGCGCCGATCTGCGCTGCAAGGTGGTCGGCGAGGGGGGCAACCTCGGCTTCACCCAGCTCGCCCGGATAGAGTTCGCGCTGAGCGGCGGTCTGATCAACACCGATTTCATCGACAACTCCGCCGGTGTGGACACCTCCGACCACGAGGTCAACATCAAGATCCTGCTCGACCAGGTCGTCCGCGACGGCCAGATGACCGCGGAGCAGCGCAACCAGCTCTTCCTGGACATGACGGGAGAGGTCGGCCGGCTGGTGCTGGAGGACAACCACGCCCAGAACGTGGTGCTCGCCGCCGCCCGCGCCCAGGCCCCCGAGATGCTGCACATCCACGCGCGGTACGTGCGGCGGCTGGAGCGGGCCGGCCTGCTCAACCGGGAGCTGGAGTTCCTGCCGTCGGACAAGGCGCTCGCCGAGCGTCGCCAGGCCGGACTCGGCCTGACCGGTCCGGAGTTCGCCGTGCTGCTCGCCTACACCAAGCTCATGGTGGACGCCGAGCTGCTCCAGTCGGATATCCCGGACGATCCGTACCTCGCGTCCTGGCTCGTGTCGTACTTCCCGACCCCGCTGCGGGAACGGTTCCGTACGTACATGGACACCCACCCGCTGCGACGGGAGATCATCACCACGGGCGTGGTGAACGACGTGGTCAACTTCGGCGGGACGAGCTTCGTGTTCCGCTTCGCCGAGGAGACCGGGGCCTCGACGCCCGACGTCGTGCGGGCATACCTGGTGACCCGCGAGGTGTTCGATCTGCCCGGCTTCGTCCGCCAGATAGAGTCGCTGGACCACGATGTGGACAGCGCCACCCGGCTCGCCATGCTGTTCGAGGCGCGCAAGCTGTCCGAGCGCGGCACCCGCTGGATGCTCGGCAACCGCAGGCCGCCGCTCGATCTCGCCTCCACGGGCAAGGTCTTCCTGGACGGCGCGAGGGATCTGCTGCCGCACCTGCCGAAGCTGCTGACCGGGTCGGATCTGTCGGCCTACGAGGAGCGCAGGGACTCCTTCACCCTCCGCGGCGTGCCGGACGAGCTGGCCGAGCGGGTCGCCGCCATGGTGCCCGCCTACTCCACGTTCGACCTGGTCGAGACCGCCGCGTTCACCGGCAGGCCGGTCGACGAGGTGGCCGAGGTCTACTTCGACCTGGCCGACCGGCTGCAGATCGCCCGCCTGCGCGAGCGGGTGATAGCGCTTCCCAGGGACACCCGGTGGAACTCGATCGCCCGCGCCGCGCTGCGTGACGACCTGTACGCGGCACACGCCGCGCTCACCCGCGACGTGCTGATCCACAGCGAGCCGGGGCTGTCGCCGGAGGAGCGGCTGGCCCACTGGACGGAGGCGAACCGGGCCGCCGTCAAGCGGGCACGCCAGACGCTGTCGGAGATCTGGGAGAGCGACACCTTCGATCTCGCCACGCTCTCCGTGGCCCTGCGTGCCGTACGGACCCTGGTCTCGTCCAGCAAGCTCCCGCAGGCAGGGGCGTGATCACCCCGGCCCATCCCTCCCGTCGTGATCTTGTAAAAACTCGCAAGAAGAGCGTCTGGCCAGGGTGAACACTTTCCGTGATCTTGCACTGCAAGATCACGGAAGGTGAAACCGCAGGTGGGCCGGGGTCTGTGCGAGAAACTGCAAGATCATGGAGAGAGATCGCGCAGGTGGGCAGGCTTGTCTGCGAGAAACTACAAGATCACGGGCAAGGGGAGTGGGGGGCGGGGAGGGTCAGCTGTTGGAGGCCTCGGTGACGGCGCCCTCGTAGCCGATGACGTGCACGGGGGCCGTCGAGGTCTTGGGCGGTACGGCGGTCACGTACTGCTGGGTCTCCTGGATGCGGCGCTTGCCGTAGATCTGCATGTCCTTGGTGGACAGCAGCCACCGGGCCTCCCGGGGGATCGCCACCGGACGGCCCTTGCCGCACTTGAGGCCGGGATCGGTCGACCAGGTGGAGGTGCGCACCAGGGTGTAGAAGACGAGCGCGCCGCCGTCCGCCGTCCGCAGGGCGTAGATCGGGTAGTTCGACCCCACCGCGAAGATCGAGTTGTAGCTCATGCAGTCGCGGCCCTGGGCCTCCTGCCTGGTGGCCTCGATGTCGGCGGAGAAGCCGGTCGTGTGCGGGCCGGCGGCGATCAGTGCCGAGGCGAAGCCCTTGGGCCCCTCCTCGGCGACGGTCGCGTGCAGGGGGCCCAGGAGGTTCGGGCTGACCGCCACGCTCTGGTCGCGTGGGTCCAGGGCCGTCGCGTAGCCCTCCTCGTCGACGGCCACCTCGGGCGCCTCCTCGTCCTCGTAGAGCAGGGACTCGGAGCTGTTCTGCCAGGGCGAGTCCGCGCCCGCCCGGGCGAAGGCCAGCATGACGGTGCGCGACCGGCCGGAGGCGTCCCGCCGCTCGGCGGTGGCGGCGAACCACTGGGGCGAGCTCCCCGGCCGCTGCCGCGGCACGAACACCTGATGATGCCGCCAGGTGTATCGGGACGCCTTGGCCGAGCGGGAGTGGAGCCGGGCCACCGTGATGGGGCGTCGGCCGTCCCGGGTCAGGGAGATCGTCCACCGGTCGGCCTGGGCCGCGCGGACCACCCCGTCGGTCGCCAGGAACGTGTCGAGCGCCTCGCGCGCCTCGTCCAGCGTCACGGCGGGGGGCTGGGGACTGGGGGAGGGGGTGGCCACGGGGACGCTGGAGACGGCGG
>BCRI01000189.1 GCA_001552515.1 Sphaerimonospora mesophila NBRC 14179 = JCM 3151
GTCGCTCTTCGTGGTCGGCACCGGCCGAACGACCCTGCCGGTGGTGGTGTTCCGCTACGTCTCCAACAACACAGATCCCCAGGTCGCCGCGTTGTCGGTGGTCCTCATCGTGTTCTCGCTCGCGGCCGTCGCGTTGATCGAGCGGGCACTGGGTCTGAAACGTGTGCTGAGTAAGGCCTGATCGCTATGACACAGATCATGACCGTGACCGGAGCCGTGGAGGGCGGACAGCTCGGCATGACCCTCATGCACGAGCACGTCTTCATCAACCTGTTGCGCGAATATCGGGGCACGGGGCTGATCCAGGATTTCCATCTGATGCGGCATGAGCTCGACCGCTATCGGGAGGCCGGCGGGGTGACGCTGGTCGACGTGACACCCGCCGAGCTGACCTGGGGCGCGAGTCCGGACCCGGGCGGCGTCTACCGCGCGGGGAGGCCGGCCGCCGCGTCGGCCGAGCACACGAGGGCGCCGGACAACGTCGCCGCCCTGCTCGAGCTGTCGGCCGCGACCGGCGTACGGATCGTCCTGGGGACCGGCCACTATCGCGATCCCTATCTGGCCTACGAGGAATTCGACCGCAAGAGCATCGACGCGATCCGCGATCTGCTGGTCAGAGACCTGCTGGAGGGGTTCGCCGGAACGCGGATCAGGGCGGGCCTCATCGGCGAGGTCGGGGCGGACCAGTGGTTCGTCTCGCCCAGGGAGGAGCGCAACCTGCGTGCCTCGGCCCGCGCGTGTCGCCGTACCAACGCGGCGATCAGCACGCACGCGGCGCGCTGGCCGGTGGGCCGCAGGCAACTCGACCTGCTGCTGGAAGAGGGCGTGGCGCCCGATCGGGTGATCATCGGTCACTGCGACACGGTGAACATCCCCGAGTATCATCTCGATCTCGCCAGAAGCGGATGCTACGTGCAGTTCGACACGATCCGCCCGGGCTCGGAATTCGCGCTGAACACGCGGGTCGCCCACATCGTCTCGCTGATCCGCGCCGGTTTCATCGACAACATCCTGCTGAGCCACGACGTGTGCGGAAGAGACCACCTGCAGGCGTACGGCGGCGGCGGATTCGGCTACATCCCCCGGCACTTCTCCCGGCGACTGTCGCAGGCCGGCGTCGACCAGGGGGAGCTCGACCACATCCTGATCGAGAATCCACGGCGAGCCCTTTCGGGGGAGGCCGGGTGACGATGCCTCGCGACCCTTGGCGGGCCCGGCTGGCCGTACGGTTCTCCGATCTCGACGTCGCGGGGCATGTCAACAACGTCGCCTGGCTCAGGTTCGTCCACATCGGGGTGTCGCAGGCGCTCGCCTCCTGGTCGCCGCCGGACACGGCGGAGCCGGGGAGCGCCCGGCGTGCGCCCGGCGAACTCGTGTGGCGGTCGGTGGACATCCGCTACCGCAGGACGGTCCAGGCGGTGGGGACCCCGATCGAGGTTCGCGCGAAGCCCGTCGAACAGGTGGACGGCGTGCTCGTCGTCTGCGACGCGGGCGTGGTCGAGCCCGGCGGAGGCGTGGCCGATTGCGTCTCGGCGGAGGTCTTCCTCGCCCCGCCCGTGACCCTGGGCGGACCCGACATGTCGTGGGCGGGTCTCGGCTCCGGGGCGCAGGCGCGTACGCCGCCCCGCCCCTCGCCGTGGACCGTGGTCCTTCCGGTGCGCGTGACGGACCGGACGGCCGGCGGATGCCTGTCGCCTGTCGCAGCGGCCGACCTGCTCCAGGAGGCGCGGCATGACGCCGTGTCCACCTGGCGACCGGGGATCGGCGGTGTGCTGGTGGTGGCCAGAACCGCGTTCGGCCTGACCCAGGCGACGGTCGGGGAGGAGATCCGCTTCGAGTCCTGGTGCTCCCGCGTCGGCCGCGCGTCCGTGGACCTGGTCTCGCGCGGCGTCGATCTCGCCGGTGGGGCGGTCGTGGTCCGGTCGACCACGAGGATCGCCCGGCTGTCGAGCGGCGCCGACCGATCCGCCACGCCGTGGTCGGACGCCGAGCGTGCCCTGCTGCACGGGGGCGGGCCATGCGCCGCGGCTCCAAATGGCCACGCATCCTCGGCCGGTTGTGGACAGTTGGCTATATGTCCGAACAACTCCGGTTCATAAAGTTACCGAAGACGATGAAGAGCCGGGGGCGTGTCGAAATCGCGTGATTCTCGAAATGCGAGCTCTCGGCGCTCGCCAAGGCCGGAATCGAGCCGCGCGACCTTCGCGGCGGCCCGCCTGCGCTGTCTTGACCAGAGAAACTAGGGAAAACGGATGTACCGACTTGGTATCGACACTGGCGGAACACATACGGACCTCGTGTTGCTGGACGAGGAGACGGGGGAGATCTGGTTCGAAAAAGTTCCCTCGACGCCCCGAAGAATAGTTGACGCCGTTTTTTCGGGAACCGCGCGAATCCTCGACAACGCGGGGGCACGACCGGCGGACGTGCACACGATCGTGTACGGGACCACCGTCGCCGTCAACATGATCCTCCAGGGCGAACGCATCTCCGCCGGACTGCTCACGACCGCCGGGTTCGGCGACGTCCTTGAGGTCAGGAACTCCTACCGCAGCGGCAACATCTACGACGTCCAGTGGGAGCCCGGCCCGCCGATCATCGAACGTCGGCACTGCTTCGAAGTCCGGCAACGCCATGATTTCCGCGGCCACGAAGTCGAGCCGCTCGACGAGGAGCAGGTCCGGCAGGTCGCGCGGGCCATCCGGAAACTGGGCCTGGAGAGCGTGGCGGTCTGTTTCCTCCACAGCTACAGCGAGCCCGCCCATGAGGTGCGGGTGGCGCAGATCCTGGCCGAGGAGGCGCCGGAGATCCCGGTGTCGCTCTCCTCGGTCGTGAGCCCGCGCGTCTCCGAGTACGAGCGTGCCAGCACGACCGCCCTCGACGCCTACGTCAAACCGAAACTGAGCGCCCACTTCGTGGACTTCGCCGAGCAGGCGGAAACGGCCGGTTTCGGCGCCACCCTGCTCACGATGCAGGGCAGCGGCGGCACTTTCAGCCTCAGGCAGGCGGCGGAGCGGCCGATCCGCGTGGCCAACTCCGGCCCGGTCGCCGGGGCCATCGCCGGCGCGTACTTCGCCGCCGAGGTCGACTGCGCCAACGTGATCACCTACGACATGGGGGGAACCAGCACCGACCTGGCGGTGGCGATAGACGGGGCCCCCACGGTCGTGCCGCGCGACGAGTTGCTGGGGCACCCGATCCAGCTGTCGAGCATCGAGATCACCCCGATCGGGTCCGGCGGCGGATCGATCGTCTGGATCGACGAGGGCGGCGCGCTACGGGTCGGACCGGACAGCGCGGGAGCCAGCCCCGGGCCGGTCTGCTACGGCGCCGGCGGGACCAGGCCCACCCTGACCGACGCGGCCGTGGTCACCGGGCGGCTCAACCCGGACTACTTCCTCGGCGGGCGGCAGCGACTCGACCGGCAGGCAGCTCACCGTGCGCTGGCGCTGTCCAGGCACGACACCGACGACTGGGATCCCGAGCGCTGGGCCGCCGGGGCCATCGCGATCGCCGCTGCCGACAGCGTCCGCGCGATCCGACGGGTGTCCATCGCCCGCGGGCTGGATCCCCGTGATTTCGCGATCGTGGGATTCGGCGGAGCCGGCGGCCTGATCGTCAGCGACGCCGCACGTGAACTCGGCATCCCGACGGTGGTCGTCCCGCCGAGCCCCGGCAACGTCTCGGCGATGGGCCTGCTCCTCGCCGACCAGAGCTGCGACGCGGTCGCCTCCCGGCTCTGCCCGCTGGACGAGGTCGACGTCGGCATGGTGAACGAGTGGTACGACCAGCTCGAGACCGAGGCGGCCAAGGAGCTCGTGTCCGAAGGCATCGCGACTGACCGGATCACGGTGCTGCGGACCGCGGAGCTGCGCTATCGCGGCCAGAGCTTCGAGCTCGTGGTCCCCTTCGAAAGGGGGTACGGAGACCGGGCGCTCGACCGGCTGGCCACGTCCTTCCACCGGCTCCACGAGCAGCGCTATGGCCACGCCTCTCCGGACGACCCGGTGCAGCTCGTGAGCCTTCGGGTGTCCGCGGTCGCCGCGACGGCCAAGCCCGGCTTCCCCCGGCTGGAGCCGACCGCGACCGCGTGCGCCGACGAGGCGCTCAAGGAACGGCGTCAGGTCGTGTTCGACGAGCCGACGGACACCCCCGTCTACGACCGCGCTCTGCTGCGGCCGGGCCACGTCATCGAGGGCCCCGCGATCATCGAGGAGTCGGGTAGCACCACCGTCATGTGGCCCGACCAGCGCCTTTCCGTGAGTCCCATCGGCACGCTCGTGCTCACCATGCGGTGAGCGCCCCCTTCCGACGGCCCGACACATGAAAGAGAATTTCGTGAATTCAGCGGATACGCGAGACGGCGCCTCAGGTCGCAGCCTGGACGTGGTGACCGTGGAGGTCATCCGGAGCGCGCTGGAATCCCTCGCCGAGCAGATGACCGAGACGATGACCCGGACGAGCTACTCCCTGCTGTTGAAGGAGGGCAAGGACTGCTCGTCCTCGATCTTCGACGCGACCGGGCGGCTGGTCGCGGAAGGCGCCAACGTGCCGGTCCACCTCAACGCGCTCGGTCCCTGTCTGAAGGGGATGCTGAAGCGGCATTTCCCGCCGCACACGCTCGTCCCCGGCGATGTCATCCTCACCAACGACCCGTACGTCGACGGCAGCGTCGGAGCGCACCACACGGCCGACTTCATCGTCTACGAGCCGATCTTCTACGACGGCGAGCTGGTGGGCTTCTCCACGATCTTCGCGCATCTGGCGGGGGCCGGTGGCCTGGATCCGAACGACTGGCACACCAGCATCTTCGAGGAGGGGCTGCGGATCCCGCCGGTCAAGCTGTACTCCGCCGGGGTCCTGGACGAGGACCTGCTCAAACTGATCCTGACCAACACCAGCGTGCCGTACGCGCAGCGCGGCGATCTGCTGGCCCAGGTGTCCGGGGCGCACGTGGGCGCCGAGGGGTTCCTGCGTCTGCTGGAGCGGTACGGCAAGGACGTCGTCCTCCAGGCGGTGGACGCGCAGATCGATTACGCGGCGCGGCGCACGGCCGACTACATCAGGCGCGTTCCGGACGGTGTCTATCGGGCGGAGAAGTCGCTGCTCGAGGACGGCAGCATGGGCGGGCCAGTCACGCTCCGGCTCGCCATGAAGGTGGCCGGCGACCGGATCACCTTCGACTTCTCCGGTTCCGACCCGCAGATCGCGGGCCCGATCAACTGCCCGAAGTCGGCGACCATCTCGGCCTGCCTTTTCGGCCTGCTGGCGATGATGCCGCCGGACATCCCCAAGAACCAGGGCCCGGCCGACCTCGTGACGATCGAGGCGCCCGAGGGCTCCATCGTCAACCCCACTCCTCCGGCGGCGGTGTACCAGCGGATGGCGGTGACCCATCAGATCGTGGACATGATCTTCGAGGCCATGGCCGCGGTGCTGCCGAAGGCGGTGGTGGCCAACTCCTGCGGTCTCATCTACGGTCGCGGATCCGCGGTGAACACCACCACGCATCCGGAGGGCGGCGACGTCTCGGCTCGCCAGGAATGGCGGATGGGCACCGGACCGAGCACCGGCGGCCTCGGCGCCCGGGCGGACCGGGACGGCCTGAGCGCGATGCCGGGATGGATCACCAACGTCGCCAGCCCTTCCATCGAGAGCTCCGAATGCGAAGCCCCCGTGCTCTACCGCTCGAAGGCGCTCTACCCCGACTCCGGCGGCGCCGGCCGACACCGCGGCGGGCTCGGCCTGAAGTTGAGCTGGCAGGTCAGGGGTGAGGCGGCCAGGTTCTCGCACACCTCCCAGCACTCGGCCGTACCCCCGAAGGGCCTCTTCGGCGGGCACAGCGGCGCACCGAGCCGGTGGGTCATCAACGAGGGCAGGGAGTCCGAGCGGGAACTGCCGTACCAGACCGGCCCCACGATGAGCCTCGACTACGACGACACGGTCACCCTCTACACGCCCGGCGGCGGGGGGTACGGCGATCCGCTGCTGCGTGATCCCGCCCTGGTGCTGGCCGATGTGCTCAACCGCATGGTGAGCGTCGAGGCCGCGCGTGACGTCTACGGGGTCGTGTTCACCGACGCCTTCGAGGTCGACGAGCCGGCGACCGCCGCGCGCCGTGCCGCCGTCGAGTCGGCGCGGAGCCGGGGATGACGACCGTGAACAGGAGCACGCGGGAAGCGGCGTCGCGGCCGACGGTCGTCATCGGGGGCGGTGTGCTCGGGCTCTGCGTCGCGTGGGAGCTCGCGCACCGGGGCCATCCGGTCGTCGTCCTCGAACGGGACCGGGTCGGCAGCGGCGCCTCCCGCGGGAACGCGGGAGAGATCTGCTCGTCGATCGTGGGCCCGCTCCCGGCGCCCGGCATCGTCGGCACCGCGCTGAAGAACATGTACCGCAAGGACAGCGCCCTCTACGTCCATCCGACGGCGGCGCTGACCATGGGGACGTTCCTCCTGCGCATGGCCGCCAACGCCACCGCCGGCCGCTTCAGGACCGGTGTCCGGGCGCTGGCGAGGTTGGGAGCCGACACCTATGAGCGGTTCGCCGCGCTGTCGGACGGCGGGGTGGGCGTCGAGCTCACGAAGCGTGAATATCTGTACCTCTTCCCCTCCCGGGAGCGGGCCGAGCGGAAGCGCGCGTTCCTGCGCGAGCACTACCCGGTCGAGCGCGACCTCGGCGAGATCCTGGACGGGCCGGAGCTGCGTGCCCTGGAGCCGTGCCTGGGTGAGCGGGCGCGATCCGGGTTCGTGCTGTCCGGCCAGGGGCAGGTCGACCCGAGCGCTTTCGTGGACGCGCTCGCCGATGCCCTGCGCGCCGACGGCGTCGTGATTCACGAGGGCGCGAGGGTGACGCGCGTCGTCCCGTCGTCTCAGGACGTACGCGTCGAGTCCACGGTCGGTGGCTTCGCCGCCGCGCGTGTCGTCATCGCGGCCGGAGCAGGTTCCGCCGACCTGACCGGCGATCTCGGGCTCGACCTCCCGGTACGCCCCGGTAAGGGATACAGCTTCGGTATCGCTCCGGCCGCGCCGCTGACCCGCGTGCTGAAGCTGGAGGAGGCGCACGTCGGCGCCGTCCCGCTGAACGGAGGTGTGCGCATCGCCGGAACGATGGAGTTCGACGCCAGGGACGACAGGTTCAACCGACGCCGCATCCGGGAGGTCGTCAACGCGGCCGCGCCCTACTTCACGGGCGTCGACTGGGCCCGGCGTACGGCCGAGTGGATGGGGCCGCGTCCGATGACCCCGGACGGGCTTCCCTTCATCGGCGCGGCACCGGGATGGCCGCGGATCTTCCTGGCGACCGGGCACAACATGCTCGGCGTGATGATGGCGCCCTCGACCGCGCACCTGCTCGTACGGCTCATCGAGGGCCGAGACGTTCCGGAACTGCGGCCGTTCGACCCCGCACGCGCGCCACGGCGCCGAGGGGCGCGGCCGGCCGCTCCGGGCGTGCCGGGCCCGTCCCGCCGGAGGGGGAAGTAATGCCTGAGGCGGTCATCGTCGCGGCCGTGAGATCGCCCATCGGCCGCGCGGTGAAGGGGTCACTCGCGACGATACGCCCGGATGATCTGGTCACCCAGGTCATCCGGCGTGGCTTCGAGCTCGTGCCGGAGGCCGACCCGGCGGACTTCGAGGACCTGCTGCTCGGCTGCGCGCAGCCGGCGGGGGAGTCCGGCTTCAACCTGGCCCGCATCGCGGCGATCCAACTGGGTCTGGACGGGCTTCCGGGGACCACCGTCAACCGCTACTGCGGCTCGTCGATGCAGACCACCCGGATGGCCTTCCACGCGATCAAGGCCGGTGAGGGCGAGGCGTACCTCTCGGTCGGCGTCGAGACGGTGTCCCGGTTCGCCAGGGGAACGGCCGACGGGTGGCCCGACACGAGAAACGAGATCTTCACCGCGCCCGGCGAGCGGACCAGACGGCGGGTCGACCAGGGCGCACACGGCTGGGACGATCCGCGGGATCTCGGGCTGCTCCCCGACGCGCACATCCCGATGGGCCAGACCGCAGAGAACGTGGCGCAGTTGAAGGGGATCGAGCGGGAGGACATGGACCGTTTCGCCGTACGCTCGCAGCGGCGTGCGGAGGAGGCGGCCGACAGTGGATTCTGGGCCCGGGAGATCTGCCCGGTACGCCTGCCGGACGGGCGGGTCGTCACCGCCGACGACGGGCCCCGGCGCGGCGTCACCTACGAGGTGGTCTCCCGGCTTCCCCCGGTGTTCCGTCCCGACGGCCGGGTCACGGCCGGCAACAGCTGCCCGCTGAACGACGGCGCGGCCATGTTGGTCGTGATGAGCGACGCCAAGGCACGTGCGCTGGGACTCACGCCACGGGCGCGGATCGTGGCGACGGCCGTCAGCGCGCTGTCACCGGAGATCATGGGCCTCGGGCCGGTCGAGGCGACCCGCAAGGTGCTCGGACAGGCCGGCATGACCATGGCGGACATCGACCAGGTCGAGATCAACGAGGCGTTCGCGGCACAGGTGCTGGCCTGCCAGAGAGACCTGGACATCCCTGACGATCGGCTGAACGTGAACGGGGGTGCGATCGCGATGGGGCATCCGTTCGGCATGAGCGGCGCACGGCTGACGGTCACCCTCCTGAATTCCCTGGAGTCCCACGACGGCCGGCTCGGGTTGCAGACGATGTGCACGGCCGGCGGACAGGGCATCGCCATGATCGTGGAACGGCTTTCGTAGGGGCAGGGCGGCATCCGGCGGTCGAGGCGCCGTCGAGGTGTCGTCGCCCGGGCCAGGGTGAGGGCCCTCCGCATGAGAAGGCCCCGGACTCGGTGAGAGCCCGGGGCCTTGTCGCTCATTGGGTGACGGGCCAGGCCACTGCCCGGCCGTCACCTGCCGCTGTCACGGCACTGATTACAGCGGTCGTACGCGCTCGGCCTGCGGGCCCTTGGCGCCCTGGCCCGCGGTGTACTCGACCCGCTGGTTGTCCTCCAGGGACCGATAACCGCCGGCGTCGATGGCCGAGTAGTGGACGAAGACGTCCGCGGTCCCGTCGTCGGGGGCGATGAAGCCGAAGCCCTTCTCGGCGTTGAACCACTTGACGGTTCCCTGAGCCATGCTCTCTCTCCTTGTTGAAACGATCTCCGAGAGCCACGGAGTGATCTCGGGGCTGCTGCGACCGACCGCCTTGGAAAGCCATGGCTTCATCCGGTAGACGCCCGCTGTCATAGCTCCGCAGACGCTGTTACGCATACCGGGACTTCGACACAACCTGTTTTCCCCAACACTACACGCCACGGACGGCTCCATCACCGGGTACGGCAGAACCGTCCGTCCGTGCGCGTCGTCTCCCCCGTGCGCTTCGGCCGGGGCGGCGGAGGAACGGCCGTCCCGGCCGCCGCCTGCCGTTCGATCGCCGGGCTCAGCCCATCACGGT
>BCRI01000190.1 GCA_001552515.1 Sphaerimonospora mesophila NBRC 14179 = JCM 3151
CTCCCCCTCCCCCTCCCCGTGATCTTGCGAATACTCGCACAGGATCCGTTGACCTGCGTCTTTCCCGTTATTGATCTTGCAATATCTGTCACGCCTCGGCGCTGACCAGGGCGTACGGCATCGCCGATCTTGCAGTGCGAGATCACGCATGAAGAATCCCCTGATCAACCACCATTCGGCGATTATCTGCAAGATCACGAAGGGTGGACCCGCAGGTGAACCATCATTCGTGCGAGCAACTGCAAGATCACCACCAATCGAGGTCAAGGAAGATCTACCGTCCGTTTGGTGTCACTTGTCCCTTTTGCCGTTTCTTTCCCTATACTCATGCACATCATCCGGTTTTTCCGGAATCAACTACCCCAAATCTGTAGAAGTCGCAAAGTCGTCGCCAAAGACGCGTAAAGGGGCTTCCCTCCCGCACCTCTCGGGCCGCTGTCGCATGCCCGCCGCGGTGGGCCCCGCGACCGGGCGAAAGGAACCCATGCTCAAGCACACCCGTCACGCGATCACCCTGACCGTCGCCGGTGTCCTGCTGGCCACCGGCACCGCCGCCACCGCCCACGCCGCGGCCGGGCCGCCGCTCCGGCGCCCCATCCCGGAACCGACCACCTCCGTCCCCCCGTCCCCCGTCCCGTCGCCGGCCCTTTCCGCATCGCCAGGCGCCTCCCCCACCCCGGAGGCCTCCCCCACACCCAAGCTCCCCTCGGGTAAGGCCACGGCCACCTCCTTCTGGGACGCCGCGACCGCCTCGGGCAAGCCGATGCGCTACAAGACCATCGCCAGCCCCTACTGGCCCCTCGGCACCAAGGTGAAGATCACTTATCGGGGCAAGAGCGTCATCGGCGTCGTCGAGGACTTCGGCCCGGCCGAATGGGCGGTCGCCCAGCACGACATTCCGGCCATCGTCGACCTGTCGGAGAAGATGATGGCCGACCTCACCGGAGTCCGCTCCAACACCGTCCACGTCCGCTTCGAGGTGCTCAAGTGGGGCACCGGCCGCGTCTACCGCCGTTCAGGCACCGGTTATGACCTGGCCATGGGCCGGTCCTGACCGCGTAGACTGCCAGCGTGGCCGACCTGAAGTTCGAGATCCAAATGCTCCACGACCGCGTCATGATCAGGATCGAGCGGGAGACCGAGGAACGCCGCAGCAGCGGGGGCATCGTCATCCCGGCGACCGTCAAGATGGCCAACCGGCTGGTCTGGGGCGAAGTATGCGGAGCCGGCGCCAACGCCCGATCCGTGAAAGCCGGGGACAAGGTCCTGTTCAACCCCGAGGACCAGTACGAGGTGGAGGTGCAGGGCCAGATCTATCTGGTGCTGCGCGAACGCGACCTGCACGCGGTGGCCACCCAGCAGACCGAGCACGGCACCGGTCTCTACCTCTGACCCGGCTCTCCCACCTCTGGCCGCGCTCTGCATCTGACCGGCCGGCTGTCCTCTGACGGCGCTCTGCATCTGACCCGGCCCGGCGGTCCTCGCCCGGACCCCGTCACCACCCGGACCCCGTCACCACCCGGCCCGTACTCGTACACCCCGTCTTCGAGTGCCCTGTCCCCTCACGCGTCCTGTCCTCACATGCCCCGTAGCACGAATGCGCGGGCCATGTGGATGAGATCGATCCCCGTGGTCAGCTTCAGCGTCGCCCACACGATGGCGGCGGCGCAGGCGAAGGTCAGCAGGCCCGCGACGATGCGGACGAACCAGTTCTGCCGCTTGAGCCAGTCGGTCGCGGCCAGGACGATTCGCTTGACGAGCTCCAGCAACCTGGAGGCCCACGGGAACTCGGTGGCCAGCACCGCCAGACCGGCGAACACCACGAGCCAGCCCGGCCCGGGGAACGGCACCATGATCAGTCCACCCACGATCATGATGCAGCCGATCGTCCCGATCACGATCCGCAGAGCCAGGTGACCACCGCGCCGGGCCCGCACGCGGTCACGCCATCCGGGCATCTCGGACTCCCCGGCCCCCGTCTGGCTGTCCTCGGCCAGCGCCATCCGATCACCCCCAGTTTTCAGCAGCCAGAATAACCGGGCCCACCGACGATCAGTGCGACCGCGACTCGACGCAGGCGACCGTCTGATCGGCGATCTCCATCTCCTCGTCGGTGGGGATGACCAGCACGGCGACCTCGGCCCCCTCGGGCGAGATCGTCCGGGGGCCGGTCTCCGGGGCGGCGTTGCGCACCGGATCGATCTCGATGCCGAGCCGGGACAGCCCGGAGACGGCGAGCGCCCGGGTCCGCGCGTCGTGCTCCCCCACCCCGGCGGTGAACACCAGCGCGTCCACCCGGCCGAGCACGGCGTAGTAGGCCCCGATGTAGCCGCGCAGGCGGTGGCCGTACACCTCCATCGCCAGCCGGGCGTCCTGCGCGCCGGAGTCGGCGAGCTTCCACACCTCGCGCAGGTCGTTGGCGCCGCACATGCCGAGCATGCCGCTCTCCCGGTTGAGCGCGTCGTCGACATCGGCCAGGCTCATGCCGGCGACGCGGTTCAGGTACGCCGGCAGCGCGGGGTCGATGTCACCCGACCGGGTGCCCATCACCAGGCCGGCCAGCGGAGTGATGCCCATCGAGGTGTCCACGCTGCGCCCGCCGAGCACGGCGGTCGCGCTCGCGCCGTTGCCGAGGTGCAGCACGATCGAGTTGACCTCGTCGTACGGCCTGCCGAGCAGGTCGGCGGCCCGCCGGGAGACGTACGCGGTGGAGGTGCCGTGGAAACCGTACCGGCGCACGCCGAGCTTCTCCGTCCACTCGCGCGGCACGGCGTAGGTGTAGGCGTGCGGCGGGAGCGTGCCGTGGAACGCGGTGTCGAAGACCGCGACGTGCGGCAGATCGGGGAACACGCGGCGGGCCACCCGGATGCCCTCCAGGTTGGGCAGGTTGTGCAGCGGAGCGAGCGGAGCGAGCTCCTCGATCGCCCGCTCGACCTCGTCGTCGATGAGCGTGGGCTGGACGAACCTGCTGCCGCCGTGCACCACCCGGTGGCCCACCGCCGCCACCCGGTCCAGCGGCGGCCCGTGCTCCGCGAACGCGGCCAGCACGGCCCGCAGGCCCTCCTCGTGGTCGGCGAGCCGCCGCTCCACCCGAACGCCGTCGTGCGTGAGGACGCTGGTCTCCTCACCGATCCGCTCCGCGAGGCCGCGTGCGGTCTCCCGGCGTGCCGTCATGTCGATCAGGCGATACTTGATCGAGGACGAGCCGCTGTTGAGTACGAGCACCTGGTCGATCACGGCGTCTCCTCCCGCCCCGGGCCACCCGCCCGGCCATGCGCCTGCGCCTGGATGGCGGTGATCGCCACGGTGTTGACGATGTCGTCGACGGTCGCGCCTCTGGACAGGTCGTTGACCGGCTTGCGCAGGCCCTGCAGCACCGGTCCGACGGCCACGGCGCCGGCGCTGCGCTGCACGGCCTTGTAGAGGTTGTTGCCGGTGTTGAGGTCGGGCACCACGAACACCGTGGCCCGCCCGGCGACCGGGCTGCCCGGCATCTTCGCCCTGGCCACGCTCGGCTCGGCCGCGGCGTCGTACTGGATCGGGCCCTCCACCGGCAGGTCCGGCCGCAGCTCGCGGATGAGCGCCGTGGCCCGGCGCACCTTGTCCACCTCGGGGCCCGTTCCGGACTCCCCGGTGGAGTAGGACAGCATCGCGACGCGGGGTTCGACGCCGAACCTGGCCGCGGTCTCCGCCGACGAGATCCCGATGTCGGCGAGCTGCTCTGCCGTGGGATCGGGGACGACCGCGCAGTCGCCGTACACGAGGACCCGGTCGGCGAGGCACATGAAGAAGACGCTGGACACGGTCCCCACGCCGGGCGAGGTCTTGATGATCTCGAACGACGGGCGGATGGTGTGGGCCGTCGTGTGGGCGGCGCCCGAGACCATGCCGTCGGCCAGCCCGAGGTGGACCATGAGCGTGCCGAAGTAGGACACGTCGGTGACGGCGTCGCGGGCCTGCGCGAGCGTCATGCCCTTGTGCGCCCGCAGCCGCGCGTACTCCTGGGCGAACAGCTCGCGCAGCTCCTCGTCGAACGGGCTGATCACGTGCGCGTCGTCGACGGCCAGGCCCATCTGGGCGGCGGCGGCCCGGATCTCCCGCTCGTCGCCGAGCAGGGTCAGCTCGGCCACGCCGCGCCGCAGCAGGCTGTCGGCCGCGCGCAGGATCCGCGGCTCCGCGCCCTCGGGCAGCACGATGTGGCGGCGCTCGCCCCTGGCCCGCTCCAGCAGGTCGTACTCGAACATCAGCGGGGTGACCGCGGCGGCCTTGGTGATCCGCAGGCTGCGCAGCAGCGCCGCGGTGTCGACGTGACCGGCGAACAGGCCGAGCGCTGTGTCGATCTTGCCCTTGGCGTCGGGGGTGAACATGCCCTCGGCCTCCGACAGCGCCTTGGCCGTCTCGAAGGTGCCCCCGTCCGTAGTGATCACGGGCAGCCGGATGTCCATGCCGTCGAGCAGCCGGATGACCGGCTCGGGCAGCTCCAGCCCGCCGTTGAGGATGATCGCGGACAGGGCGGGGAACGTCGGCGCCCGGTGCGCGGCCATCAAACCGGGCACCAGCGCGGCCGCGCGGTCGGCCGGGACGATGACGGCCACGCCGTCGGAGAGCCGGTCGAGGATGTTCGGCAA
Organism: Sphaerimonospora mesophila NBRC 14179 = JCM 3151; assembly: GCA_001552515.1. Lineage (GTDB taxonomy): Bacteria > Actinomycetota > Actinomycetes > Streptosporangiales > Streptosporangiaceae > Sphaerimonospora > Sphaerimonospora mesophila. Next base: position 4,629 of record BCRI01000190.1, read on the forward strand.
CGACATCGCCCCGACCATGAGCGCGCCGACCTCCCGGCCGAGCTGCTGCTCGTCCCCCATGAACAGCCTGCCGTCGCAGGCGGCGACCAGGTCGCTCACCGTGGGCGCCGACAGCCGCGGCTCCTCCGGCAGGACGTACGCGCTGACGCGGGCGGCGACCTCGTCCACCAGGCCGGGCGTGACGCGGGTGACGACGGTGGCCAGCTCGGTCGCGTGCCGGTCGGCGAGCTCCTTCCTGGACATCTCGACCGCCGCGGTGATGTCGTCGGGCGTGCGGTGCAGCCCGGTCACGACGTTGACCACCGGCGTGCCCAGGTTGGCGGCCAGCTCGGCGTTGAAGACGAACTCGGTGGGCGCGCCGACGTCGGTGTAGTCGGTGCCGACCACGACGACGGCGTCGCACCGGCCGGCCAGCGCGCGATAGCGGGCAAGGATCTCACCGGTCGCCCGTTCCTCGTCGGCGTGCAGGTCCTCGTAGGTGACGCCCACGCACATCTCGTACGGCAGGCCGATGCCGAAGCGGGCACGCACGGTGTTGACCAGGCCGTCCTCCCGGCCCGCCCGGACGAGCGGCCGGAACACGCCCACGGTCTCGACCTGGCGGGTCAGCAGCTCGATCATCCCGAGGGCGATCGCGCCCTTGTTGCTCCTGGCGTCGCTCGCCGCGACGTACACCCCGATCGCGATCGTGTTCACTGGACAAAGCGTATGCGAAACGGCGGACCGGCCCGAGCGTGGCTGGACGCCCGGGCCGGTCCTGTCAGCCTCCCTTGGACGGATGGGTCAGGAGGCCGTGCAGGTCACCGGGGACGGTACGGCGTTGCTGCCGCCGGACAGGTCGGCGGTGAAGCCGAATGTGGTGCCGGCCCCGGAGCCGAGGGAACCGTTCCAGCTCACGTTGCCGACCGTGACGTTCGCCCCGGACTGGGTGAGAACCCCGCTCCAGAGCTGGTTGATCTTCTGGCCGTTGACGAACGCCCACTTGACCGTCCAGCCGCTGATCGCGGCGCTGCCCGAGTTCTTCACCGTGACCTCGCCCTGGAAACCGCCGGGCCACTGGTTGGTCACCTTGTACGTCGCCGCGCACGCCTTGCCACCCGGGGTCGGGGTCGGGGTCGGCGTAGGCGTGGGCGTCGGAGTGGGAGTGGGGGTGGGGGTGGGGGTGGAGGTCGGCGTAGGCGTGGGTGTGGGTGTCGGCGTGGGCGTCGGGGTCGGCGTGGGCGTGGGGGTGCCGCCCTTGCGGTCGCCGTAGATGATGCCCCGGCCGTTGGTGCCGAGGTAGACGCGGCCGTAGATCCGGGGGTCACCGGTGAGGGCCTCGCCCATGTTGCCGTACTGGTGCTGGTCGTCGTTGATCCGCACCCAGCTTGCGGCCGTGTCGTCGGACCGGAACAGGCCGGTCACCCCGTCGATCTCACCCACCAGGTAGAGGGCGTGATACGACTTGCCGGGCGCAGCCTTGCCGAAGCCGATGTTGATGGAGCTGGTCACGTTCGGCAGCTTGGTGAACGACGCGCCCGAGTCGGTGGAGCGCCACAGACCACCCTTGCCGGCGAGCCAGATGTCGCCCTCGTGGCCGGGGACGGCCTTGAAGTGCATGTCGCCCTCGGACGGCAGGCCGGTCGCCGCGGTGGCGGAGAAGCTCGCGCCGCCGTTGGTGCTCACATAGAACCTGCCGCCGGACAGCGCGTAGAACTTCTGCGGGTCGACCCGGTCCGACTCGACGATCGCGTTCGCCGGGACGCCGCTGGAGGCCGTCCAGCTGTTGCCGTACCCCACGGAGTAGACGACCTGCTGCCCGGAGTCGCCCGGCGCCCAGACGAACCTGCTGCCGTCGGCGGCGGCCGCCACGGTGCCGCCGTTGTTGACGCCGCCCGGCTCGCTGCCCTGGAACCAGTTCGCGCCGCCGTCGGTGGAGAACGCCACGTGGCTGTCGTTCGGCCGGTCGGAGTCGGTGAAGTTGCCCGCCCTGACCATCACGCTCGGGTTCTTCTCGGCGTAGTCGAGCGAGGTGGTCGAGGTGAAGGTGGGCGAGGTGAACATCATCGACGGCACCGCGTCGAGGTCGGTGTGGCGGAAGCCGCCGATGTCGCCCAGCGCGCTGACCAGGGGCGCCCCGCTCGGCGGGCTGATCAGGTCGAGGACCGCCGTCTCCTCGAGGCCCTTCACCATCGGCTTGATGGTGAACTGGCCGCCCGAGTCCCACTTCGTGAGGTCGGTGGTGCCGTAGATCGTGGCGCCGGTGCCGTACATCATCCGGTCGGAGTCGAACGGGTCGATCTCGACGGACTCGTTCATCCAGCCCAGCTTGGGCGTGACCTCCGGCGGCTGCGGGTTGGTGCCGAACGTCAGCCAGGGAGCCGCCGAGATATCCATCTTGTAGCGGAAGCTGCGGTTCGGGTAGGACGTCCAGTCCCAGATGCGGGTCCAGGTGGCGCCCGCGTCGGTGCTCCGGAAGAAGATCGCGTCAGGCCACCAGGAGACCTGGGTGGCGACCATGATGGTCTTCGGGTTCTGCCGGTCGATGGTCAGGCCGCTGTACCCGAAGTAGTCGTCCTCGCTGCTGGACGGGATCGGGCTGATCTGGGTCCAGGTGCCGGTCGCGGTGGCGTAGCGCCACACGTCGCCCTTGGCGCCGTCGTACGGCCCGCCGGTGTCGCTCGTGGCGATGTAGAGGTAGCCGTTGACCGTGTCCAGCACGCCCTTGTGGGCGATGTAGCCGGTCGGCTGGCCGGCGAGCCGCTCCCAGGTGGAGCCGCCGTTGGTGGTCCGGTAAACGGTGTTGTCCTTGTCGGCCACGCCCACGTAGATGGACTGGGTGGCGTTGCCGGAGGTGCCGGTGCGCTTGTCGAACGTCACCCAGACGACGCCCTGGATGTCGCCGTCGTAGTCGCCGCTGCCGGCCCGGTAGTTGCCGGCGTTCGGGAAGTTGGTGACCTTGGCCCAGGTCGCGCCGGAGTCGGTGCTCCGCCACAGCCCCTGTCCGCTCGGCGCGCCGAAGTAGAGGACGCTGTTCTTGTTCGGGTCGACGGCCAGGCGCTCGCCCATGCCGCGGCCGGGCATGTTGCCGCCCAGCTTGAACGGCAGCTTGGTCACCTGCCAGGTGTCGCCCTTGTTGGACGAGCGCAGGATCGCGCCGTTGTTGGGATCCCAGCTGTTGGTGTACATGCCGACGGCCGCGTACACCTTGTCGGCGTCAGAGGGGTCGGCGGCGATGCTGGCGACGCCGTTGTAGCCCCAGTTGTCCCAGCCGGCCCAGTCGAGGAGCGGGGTCCAGGTCTGGGAGGACTGGTTCCACCGGTAGGCGCCGCCGATGTCGGTGCGTGCGTAGATCAGGTCCTTCTGGGCCTGGCTGAAGACGATCCCGGGGACGAAACCGCCCCCGGCGATCTGCACGTTCTTGAACGTGTACGGATCCGAGGCGACGGCCGACGCCGACTGCGTGGTAACGGCCACCGCCCCGACCAGGGCCACCGTGGTGGCCGCGAGCATGCTGAAGAATCTTCGCATGGACGGTTTTCCCTTCGACATGGACAACCGCCATGCACGACCAGGAGGGACCCTGACCGTCAACCGCCTCCGTGCATGGAACTTGAGAGAGATTCACACATGCGCGGCCTCGGCGTCAATAGTTTGGGGGCCATACAAAAAAACTAGACTTCGACGCGCTTGCGACAGGTGCCGGATGGAACATAATTCTGGACATGACCAACGCACTCGTGCTCGGTGGCGGCGGAGTCGCCGGGATCGCCTGGATGGCCGGAATCGTAACGGGACTGCGCCGGGAGGGCGTCGATCTCGGCACCGCTGACCGGATCATCGGCACTTCCGCCGGATCAGTGGTCGGGACCCTCATCGCCACCGGAGCCGACCTGGAGCAGGCCGTCACCCACCAGCGAAATGTCGACACCGGTCCGGCGCCGGCCATCGACCTGGACGCCACCGCGCGGTCGTTCGCCGTGCTCGCCGACACCACCATCGAACCGGTGGAGCGGCGCCGCATGGTCGGCCGGATGGCTCTCGACGCCCGCGTCGACCACGCGGCCGACCGGCTCGCCGCGGTCGGCGAGCGGCTCCCCGTCAAGGAATGGCCCGACCGGGAACTCCTGATCACCTCGGTGGACACGGAGACCGGGGAGTTCGTCGTCTGGACGCGGGACTCGGGCGTCCCGCTCGTGCTCGCCGTTGCTTCGAGCTGTGCCGTACCGATGATCTTCCCACCCGTCGAGATCGGCGGCAGGCGCTACATGGACGGCGGGGTGCGCTCGGCGACCAGCGCCGACCTGGCCACCGGCGCGACGACGGTGATCGTGCTGGAGCCATTGGGCCATCTCACTCCCCGTGCCGCCCTCGACGCCGAACTCGGGAAGTCGGGAGCGGCACGGACGCACGTGATCCACCCCGATGACGCCTCGATCGCCGTGTTCGGCGAGAACGTGCTGGATCCCGCCCTGTGGGGGCCGGCCTTCAAGGCCGGGCTCGCCCAGGCGCCGTTGTCGGCCGGACCGCTGCGCGACCTCTGGGGATGAATCTCCCGCAGAGCGGCGCCC
>BCRI01000191.1 GCA_001552515.1 Sphaerimonospora mesophila NBRC 14179 = JCM 3151
CACCCCCAGGTGGGTGCGGGCGAGCGCGCTGAACGCCTTGGCGATCGCGTGGAAGGCGGCGAAGTCCGTACGGGTCTGCCACGGCGGATCGATCGCCGGGGTGAACGCGTGGACGAACGGGTGCATGTCGGTCGACGACAGGTCGTGCTTCTCGTACCACGTGGCCGCCGGCAGCACGATGTCGGAGAACAGTGTGGTCGAGGTCATGCGGAAGTCCAGCGACAGCAGCAGGTCGAGCTTGCCGCGCGGCCCCTCCTCACGCCAGGTCACGTCCACGGGCCGCTGGTCGGGCCCCAGCTCCTCGGCGCGTACGGAGGAGTCGGCGCCGAGCAGGTGACGCAGGAAGTACTCGTTGCCCTTGGCCGACGACCCGAGCAGGTTGGCCCGCCAGACCGTCAGCACCCGCGGCCAGTTCTCCGGCGCGTCCGGATCCTCGCAGGCGAAGCCGAGCTCGCCCGCCTTCACCCGTTCCGCGATGTACGGCCCGGGCTGTCCGCCGGCCGCCTCGGCCTCGTCGGCGAGATCCAGCGAGTTGCGGTCGAACGTGGGATAGGACGGCATCCAGCCCATCCGGGCCGACTGCGAGAGCAGGTCGACGCTCGTCTTCCCGTTGAACACGCCCGAGCCGAGCGGCGAGGCGACCACGTCGGCGGTGTGGGTGTCGTAGCGCCACTGATCGGTGTGCAGGTAGAAGTAGGCCGTACCGATCATCTGCCGGGGCGGCCGGTTCCAGTCGAGGCCGAAGGCCAGCTGTGCCCAGCCGGTGATCGGGCGGCACTTCTCCTGGCCGACGTAGTGCGCCCAGCCGCCGCCGTTGACGCCCTGGCAGCCGGTGAGCGTCACCAGAGCGAGGAACGACCGGTACATCGTGTCGGAGTGGAACCAGTGGTTGGTGCCGGCTCCCAAAATGATCATGGAGCGGCCCCCGGACTCCTCGGCATTCCGCGCGAACTCCCGGGCGATCCTGGCCGCTGCGGCGGCGGGCACCGAAGTGATCTTCTCCTGCCAGGCCGGTGTGTACGGCACGGCCGGGTCGTCGTATCCGGCCGGCCACTCTCCCGGCAGCCCGTCGCGGGCCACGCCGTACTGCGCGAGCAGCAGGTCGAAGACCGTGGTGACGAGGTGGCCGCCCACCCGCCGGACCGGCACGCCGCGGCGCAGCACCCCGCCGTCCCCGGCCTCCGCCGCCGCCGCCGCGTCGAAGCGCGGCAGCGAGACGGGCACGGCCTCGCCCGCTCCGATCAGGGTCAGCGTGGGGTCGACGTCGCCGAGGTCGAGGTTCCACCGGCCCTGCCCCTCGGCCGAGTAGCGGAAGCCGAGTGAGCCGCCCGGCACGACGGGCTCGCCGGTCCCCCGGTCCAGCAGCACGGTCTTGAACGCGGCCTCCTCGCCCTCCTCGCCGAGATCCGCCGCGGTGAGGAACTTGCCGGGGACGTAGCCGCCCCCGTCGTGCTCGCGGAGCCGTACGAGAAAGGGGAGATCGGTGAACCGCTTGACATAGTCGGCGAAGCGCGGCGTCTCCCGCTCGACGAAGAACTCCTTGAGGATCACGTGTCCCATGGCCATGGCCAGGGCGCCGTCGGTGCCCGGATGCGGGGCGAGCCACTCGTCGGCGAACTTGGCCGCGTCGTTGTAGTCGGGGGCGAGCACGACGACCTTCTGCCCGCGGTAACGCGCCTCGGCCATGTAGTGCGCGTCCGGGGTACGGGTGACCGGGACGTTGGAGCCCCACAGCATCAGGTAGGCGGCGTCCCACCAGTCGGCCGACTCCGGCACGTCCGTCTGGTCGCCGAACACCTGGGGCGAGGCCACCGGCAGGTCGGCGTACCAGTCGTAGAACGACAGCATCGTGCCGCCGATCATCGACACGAACCGGGCGCCGACGGCGTGGGAGGCCATCGACATGGCCGGGATCGGGGAGAACCCGGCGACCCGGTCGGGGCCGTAGGTCTTGATCGTGTGCACGTGCGCCGCGGCGATGATCTCGGTGGCCTCGTCCCAGGTCACCCTGACCAGCCCGCCCTTGCCGCGGATGGACTGGTAGCGGCGGCGCTTGTCCGGGTCCGAGGTGATCTCCGCCCAAGCCGCCACGGGGTCGCCCAGCCGCGCCTTGGCCTCGCGGTACATCTCCACGAGCACGCCCCTGGCGTACGGGAAGCGCACCCGGGTCGGCGAGTAGGTGTACCAGGAGAACGCCGCGCCGCGCGGGCAGCCGCGCGGTTCGTACTCCGGCCGGTCGCCGCCCACACTGGGGTAGTCCGTCTGCTGCGCCTCCCAGGTGATGATCCCGTCCTTGACGTACACCTTCCAGGAGCACGAGCCGGTGCAGTTCACCCCGTGGGTGGAGCGCACCACCTTGTCATGGCTCCACCGGTCCCGGTAGAACACGTCGCCCCGGCGGCCCCCGATCTGGTGCAGCGTCCGCAGGTCGTCGCCGACCTGGCCGCGCCGCAGGTGCCGGCCGAGCTTCACCAGGGCGTCGTCGACCGGCCCGTCTATCCTCGACATCTATGTCCTCTTTCTCTGCCGGATCATTGTCTGTGCCGGATCATGTCGTATCGCCCGCGTGTGCCATCGGCTGCCCGGACCTCCTGAGGATGAACCAGCAGTAGACGAACGCGGCGGAGGTGACGGCGGCGAGCAGCATCAGCCCGATGGAGTACGACCCGGTGGCCTGATAGATCAGCCCCATCACGATCGGCGGCAGGAACCCGCCCAGGCCGCCCGCGGCGCCGACCACGCCGGTGGCGCTGCCCACCATGGCTGCGGGGACCTTCCGGCCGAGCATGGCGAACACCGCGCCGTTGCCCAGGCCGAGCGCGGCCGCCAGGGCCAGGAAGCCCACCGTCGCCAGCGGCATCGCCGGGGCGAAGGAGACGATGATCGCGCAGGTGAACGCGGCGGCCAGCGAGTAGGCGAGCACCGGAGCGCCGCCCACGCGGTCGGCCAGCCAGCCGCCCACCGGCCGGGCCAGGGTGGCGAGCACCACGAAACCGGCGGCGCGTGCCGCGGCGTCGGCCGTGCTCAGCCCGTAGACCTCCTTGAGGTACAGCGGCAGGTAGACGCCGAACGCCACGAAACCGCCGAAGGTCAGCGCGTACATCGCGGCCAGCTCCCGGGTGATCCGCAGCCGCGCGGCGGCGGTGAACCGGGCGAGGAACGGCTCGGCGGCCCGCTGCGTGCCCGGTGCGTCGCGGCCGACCGCCAGGAAGGCGAGCCCGACGACCACCAGCGCGGCGGCGACCGCGAAGAACGGGACCGTACGGCCGAACTCCTCGGCCAGCCACGGCGTGGCGAATCCGGAGATCGCGGTGCCGATGTTGCCCATGCCGAAGATCCCGAGCGCCAGACCTCGGCGCTCGGGCGGGAACCAGGCGTTGACGTACGGCACGCCGATGGCGAAGGTCGCCCCGGTGAGACCGAGGACGAGCCCGCCGACCAGCAGCGCCGGATAACTGCCGGCGAAAGCGAGGAAGACCACCGGGACCACGCCGACCAGGCTGGCCAGGCCGAACATCAGGCGGCCGCCGTACCGGTCGGTCAGCGCGCCCAGCACGATCCGGCCCAGCGACCCGACGATGACCGGGATGGCGACCAGGACCGACACTTCGAAGGGCGTCAGGCCGAGCAGTTCCTTGTACGCCGGCCCGAGCGGGCTCAGCAGGGCCCAGGCCCAGAAGTTCACCGCGAACCCGGCGGTGGCAAGCACGAGGGCGGCCGTCCGGCCGCCCTTCCTCGTCTCCGGTGCGGCGGCAACGGCGGTCATTCCATCCCTCCGGGGGGGCGAGCGTCGCTTTCACGGTCCCAGCCTGTCGGAAAGCACAGACCGGATATCAGGGACCTTGGTCCTTCGCTCTCTGCCCGAAGGCCCACCCTTCACGCGGATGGACGAGACTCTCAATGATTCCGATGCCCGGCTCGACCCGCCGCCGACGCCCGGGAGACCGCCGGAACGAGGTGCCGGGAGACCGGCCGCCGGCGCCCGGGAGACCGCCGGGTCGACACCTTCTCGCCGAAGGGGTGCCCCGGGGCGCGGCGACGCGGGGCGAGGCCTTAGGCTTACGTCACGGCAGCCCGAGGCGAGGTCAGGTCGCCTCGGGCTGCCATGCCAGATCGTTGGAGCGTGCCACTCCGCCGCCCACGGGAATTCGCGGATGCGCGACCGGCCGACGTCCGCGCCGGATCCTCCATCGATTCGGGAAAGCCGCGTGGACGCGGTGAGGCCGCCGCGGCGGGCACGGGCCGAGACGGCCGGTCATCGACCCGCGCCGCACTAGCCGCACTAGATGACGGGCCCCGGCGCTCCGGGCGGCGGGACCGAGCCCCGGCCGCTCGGCGGAACCGGCGGGATCGGGCCGGCGCCCGGGGGCGGCAGCGGCACCTGCGGCGGATACTCGGGCTGCACCGGCTGCGGCGGCATCGGCTCGTCGATGTCGTATCCGGTGCCGGAACCCCGTCGTTCTCCGTGCTCCCCGTCCCCGTTCCGCTGATGTGGGCCGGGGACCTCGCCCCGCCAGGCCCCGGTCTCGCCGCCGCGCTTCTCGATGAAGTCCTTGAAGCGCTCCATGTCACCTCTTACGCGCAGGCGGACGATCTGCAGCAACTCGCCCGCCTTCTCGGCAAGCCCCTCGGGATCGTGCTCCATCTGCAGCGTCACGCGCGTCGTGTCGTCGCTCAGCCGGTGAAACGTCACCACGCCCGCCTGCCTCGGCCGGTCGAGGGACCGCCAGGCCACTCTCTCGTCCGGGTGCTGCTCGGTGATCTCCGCCTCGAACTCCCGGCGGACGCCGGCGATCTCGACGATCCAGTGCGTTCGCGTGTCGTCGATCTGCTTGACCGACTCCACACCTTCCATGAATTCCGGGAAGCTCTCGAACTGCGTCCACTGGTTGTACGCCGTCCTGGCCGGGACCTTCACCTCGACGGAGTGCTCGATCGAGCTCATGTCTCCCCCTTCCGTCGTCGACTCGGACGCCACTGCCCCGGAATCGGGCGCGCAATCGCTCACCCCGCCGGGAAAGCGGCATCTCGTCGTCGAGCACCCGGTCCGCCCCCGCGTACCAACCGGTGACGGCCTGCGCCGCCACCACGGCGAACAGCAGGCAGAACGGCAGCGTCCAGCCGCCGCCCACCTCGTAGAGGACGCCGAAGGCGATCGGGCCGGCCCCCGCGATCAGGTAACCGGCGCTCTGCCCGAACGCGGACAGGCCTGCGGTGGCCGCCGCCGTCCTGGTGCGCAGCGCCAGCATGGACAGCGCCAGGGGGAAGGACCCCATGCCGACGGCCACGAAGATCGACCAGAACCACAGCGCCTGACCGGTCAGCAGCCCGGCGAACCCGATCAGGTAGAAGACGACGAAACCGGCCACCATGGGTCGTTGGTCGCGGAAGCGGGTCGCCAGGACCGGCACCACGATCGAGACGGGGATCCCTAGGCCGGTGAACACCGCCAGGATCAGCCCCGCCTCTCCGGGGCCGTACCCGCCGTCCCGCAGCAGCAGGGGAAGCCAGCCGAACATGACGTAGGCGATCATCGACTGGGAGCCGAAATATCCGGCCACCGCCCAGGCGAGCCGGCTGCGCAGCATCCTGCCGCTGCGCCCGGCGGGATCCGCGGGCCCCGGGGAGGTGCTTCGCCGCTCCGGCTCACCGCGCCACAGCGCAAGCCACGGAATGGCGGCGACGGCGGCCAGGACCGCCCACGCACCGAGGGCCACATGCCAGCTTCCGCCGGCGGCCTGCTGGATGGGCACGGTCGCGGCGGCAGCGATCATCGTCCCGGCGGCCAGGGCCGTCGTGTAGACGGTCGTCATGGCGCCGCCGCGCCTGGGGAAGTGCCGTTTGATCAGCGCCGGGATCACCACGTTGCCGATCGCCCCACCGGCCAGCGCCACCACACTGGCCGCCAGGAACACCCCGGCGCTGTCGACCAGCGAGCGCGCCGCCATGCCGGCGCCGAGAAGGACGAGCGCCACCAGGATCAGCCGCTGCTCGCCCATGCGGCGGGACAGCGCGGGCGTCACGGCACCGAACGCGGCGAAACAGAGCACCGGCAGCGTCGTGAGCAGACCCGCCATCGCCGCGGACATCCGAAGGCCGGCGGTGACCTGGTCGAGGACCGGGCCCACGCTGCTGACGGCGGTCCGCAGGTTCAGCGCCGCCAGGGCGATCCCCCCGGCGATGAGCCAGGGCATCAGGCCCCGGCGACGCTTCCCCGGTAATTCGGCGACGGCACCCATGCCGGCAACACACTCCTATCCGATCATGTAAACATCCTATGACCGGATGAAGCATAGCAGAATCGCCGAATGTTCCCGAACAGGTGTCACAATCGTCTCAAATGTATCTCAATCGCCTCGGAGGACTGTCTGCCCGGAGGACTGACTCAGGAGCGACGTGGCCGCAGCAGCCAGACCAGGCCGATCACCGGGAGCACGAGCGGCACGAAGCCGTACCCGCTGCCGTAACCGGACCAGACCGTCGCATGCGGAAAGGCCTGGGCGTCGGCCAGGCTCAGCGTGCCGACGATCAGGACCCCGGCGAGCTCGATCGCGCAGGCGACCAGGGCCGTCCGGCGGGCACCGCGGGCCAGCGCCACGGTGAGCACGATGTAGACGACGGCCGCGAAGGCCGACAACAGGTACGCCAGCGGCGCCTCGGCGAACTTCGTCGCGATCTGTACGGCGGCACGGGCGGAGGCGGCCAGGGCGAACACTCCGTACAACGCGACCAGCACGCGGCCGGGCCCCGACCCGACCGTCTGCTCGGCCGACGCACCCGAGGTCATGCCGTCGCGTCCCACAGCTGCAGAAGCCGCCCGGTCATGACGGCCACGGTGAAAGCGGCCACCGCGATGACGCCCGGGCCCCAGCGCGTGCGCTCCGCCCGGCCCCACCACACGGCGGCCGGTGGGAGAACGACCGTCGCAGCGAGATATCCGATGAAGGTGGCCTTCTCCCGCACCTGGCCGAGATCGGCGAGGGCCAGTCCCGCCTGGACGAGCAGCGCCACCTCCAGCACGGCCAGTCCGGCCAGCAGCACCACGCCCATCGGCCGGTCACGGATCGCCGTGATCACGGCCACCAGTGCGAGCAGCAGCGTGGCGCCGATCAGCCAGCCGGAGAACGCGCCGATCATCGGACCTCGTCTCGGGACACGGCGCCGTCGAAGGTCGGGGACATGGCCAGTAGGTTATCGGCCCGGCCGGCTCCCCGCCGACTCAGTCCCCCGGCCGGGGACGCGCTCAGCTTCCGGCCGTGGTGGCCTCGGGGCTGTCGTCGCTGCTGACGGGCTCCGGCAGCGTGCCCGCGTTGTGCTCCATGAGGCGCCAGCCCTTGCGGCCCTCCTCCAGCACAGACCAGGAGCAGTTGCCGATGCTGCCGAGCGACGACCACAGCTCCTGCGGCAGACCCATCAGCCGGGCGATGCCCAGCCGAAGCGCGGCTCCGTGCGAGACCACGACCAGCAGGCCGCCCTCGTCGAGCCGCGCGGACCAGCGGAGCACCGCGTCGGACACGCGGTCGGCCACGTCGGCGACGTCCTCGCCGCCGGGCGCCTCCCATGCCTCGAACTCGACCGGCCATCCGGTCCTGATCTCGTCACGGGTGAGGCCCTCCCACTCGCCGCCGCCGCGTTCCCTGAGGTCCTTGTCGACGGTGACGCCCAGGCCGGTGAGCCGGGCGAGAGCGGAGGCCGTGTCGAAAGCGCGGCGCAGATCAGACGAGACGATCATCGTGGGCCGCAGCGCCGCGAGCAGGGACGCCACCCGTGCGGCCTGCGCCACCCCGGTCTCGTCGAGCGGGATGTCGGTGTGTCCCTGGAAACGCTTCTCCACGTTCCACAGCGTCTGACCGTGTCGCAGACAGATGACCCGGCGGCTCACCGGCGCTCCCCCCGCCGCCGGCGCAGGGACCGCCGCGCCGCCTCACCCGGTCGTCTCATCGAGCCGCCCCACGCTGCGCGGCCACCCGCTTCACGCTCTCCGGCAGCTCGATGGCGGGGCAGTCCTTCCAGAGGCGCTCCAGCGCGTAGAAGTTCCGGTCCTCTTCGTGCTGTACGTGAATGACGATGTCGAGGTAGTCGAGGAGCACCCAGCGGCCCTCCCGCTCGCCCTCGCGGCGTACCGGCTTCGCGTCGGCCTCGACGCGCAGGCGCTCCTCGATCTCGTCGACCACCGCCCGCACCTGGCGGTCGTTGGACGCCGAGCAGAGCAGGAACGCGTCGGTGATCACGAGCTGGTCGCTCACGTCGTACGCGATGATGTCGTCGGCCAGCTTCTCGGCGGCGGCCTCGGCCGCGATCCGCACAAGCTGGACTGATCTCTCGGTTGCTGTCACGATGCGGTTCTGTCCTCCATTGACGGCTCCTTCAAACAGTGCCCAGTCCTGGCCGGCCGGACAACCGACTTTCCCGGAGTTGACCCTACCCGGAGACGCGTCGGCAATCCGGAGTTATCGCCTGGACCAGGATTTCAACGTCCACTTCCGGCAGCAGATTCCACCAGGGGAAAAGCCGCGACGATCGCCGCGACGCGGGTCACCCCCGGCGTGTGCGTGGCGAGCGCGGATGAGCCGGCTCCGGCCGGCCGAGTACGACCGCCATCGGCGTCCTCACCCCGGTTTCCAACGCCCTGGTTTCCGGCGCCCTGGTTGCCCACGTCCTGGTTGCCGGCCACATCGCCGATGGCGTGGTCACTCGCAGAAGGCACGCACGCCGCCGGAGCACAGCGAAGCGGTGTCGTCCCTCCTGATCGCGTCGAACACCTCGTCCGCCTCGGGTCGCTTGAGGATGAGCCGGTTCCGGTCGGTGGGGTACGGCCGCCATGGAGCCGTGAGGTAGGTGACGGAACCCGTGCGCTCCAGACTTCGCGCGAGCGTCGCCAGCGTCTCCAGGTCGAACCCGTCTGTGGTCTTCACGGAATCCATCACCTCCCGCAGGAAGGCATAAAGCCGCGCGGGGTCTGTCAGGCTCTCCCGCGCCTTCTTCACCATCGCGCTCATGAGCCACTGCTGGCGCTTGATCCGCTGCAGGTCCGAACCGTCGCCGTAGTAGCGCAGCCGGGCGTAGGCGAGCGCCGTCTCGCCGTTCACCACGTGCCTGCCGGCGGGCAGCGTC
>BCRI01000192.1 GCA_001552515.1 Sphaerimonospora mesophila NBRC 14179 = JCM 3151
CCCTCCCTCATCGACCTCGTGGAAGAATTCGGCATCGCCAACGCCACCGCGCAGAAGGTCATGCGTGCACTTCGAGCGGACGGGCTGATCCACGCTGAGCCAGGCATGGGATCGCTCGTCGTTGAGCCCGACGAGACTGAGTCGTCCACTCCCGAGTAAGCCTCCTTGCCCCAACGCCGAAGGCCGGGCTGCAGCGGCCGGCGTTTTCAGGTAGGCAGCAGCGGACGAGAGGTTCTCCGCATCTTGTACTCATTCGGGCAGCCATCTGACCGAGCGTGATGGATCTTCAGCCGGGCCCAGTCGCACCCCACGTGCCCTTCAACGCCAAGACCAGACGTATCAGACGGGAGAAAACTGGGCACCAATCGCGCTGCTGACCTGTCTCAGCAATGCTGCCTGCCTCACTTACGGAAGAGACCTACAACAAAGAGACGGTCTTCCTGTAACCCCGGTCCGGTGAGCATGCCGCTGCCACGACCGCTCCAGCCTGCCGCTGGCCAAGGACATCCTTGACGCGATCAGAAGCTGATCCTCGCCGACGACCTGGACATACCGTGACCGGAAACGTTCACCGGCGCCTGGCAGCCAGGCAGCGTCGACTGAGAATTGCTTCGCGCCTTGGAAGTCGAACCTCTACCGTGTACGCCGTGACGATTCAGGTGATCGTGCTCAACGGCGGATCCAGCGCGGGCAAGTCCGAGATCGTCCGGCACCTGCAGGCTGTGTTGTCGCAACCCTGGCTTGCCTTTGGGGTCGACTCCCTCATTGAGGCGATGCCCCAATCCATGCAGGAATCGGACGCAGGAATCGAGTTCGCCCCTGATGGCGGAGTGTCTGTCGGGCCGGAGTTCGTAGCGCTGCAGGCAGCATGGATGGAGGGCATTGCCTCGATGGTCCGTGCCGGAGTTCGGGTCATCATCGATGATGTCTTCCTCGGCGGAGCGGCGACCCAGCAGCGGTGGCAGCGTGTTCTCGACGGGCTGGACGTCCTATGGGTCGGCGTCATGTGTGACAGCGCGATCGCCGCCGAGCGCGAGAGATCTCGGGGAGACCGGATCGAGGGCATGGCCGTGGCGCAGGCGAAGGTGGTTCACGAAGGTGTGGTCTATGACCTGCGAGTGGACACCACGCGGACCGAGTCCCTGGACTGCGCGAAGATCATCGCCGATCATGTACGGCAACCCGGCGAACGCGCGGATGGCGCGTCAGCCACACCTTGATCGCCGCCGTCCTGTGAGTGCCCGTAGTTGCCGCAGATCAGGTGGACGTCCAGCTCAACGAGAACGGAATCAAAGGGGGCGCCACCTGCGGGCGCGGTCTCCTGTCATAAGGGAGGACAGCCGGTTGGACAACTCGGCGCGGGCGGCGGGGTTGTGCTCGGCACCGCGGATGAAGGCGCTCAGAGTGCGGACCTCACGGATCTCGGCCAGCAGGTCGAGGTTGGAGTTGCCATCCGGGTCGATTCCATAGGCCGTACCGAACTCCCGCCATAAGGAGCGCGGGTAGCCGAAGCGGCGGGGACGTAGGTAGATGGGCATGAAGTCGTACTCGGGCGGACCGATGCCGACGGAGTCCCAGTCGATGAGCACCCACCCGTGAGCAGGGTACGGGAGCAGGTTGTTGGGGTGCGCGTCACTATGCGCGAAGCAGCCGGGCACCGTCACAGGAGAGCCCGGCCTGCCGGCAGGCACCAGCCAACGCCTCCGCTTCGTCAGCCAGGTCTCACTTAACGGAGACTTCCCCCAGTCTCATTCTTCAGATCCGGGAAGGCATGGACGATGATACGAAGCAGTTCGGGTTCTCACGATCAAGCTGGAGAGCCTGGCTTGTCTTCTTCTCAGACTGCCGACTGTCCGATCCATAGGTGCTGAGCTGCAGTAAGACGCCCTTGCTCCCACGAATCACCTGATACCCGCACTCTACTTCTGTGGGGTGCGGACCGGAAGCTTTGGTGTCCTTAAAGAACTCTTTGATCTTCGCCATGACGACATTCTGGCCGCACAGGGGCAAACCCGCGAGTACAAGTTGCGGACCTACGAGTCGTACCAGGCCAGCAGGCCCTTTTTCGTCTGCCGGACCGAGAGGGCGGCAGGTGATGGAAACGGAGTCAGGCTAGAGGGGGATGTCGTAGTCCAGCACCGCGCGATCGCCCGGGATCACGATCGGGTCCGCGACCTCGACAACGCGCCCACCGGCGAGCATGCGCCGAGTGATCGAGAATACCGGCACGCCCGGGCCGATCCCGAGTGTCTGCGCTTCCTCTCGTGTCGGCATGCGCGTAGCGACCGACTCGGTGATGTCATCTACCTCTAACCCGAGCGTGCTCATCTGTGCGATCGTCCCACCTGGCCAGGGCTCGTTGTGCGGGTCCGCGACCGGCGTGCCTTCCACGTCAGCGGCCAGCAGGCACGGGCGGGACATCTGCGATGGGATGCCGTTCGCGTAGAACACGAACCGCCGTTCAAGCACCCTTGCCCCTGCTTCTACGCCGAACAGTCCGGCCAGACGCTCGTCCGCCTCAATCCACTGGTACGCCTTGTCGAGCCGGTACTGCGACCACGTGATCCCCGCATCCTGGGTGAAACTGGTCCGCGGCTCATCCTGCGGGCCGCGGTCAGCCTGGTAGCGCCTTGAACTGATCCGGCGGATCTGCGGCCGCTCTCGGACGATGGTCCCGCCGCGACCCGCGCTGTCGACAAGGCCAGCGTTCTTGAGCAGAGCGATGGCCTGTTGGATGACGATCGCGGAGACCTCGTACTGCTCGGCCAAGTCCTTCTGTCTGGGCAGCCTGTCTCCCGGCCGGTAGCGACCGGTCAAGATCGCCGTCGCGAGTTCGTCGGCGATGTGCTGGTAGGCGTGCCCCGGCACCGGGCGACCCCTCTCCTTCTTCGCTGAGTTGATTGACATGCACCATACTCTTTAGCCATTGTCATATATGGCAATCGCTAATCACATAAGGAAAGGTCAAAATGCATGGTACCGCACGATCCCGGCAATCGGGCTCATCACACCTACGTCTGGCGTGATGAGCAATATCACCTCGTCTCGGACCCTCAACCGCTGGTCGTGTTAATCAGCGACACCGTGAGCAAGGGCATGCCCTATCCCAGCCTCGCCAAGGCGGAGGAGGCGCTGTGGGAGACGGTGGTCACGACGATCCTGGCCGCCCGCACCTACCTGGATCCGTACGCCGCCTGGCCCGGGGTGGAACTCGCGGTGGTCCCGGACCCGCTGTCAGGCAAGGCCCACCTCGTCGAACGTGTTCACACCCGGTGCAGGGCGTGGTGTGTCGATGGGCCGTCAGTGGCGCTACTGGCGTTCTACGGGCGGCTCCGTCTACTGCTCCCGATGGATGAGCGTGAGGTGGCATAGGTGCCAAAGATCCCTGAGCTGGAGATCCCGGAGCCCTACCACGGCATTCACGCCGCCGTCGCGCAGCCCGACGCTGTGACGGTCCGGTGGCTGAAGCCGCAGCATCGCTGCCCTCGATCCAGGGTGAAAGAGCACACATGCGAGTGCAGTGCGCGCATCTACGAGTTGTGCCAGGCCGGCGGCCTCTTCTTCGTCCGGCGGACCGACCGGACCCCGAAGGGGCAGCGGGTGATGGAAACCGAGTGGTTGCCCCTCGCCCGGATTCGGGAGCTCTGGCACAACATCATTACCGGTCGGGCCGTGTGAGCACGGCCGAGTAACCTCGTCCGGCTCGCTACCCACGCAATGCCCCCTCCCGTGGGAAAGCCGAGATTGTGAATCGGCAGTACGAGCACTGAATCGGCTGATCTTAAAAACCTCTGCGATAAGCCTGCCGGCTATACCGCGATGGCCGCGCGGCGGAAGAGGTCGGCGGGCATCTCCTCGTCGAGCTGCCAGGTGATGGCCATGGGACGTTCGCCGTTATGTTCCACGTAGCGGACGGTGCCGTGGAAGACGAACGGCTCAGGGTGACGGTTCTCGTCCTCCTTGCGTTCCCGGGTGAACAGTAGGACGTGGCTGCCCTCCCGTTCATGATTCTGATAGCGCAGCCCGGTCGTCGATCGGGCGCCGGTGCGATGCTGAGACTCCCAGTGGAACAGGTTCGGGGTGAGGGCAAAGTCCCGGTACATCGTCTGCGGTGAGAACTCTTTCTCGTTCTTGTGCAAGGTGACGAGAAGCGCATCGCACAGTGTGGCTGGGCTCCAGGCAACGCCTTCACGCATGGTCGACGGCACCAATCCGCCCAGCGTCGCCCAGCCCAAGGCCGCGAGAATCTCGTCGGACGAGTAGCGGGCGTTGACCGCAAGCGGCACCTGCCGCAGCGGATCGGGCAGGGGTTTGGCCACGTAACGAGGGCGATCGACGCCGTAGGCAAGCACCTGACGGATCTCTTCGGCCAGCATGGACTCGGCACGCAGCAGAGCGAGCCCTTCGTCATAGGAGCCGAATCCGCCGCCATCACGCCAGAACGAGAAGAACAGCATCCGGGCGAAGGTCTGCTCGACGGGAGAGCAGTCGTCGTAGCGGAGTGCATCAGGCTTTAGCAGTCGGGTGTACGCCTCGGCCCGTCGCCTGTCGTCCACGTGGAGCAAGGCGCGTATACGGCGGCCGAGCGCTTCCTCCATCGGGGAGGCGTCCTCCCGGACAAGCCCCGAACGGCGCAACAGTGAGGTCCAGTAACGCCGGTTGCGGTAGAGGTCGCCGATGTCGCGCCCGGTGGCTTCAAGGTAGTTGAAGAGGGACGTCTCCGCGCAGGAGCGAATCTCCTGGCTGAGTGTGGTGACCGTGGCACTGAGATGGATCTTGAGCTCGGCGAGCAGGCGGTCCTTGGTGACCCGGTCCAAGACGATCTGGCATCCCGACGGCAGCCGTGGGAAGCCGTTCTTGACCTGGCCTTCCAGGCGTCCCCTGGTGAGCCCGGTCAGCGCCTGGAACCGGTTGCCGAACCGGTATTCCTTGCGGTGCTGGCCCACGAAGTCCAGGACCGTCAGCACGTCCTTGTCGGGGGTACGGCGAAGCCCGCGGCCGAGCTGCTGGAGGAACACGGTCGCGCTCTCTGTGGGGCGCAGCAGAAGCAGCGTATTGACGTCGGGGACGTCCAGGCCTTCGTTGAACAGGTCCACCGCGAAGATAAATTTGACCTCGCCGTCGCGCAGGGCTCGCAGCGCGGTCCTGCGGTCGCCGTCGTGGGTGGTCCCGTCGACGGCCAGCGACGGCAGCCCGGCCTCCGTGAAGAACTCGGCCATGAAGCGCGCGTGCCGTACCGAAACGCAGAAGCCCAGCCCGCGGACCGCACGCAAGTCGCTGACCTTGTCCCGCAGCGCGTTGAACACCAGCCGGGCTCGGGCGATGTCGCCCGTTAGCACGTTGTCGAGCGCGTTGGTGTCGTAGGAACCTCGAGACCACTTCACTTGGCTCAGGTCGGTCTCATCATTGATCCCGAAATAGTGGAACGGGCAGAGCAAGTCCGCGTCCAACGCATCCCACAGCCGCAGTTCGGAAGCGATGCGCCCGTCGAAGAACTCATCCTGCACCCAGGTCCCGTCGGCCCGCTCAGGGGTAGCGGTGAGCCCGAGCAGTTCCTTCGGCCTGAGGTGATCGATGATGCGCCGGTAGGTGCGCGCGGCGGCGTGATGGAACTCGTCGATGACCACGACGTCGAAGTGGTCGGGATCGAAGGCGTCGATGCCGCGGGATGTGAGCGACTGGACCGAGGCGAACACGTGGCGCCAGTTCCTGGACCGCTCCTCGCCGACGTGCAATTCGCCGAAGTCGGGTGCGGCGAGCACCTGCCGGTAGGTGCGCAACGCTTGAATAAGGATCTCTCTGCGGTGCGCCACAAACAGCAGGGAGGGCCGTTGCCCCAGCCGCTGCTGCAGGTTGCGGTAGTCGAAGGCGGCCACCACTGTTTTCCCGGTTCCAGTGGCAGCCACCAGCAGGTTGCGGTGTCTGTCGTGCACAGTGCGTTCGACATCGAGGTCTTCCAGCATCTCCCGCTGATGGCGGAAGGGCCGCGGGAGCAGCTCGGGGATGTCGAAGATCCGCTTGCCCAATTGGGTGCGGGACAGCACCTCGTCGAGCCGGTCTCCATCGGTCGACGGGTCGTACGGCTCGAACTCCAGCCGATTCCAGTAGGAGTCGAAGGTTCCCTCGAACTTGTCCAGCAGCCGTGGTGTGGTCACCGAGGACAGGCGGACATTCCACTCCAGCCCGTCCAGCAGCGCGGCCCGTGACAGGTTGGAGCTGCCGACATAGGCCGTGTCGAAGCCGGTACGGCGGCGCAGCAGCCAGGCCTTGGCGTGCAGACGGGTGGAGTTCTGCTCATAGTTAATCCGGACCTCGGCACCGAAGTCGTCCACCAGGCGGTCCAGAGCGCGCCGTTCGGTGGCGCCCATGTAGGTCGTGGTGATGACCCGCAGTGGGACGCCCCGGCGCGGTAGTTCGGCGAGTGCCTGTTCCAGGATGCGTAATCCCGACCACTTGACGAACGCGCACAGCAGGTCCACCCGGTCAGCGCTGGCCAGTTCGGTCACCAACTCGTGGGCCAGGTTCGGATCCTCCGGGGCATTGGTGAGCAACGCCGCCTCCGAGAGCGAGGTCAGCGGCCGCACGGGGGAGGTCGCTCCGGGAGCGTCTTTGACGACCGACAACAGGCGGCTCGGACCATCCTCAACGATCTCGGGATCAGCCAGTTGCCGTAGCAACTGGTTGGCAAGGTACACCTGCTCTTCGGGGCTCTTGAGTGAGGCGAATGCCCGGGCGGCCGTTTCGCCGACGAAACGACCGAGTAGGTGGGCAACCTCCGCTTTGTCGACATGGTCGACCTCGACGAGATGGCCTGACTCGCGCCAGGAGTTGCTCAGCTTGGCGAGGTGTCGGGTGAGCAGCGAGTCGTACAGGCCCTGAACCGGTGCGTCGTCCACGGAGAGGTGTCTCCCGTCCATGTCATCGCAGGAGGCAACCTCCTTGATCGCCAGTTAGCGTAACTTCTTTCCGCGGCCCCCGGGAAGATCTGTCGAACCGGAGACCCCCGGAGCGTGGGGCCCTGATCCTCATGGGCTTCGTCGATCACGACCTCGGGTGGTCGTCGCGCCTGCCCAATCAGAACTCTCAGCCACAGATGTTCGGCCTCCGGAGCGCGCATCCACTCAGACTCAGCGATCAACGTCTTGTTCCCCAAGCGGGAGAGGAGGCGGACGAAGTACAGTCCGCCGGCCTGGCACAGCTCGTACACGATCGTTTTACGGTCACAGGTATGGGTGGACTCTGACTCGGGGAGCGCGGCAGGCTCTGTTGCCAGTTCACCCGCTCGCACTCCTGCTGAGGTACGGCGGCAGTGTGCAGGCCGGGACACGAGTTGGTGATCTCAAGCAGGTCCTCAGCCATGTCGGCACTCGCTGTTATCGTTACACGTTCTTTCGGTCACGGGACGCAGCGAGGGTAGGTGTCGGAGTTCGGCGTAACGTTCAGCGATCCGATGGGCGGCCGTCTTCACTGCCCAAGCAGGGCTCCGCGTGTAGATGTAGCGTCCGGTGCGGTCGGCGAGGCAACCAGTCCACCAGCGGTAGTGCCAGCCGTCGGATCCCTGCTCGCACCACACGACCAGGTCGGTCCACACCGACAGCAGCACCACGCCATCACCCGCGTGCGCCTCGGCCGTGATCCCCAGCCGCTCCAACTCCACGCGAAGCCGCTCAGCCACCTCACCGACATGTCCGGACGGCCCGAGCCGTACAGAGGTGGCCGTGTTCACCGCTTCACCCCGATCCCGCCGTAACACGGCACATCGCCATCGAGGGAGAGCATCTGATTGTCCGGCCGCCAGTGCTGCACGTTAACCAGGCCTGGAGTGACCATGTCCAGGTCGCCGAAGAACCGGGCGATCTCGTCGACGGACCGGAGCACGGCCGGGGCATTGGCGTGCTCATAGTGCCGGGCCGCCGCCTCCAATTCCGGGCACCGCTCGACATGGGAGATCACCAGGTAGGAGCCGGGGGCCATCGCGTCGATCAGCGTCCGCACCGCCGCGTACGCGTCATGTTCGTTGGGGATGAAGTGCAGTACCGCGACTAGCAGCACGGCCACCGGCCGCGACAGGTCGAGCAGGTGGACCAGGTCGCGATCGGCCAGGATCTCCCCCGGCCTGCGCACGTCCCTGAGGATTGCCCGTGTCTGGGCGTCGCGTGCCAGCAGCGCCCGCGCATGCACCAACACGACCGGATCGTTGTCGACGTAGACCACGCGAGAGGCGGGGTTGGCCCGCTGGGCGACCTGATGGACGTTGTCTTGCGTCGGCAATCCCGCCCCGATGTCGATGAACTGGCCAATGCCCGCCTCACCGGCAAGAAACCGCACCACTCGCCGGAGAAACGTGCGGTTGGCCCGCGCGATTTCCCGAGCCAACGGCACCGCCGAGATAACGCGACGAGCACAGACGCGGTCAGCCGCGAAGCTGTCCTCCCCGCCCAGCAAGTAGTCATACACCCGAGCAACGTTGGGCCTGTTCAGGTCCACCAGGTCGGACTTGCCTGATTGTGACCCTCCCATCAGGTCACGATCCAGAGCATCCATGGGAGCATCATAAGTAGGAAAGCTATAGCGCGCTATAGCTTTCGGTCCATCGCCAAGCACACGGTAGCTCCCTACGGTAACCAGCATGATCGAGTGGAAGCCGAGCCAGCCCAGATGGCGACAGGTGCACGCGGTCATGCGTGAGCGGATCCACTCCGGCCAATATCAGCCAGGCGAGCGCATCCCCTCCCTCATCGACCTCGTGGAAGAGTTCGGCATCGCCAACGCCACCGCGCAAAAGGTCATGCGCGCACTTCGAGCGGACGGGATGATCCACACTGAGCCAGGCATGGGATCGTTCGTCGTTGAGCCAGACGAGACTGAGTCGTCCACGCCCGAGTAAGCCTTCGCGCGACGACGTTAACTAGCTACTCGTCATCGTCACC
>BCRI01000193.1 GCA_001552515.1 Sphaerimonospora mesophila NBRC 14179 = JCM 3151
TTGATCGGGTTACCCTCGGCGTCTTCGGTCTCCTCGGCACGGATCCTGGGCCGGAGGATGTCGATGCGCTGTGGGTCGGCGGACATGGCGATGATCTCGTCGTAGACGGCTCGGCGCTCGTCCGAGAGCCCCTTGATGGCAACCCGGTACTGGTCGAGCCACTTCTTTGCGAGGGCGTCGGCTTCTCGGTTAAGTTCTGCCTGGACGCCTTCGACCTGCGCGAGAGCTGCCACCTTGAGATGTGCGTCGAACAGTCCGTCGTCGTCATCGTCGGGCACGGCGATGTGGTCGGCATACTTGCGGGCGATATCTGGCGAGAGGATCCGTCCGGCGTTCTTGAAATCGGCTTCGACGGCACGGTCGTCGGCAACCTCAGAGAACTTCCCAAAGACCTTGACGCTCTTGGTGCTAACTCCGGCGACTATGGTTTCGCCTTCAACTTCAAGGATGCCGTAGGTGGCGTCCTCGACCTTTTGCTTGTGGCGGGCCATGAGGCCGTCGAGGATGGCGAACAGTTCCGCGTAGGCGTCCTTCCGGGCGTTCGGACGCAGCCCGTCACGGGAGAGTGCCTGTGCGAGTGCCGTGAGCCGCTTGGTCGGCTTCGGCGCCTTTCTCGGGAGAGTCTGGGACGGGAGCACATCGAACGCGTCCCAGACCGCTTGCGGGATGGCGGTGTTGACGTCCATGTCGACAGGCTTGATGAGGACACGACGGCCCTCGCCACCGCCGGTGTCACCGGACCCATCGTCACCTTCGGCCTTCTGGCCCAGGAGCACTTCGGCGACGGCTGTGGCGGTCTTGCGGTTGAAATGCGGTAGGACGCACTCGACAGAGTTGAGTCGGTCATGACCGGGGATCCGGCGTGCGAGCGGGGTACGGACCATGCGGCCGAGCAACTGGGTGATGTGCGTTTCGTCCCTGGCCGGACGGAACGACACCAGCACCTCGGCACGGGGGCAGTCCCAGCCGGTGGAGATGGCGTCCTTGGCGAACAGGACCCGGATGTGAGTGCGG
Organism: Sphaerimonospora mesophila NBRC 14179 = JCM 3151; assembly: GCA_001552515.1. Taxonomy (GTDB): domain Bacteria; phylum Actinomycetota; class Actinomycetes; order Streptosporangiales; family Streptosporangiaceae; genus Sphaerimonospora; species Sphaerimonospora mesophila. The sequence continues at coordinate 1,015 of BCRI01000193.1, forward strand.
TCCTGAACCTTTTCCGGACTCACGTACGGGACGGTGAAGCCGCCGAGTCTGATGGGTGTGTGGTCGCCGAAGACGTGCGCCATCGCGTCAACGGGCAGGTCGGGCCACTCGTCACGGATGGTTGTGAACGCTGAAAGCAGCAGGTCGTCGGTCGGGGTGTTGGGCACTTGGACGACGAGGAGTGGTACCACGGGGTCGGTTTTCGTGTCCTGAGCCTCGGCGTACTCCCGCCACAGCACGGTGGCCTCCTTGACCCTCCGGGTTGCTCGAGTGAGGAGCACGGTGTCGAAGGTGCCGGTCTCGGTCGGGAAGTCGAGGCGGATGTCGTCCTTGAGTAGACCGGACTCCTGGACGCGTGCCGGGTCGACGATAATCGGCGGATACGATAGGCGACCCTGCGCCTCGGCCATGGCTGAGTTGAACCGCTCGACGGTGGCGGAAATGCCCCACACGACCGGGATTGGCGGGACACCGTTCGCGCCGTTGATGAGGCGGCGCACGATAGTCGACTTCTCCGCTCGGTCCCGGGACGAAGGAGCCTTCATCCCTCGGTGCGCCTCATCGAGGATGAGGTACAGCGTCAGCCGGTCGTCTTCGATGGTGTTGCGGATGGTGTCCCACATCGTGAAGACCCGCAGGTCCGGATACGCAGTCCGTGGCAACAGCGGGTCCTGGATGTCATCCGGTGCACCCTTTACGAGGAGAGAGTTCTTCGACAACTTCTGTGAGTTAAGGAAGTAGACCTTGCCGGGTTCGAACTTCTCTTGGTTGAACGTGTTCCCCACGACCACCAGGCGGGAGTGGGCGATACGATCGCCGGCCTCCATGAGCCGAAATCTCGTCTGCTCGTTCAGCGATGGGTCGTCGGTAAACCACAGCACCACCGCACCGGGGTCGCACTCGAAGTCGAAGTCATCGTTTCCGTCGAAGAGTGATTCGATGACCGCAGCCGCCATCACCGTCTTGCCTGCACCGGTGGTTGCAGTGAGTGAGAACGCGACCGGACGGCCCTTGCGATGAAAGTCGTCGCGGGCGTCGGCCAGGTTGCGGAGCACTTCACCGACCGCGTCGTTCTGGTAGTCCTTCAGCGTGAACCGCATCGCCCGTCACTCCCTGCCCGTGTTGATGGTGAAGTTCGTCAGGTACGACTCGTACAACCGCACCGGCTCCACATGTGGCGGCAGCTCTGAGCAGACCATCTGGAACGCACGGTCGTCGTCAGTCACGATGAACGCCACCTGCACATGGTTTGCTTCAGCGAGCGCGTCGAGAAAGGCGTGCGAGTAGTCCAGGTCAAACAGGACCCCGTAGGTGTCCGCGATCGCGAAGTCGTCAGCAGCCTTTTCGATCCGCTTCCCTTCGGCCCCAGCCCGAAGCCACAGCAACGGCGCGACAGCCTCGAAGGAACGGTTGTGCGCCACCGACCGAGGTACCTCGTAGGTCATCTTGAAGAACTCGACGTTCTCGTGGAACCCGTGGCTCCCACTGAAGTCATCTTCGTACTCAAGGTCCACTGGCTCCCCGTCAGGACGCACCCCCGTGATTGCAGCGGTGATACGTGGCTGTGTGACGCTCTGGAAGATGCCGCGTGCCTCCCACTCGGGTTCACCGGCTCTGTGACCCGACTTGGATAGTGAGGAGCCGACGTCGTCGCTCACCTCGTTGTTCGTGACGGAGATGGACACCCGGCGTCCGCCATCGGCCCGGTTGAGCAGAGCAACAGCGTGCGCGGAAGTCCCCGAGCCAGCAAAGAAGTCCACGACGACCGCATGACGTTTGTGTCCGATCACCGGCTCGAGGGCATCTCTGACGGCGTAGAGCGACTTGGGGAAGTCGAACACCCGAGCATTGAGTAGTTTTCTCAGTACGACCGAGCCGTGCCAACCAGCGTCGTGCCGTGCGCGCTTCCAGACAGTCTTTGCTCTGGTTAGATCCCGCTTCATCTCTAGGACCGCTGCCCCAGAAGTCTCGTCGTACCCCACGACGTCGATCTCACCGCTGTCGATCTTGGTGCGCACGCCGTTCGGCACGTAACTGAGTGCCCACCCGTCGGGCCGCAGTACGCACTTGGTCATTCCCCGCTCGGCGAGGCTCATCAACGTCTCGGGAACTGCTTGCCAGACACCGAGTGAGCCGTCTCTTCGAAGTGGCCAGACGGCGACAGCCCCGGTTGGCGTCTCCGCTGCTGCTTCGTCCCCTGGCAGCCACTCGTTTGGATCACCCGTCACTTCGCCAGCCGTGATGCGCTCTCTGAGCGTGCGACCTAGTCCGACGATTCGGTCTCGGTTCGGGTCCACGAACACCGGGTAAGCCATGCCGAGACCATCCGATGGCCTGGCATTGGTTCCAGCCCGCAGAAGACCTTTCCAGAAGCGGGTGTTTCGTTGCGTCGTACTGTCCGAGAGCAAGTCGTCCTCGGTTGCGTGGACACCGGCTGAGCCGAAGAAGCAATAGAGCGCGTATTCCTCGACCCGGGCGAATCGCCCCTGGGCAACACCCTTGGGGTTCACGACGATCGTCACCATCTGGATGTATGCCTCCGGAAACATCTGCTCCAGGAGCAGCCGTAGGCGATGGACCTCGTGTTCATCGATAGTCACAATGAGGACCGAGTCTGCGGGGTTCAGTAGGCGCTTCGCGAGCCGCAGCCGTCGCTCCATGAACGCCAGCCACTTAGAGTGTCGGTACGCGTCCTCGGAGTCCACATAGTTGTTGTTGTACTTCCAGTCGCGGGCGCCGGTGTTGTAGGGCGGGTCGATGTAGATGGCGTCGACCTTGCCCTCGTGCGTGTAAAGCAGCGCTTGAAGCGCGTGGAAGTTCTCGGCGTTGATGACCGTGTGGAACGGCTTGTCTCCACCGCGTTCAACTTTCCCGGTCGAGACGAGCCCGGGATAGATCGGATCGCCAAACTCGGCAACGACCACAAGGTCATCTACGGCCCGGGTTGTCGTCTCCTGGTCGGAGTTCGGACCCTGCCGGATGAGGGTGGCGACGCGCCCGGCGTCGGTGCGGGCGACAGAGATGACGCGCCAGAGGCGTTGGTCGACGCTCTTGGGCGATGCGCCGCGTTCGGCTAGGAAACGAACCTTGTCGCCTTTGCGGATGGGCCGACCAGGGAGTTCGACGGTTTCCGGGGTGTGGCGCTCGAAGTTCAGGCCAAAGCCGCGGCGCTCACCGAGTGCCTTGACCTCGCGGGCGAGGTCGTCTGCCAACCGTGGGTCCTTCTGCTCGACTTGGCGCAGCAGGTTGCTCAGCGTCGACACCTCGGTCGGTCCCTCCGTCTGTTCCTCGTCATCCCTGAGGATCGGTTGAAGTGGAGGTTATCTGTACGGACTAAAACGCGGAAGATCTTAGCTTCGTCAAAGTCGAGTTGGGCGTCGATTATGGGCGGTCTTTACCCACTTGGAAGGTAACTGCTCAGGTAATCCGATTTGGCACTGATTGCACTATTTGAGAGTTGACTCTTCTGCTGTGATCATGGGTGTTCGTGTGCGAGTCCGCGCAGTTGAGAGCCGAGCTGGCCGAACTGTGCGCGGGATTGGTCGAAGCGCATGAGCTGATCCGGAATCTGCAGCGGGTGCTGGAGGCCAAAGATAAGCAGGTCACGGTTCTGCAGGCGGAGAACACCGAGTTGAAGGCCCGGGTGGCCGAGCTTGAGCGCCGGTTGCGGATGAACTCGGGTAACTCGTCGCTGCCGCCGTCGTCGGATCGGCTCGCCAGCCGAAGCCGAAGTCGCTGCGGGATAAGAGTGGGCGTAGGCCGGGCAAGGCCAGGGGGAACCCGGGTCGGGGTTGGAGTTCGCCGCTCCGGGCGAGGAGCACGACTGGTACCCCGATGCCTCCGGGGATGCGGCGCGGACCTGTCAGCGGCCGCCGATGCCAGCCTTGTCCGCGGTCAGGTGCATGAACTGCCGGATCCCCGGATCAAGGTGACCGAGCATCGGGTGCGCTCGTCCAGTACGTCGAACACATCAGACTTCTCACGAAATCCATCGGCTACTCTTCGACGTCCAGTTCGTCGAGGTATGCCTCGATGGCGTCGTTGAGGACGGCTTTGCCTCCCATCTGCTCCTGCTTGCATGCGGCGACGAGCCGGGCGCGGGTATTGCGCTGGAGCCGTACGACGGCCGGCGGCGCAGTGGGTTGGTCACGTGGTGTGCCAGGCGGCGGCTGGTTGGGGTCGCGCGGAATCTTGAGGTCGGCGTCGTCGGGCATCTGGGCGGGGATGGGTGGTTGCAGGGCGTCGCAGTAGGTGTTGATGGCGGCTTCGAATGTCTCTTGCAGGCCCATGCCGGTGACTTCGAGGGCGGCGGTGAGGCGGTCGTTGAGGTCGGTGTAGAGGTGGGCGATGGTGGGGTGGAGTTCAGTCCACTTTGGCTTGCGGATGCGGCGTGGCGTGCGTCTTGATTGCGGTTCCGCTGTCGGCTGTTGTGCGGGTTCGGGGACGGTGGGCTGGGGGATTGTGTCTGGGCTGGGCTTGGGCTGTCGTGGCATGGTGGTGGGCTCCTGTGGCGGTGTGGCGTGGTTCCAACGGTACGGCGTTTTCGTCGTTCTGTCGTGTCGGTCGTCCAGCGTGGATCAGTGTACCTATCGCGCTTACTGGTCTCTCAATGGTCTGTAGACATCTACAAAATGGTATTATGGGATGGATGGAGTGTTGTTGATCAACTAAAGCAAGATCAGCGTGAGTCAAGCTGATAGCGGAACCGCTATTTAAACCGACACCACGCCACCCGGAAGGAAGCCATGTCCACCGACCCCGAACCGTTCGAGTACACCTGCGCAGGCTCACCCGTCGCCGTACTCCACGTAGACGGCACCGACAGCATCGAGATCCATCTGCTGACCGGCCGCACCCTCGAAAGTAGCCTCTCTGGCATCACCAAAGACGAGGCCGCCAAGCCTATCGAGTCCCTGCAGGCCGCGATCGACGAGGAGGACTGGTGACCGCCCAGCCGGTCGAGCGTGCCCCGCGCATGCGCGAGGTGTTCCACTTCGGGTCCTACGCCTGGGACATCACCCTGGCCGAGGGCATTGTCCAAGGTCGCGACCCCGGCAGCATGTGCCCCGAGGGCGCCGGATGGCTGTTCCTCGTCCACATCAACGAGGCCCACGCCGCCACCGTGGACCTGACCAAGCCCCTCATCGCAGCCCCGATCGAAGACGCCGGATACCTCGTCATCGACGGATGGCACCGCGTCTGGAAAGCACGCAACCTCGGCGTCGAGACCCTGCCCGTGCACTACCTCACCGCCGAGGAGGAGCGCCTCATCCGACTGTACGGCGGTGACAAAGGACCCGGCTGCTACTGCTGATAGCGGGACCGGAATCAATTCGTCCCGCCCGCACCGGGCGGGGCGGCACCACCCCTCACCTGGAGAAGCTCATGCTCCGACACGAACCGCCGCCGTGCGAGCGGACCTTCGAGATCTGGCACAACCTCGCCCTCGAGGGCGTGTACCGCTTCGGTGAGCCGGACCCGATGCGGCTCGTCTTCACCGGCTCGCTGCTGCTGCCATCCACCGACCCGACCGGCGCGAGCTACCTGTTCCGGTTGCTGTCCAACCTCGACGATCGGGAGTTCGACGATGCGCCGCCGGCCCGCGCGCTCGCCCACCGCTACCAGGACGCGGGTCTGCGGCCGGTGACGTGGGGCGACCTGATCGTGGTCGGCTGCGTCACTTGGGCCGCCACCCCCGTCTGGGACCGGCAGGACCACCCCATCCGCACCGGCCAAGCCGTATCCGTCACAACGAAGGGATCCACCCGTGAGCCACGACATCGCCGCGTACATCACCCGTGAGGAAATCAAGGACCTGGTCCTCGGCCTGCTTGGCGTGAGTCCGAATGACCCCGATGAGTCGGTGACGATCGGCTCGACGACCTTCAATGGCGGCCCGGACGAGCCTGTCTGCGTCCACCGCGCCTACCGCGCGGCCGCCGAGCAGCAGGACGGCGACGACTTCGACCCCGACGACTGGCCCGAGCTGTTCAACGTCGAAAGCGACGGCGACGAGCAGACGGTCAATGCCCTGGAGCTCTACGAGCCCGACGAAGATCGGCGCGTCGCCCGGGAAATCGTCCAGGCCCTGGCTGAGAGGTTCAGCCTGTGATCGCCCGTTTCATGGCGGCCTTCTGTCTGCTCATGGTGCCCGCGCACGCCGCCATCTTCGGCGGCGCGGGCCACCCGCTCATCGCCCTTGGATTCGCGGTCGTGGACATCGCAGCCGCGATCTCCTGGCGGCTCGCAGCACGCGAGCAATCCACCCGCACCAACATCACCCCGACCGAGAGGACTCCCTCGTGAAGCTGTCGGCCCGCCTCGCCGCCTGCCTGGCGGCGTTCCTCTTCATCGTCGCGATGTGGCTCGGCTTCGCCTACTTGATGCGGGACACCGCGCTGCTACGGGACATCCTCGACGTCGGCAGCGGCCTGGTCATCCTCGTCGGTGTCGGCCTGTTCATCCTGGCGGTGGCCGAATGAGCCTCGGCATCAAGCCCGAAGACGTCCCGAACGAGCTGGTCACGGCCGTCTACACCCGCACCCGTGCACACGGCATCCCCTGGCACGACGACGCGGTGAGAATCCTCGCCGCAGCAGTGATCAGCGAAGTCCGCATCCTGATCGCCCGCGAGGTCGGCGAGCAGCCGGTCATCATCGACTACGGCACTGGTGGCAGACGCTACTACCGGGACGCGCCCGAGGTCGTCCGATCCTGGCCGAAGGGCAGTGCGTGATGCTCGACTTCACACATCTCGGCATCACGGACCAGCAGGCCCGCGACCTGATCAAGCTCGCGGCCGCAGCCTGCGCGAGCGCGGCCTGGGAGGAGCCGAACCCGCTGACGTGGGCGTTAGATTACTTCGACGACCCGGAGGGCCTGGTCGAGGCTGGTCGGGATGTGTGGGAAGCGATCGACGATAAGTACCGCAGCGTGTGACGGGCGGCACGGCGTAGGCTTGCTGGTGCGTGTACGTGCTAAATCACGCTAGGGAAGCCCTGGTGCCGTTGGTGCCGGGGCTTTTCCCGTTTCTGGGGAGTTGTTCCCCTGCCCTGACTAACCCATCCTCTAAAGGTGTGTGGAGGTATCCAAAATGTATGCTTCTGTTATGACCAGACGAGGCCCCCGCGGGCCGGTGCCCATCTACCTGACGATCGTCAACGCCATCAGAGCCGACATCAAAAACGGCACGCTCAAGCCCGGCCAGGCACTGCCCACCGAAGCCGAACTCGGCGAGACCCACGGTGCCTCACGGCTGACCGTACGCAAGGCGCTCGCGGTCCTCCGCGAGGAAGGCGTCATCTACACCGTCCGCCCCGAAGGCTCCTACGTCGGCCCGGAGGACGCCCCGAAGATCCGTAAGCTGTGGCCGTTCGAGCAGGTCGCATCCGCTGTCGTCGAAGGCATCAAGAAGGGTGGCTACGAGCCGGACGAGGTGCTGCCGTCCGAGACGGAGATGATGGTCGAGTATGGCGTGGCCAAGAAAACGGTCCGCGCGGCTGTCGCGCTGCTGCGTGAGCAGGGCTGGGTCTACACGGTGCCCGCGATCGGGACGTTTGTGTCCAGCCGGGACAAGTGGCCGGACGTGGAGTGACGCGTACCTCAACAAGCACCAGACGAACGGCATGCGGAGCCGCCCCGATTCGGACCCGCACGCCGTTTCGCTTTTAGCGGTTGCTATTGGTGAGCTCCTCGGCGTACACGGCAGCGATGGAGGTGTTGCGGCCGGGCCGCTTCCGCGCGGTGGTAAGTCCCGCGCCGAGCACGAGGAGGCATGCCCCCGCCATGATGACGATGTCCACGACG
>BCRI01000194.1 GCA_001552515.1 Sphaerimonospora mesophila NBRC 14179 = JCM 3151
GTCTGATCGCGGCCGCGGCGCGCGACCGGGGCGTCTCCTCCCCGTTGCTGGACGCCTGCCACGCCCTGTTCGGTGAGACGCTCGACCTCGGGCACGGCCAGGCGGACATGGCCGCGGTGATCCACGCGCTGCGGGCGCGCACCCGCACGGCGTGACCCCGTGCCGTTCGCTATCCGGATAACGAACCTCGTGGCACGGATAGCCGGTCAGGTCGCGGATGCCTAGTGTCCAATATGGGCGGTCGTGAACCGCCCGTTGGAGACCCGCCCGCGGCAGGGCCGAGGAGGCAGCGATGATGAACGCCCAGATCGGAGACCGCTCCGGCGTCACCGCGGCGTCGTCGCCCGACCGTGAGTACACGTCGCCGGTGCCGCGTGTGCTTCAGGCGGCCGCCGCGATGCGCCGCCGCGTGCAGAGTGTGCTGGCCGCCTGGGGAATTCCGAGGCCCGCGACGCAGGAGGCCCTGCTGGTGATCTCCGAGCTGGTCACCGACGGCATCCTGCACGGCCTGCCCCCGATCGAGCTGCGTCTTTCGCTGTGCCGCCATGGCGTGCGCACCGTCATGCGCGTCGAGGTCTCCAGCTCGGCGGCGACCCCGCCCCCGACGTGGCCGGTCACCGTACGGCGGCCGGAGGAGCACGGGTGCGGCAGCGCCGTCGTCAAGGCGCTGGCCACCCGGTGCGGCACCGACAGCCGGTCCGGCACGGTCACCCGGTGGGCCGACCTGCCGGCGTTCTGACCTCCCGGGAAACCCTGCCCGCGCCGACGGCGGCGGCCCAGACGGCGGGAGTCAGCCCGTAGGTCTGCCTGAACCTCCGGGTCAGGTGGGCCTGGTCGGCGAACCCGGCCATGACGGCGACCTCGGCCAGCGGCCGGCCGCCACGGATCAAGCGCCGGGCCGTGTCGAGCCGTCGTGCCGTGCGGAACCGGGTGGGGCTGGTGCCGAAGGCGGCGCGGAACTGACGGGCGATCGCCCAGCGGTCGAGATCCGCCACGGCCTCGAGGTCCTCGGCTGCGTGACGCGTGGTGGGGTCGTCGGCCAGCAGGGCGCGGACGCGCCGCATGGCCGCCATGTCCAGCGCGACGGGGCGGGCCCGGGCGGGCGCCGCGTGGGTGCGCAGCATGTCCGCCATCGCCGTGGTCACCTCGGCCGCCTCGAGGTCGTCGAGCGGCTCGTCGATGCGCGCGAGGAAGCCGGCCAGGTGCGGCGGCATCGTACGGATCACCGGGTCGGCCACGAAGGGCAGCGGCCCGCCGCCGAGGGCGTCCCGCACCAGAGACGGATCGAGATAGATGATCCGGTATCCGAAGCCGTCATCGGTGCCGGCCGCGCCGTCGTGCAGTTCGTCGGGGTGCAGGACGTGCCATTCTCCGGGCAGGCAGTGGCGCTGCTCACCGCGGTAGCGGAACGTCTGGACGCCGGCCAGCGTAATGCCCACCGCGTAGGTGTCGTGCCGATGCGGCGAGTACGCCTCGCCCACGAGCGCGGCCTCCAGCCGCTCGATGCCCGGGGCGCCGCCGCCGAGCCGCAGGCGCTGCCCCTCCCCCGGCAGGTGCCGGCGCAGCAGTTCCAGTCCGCCCACTTCGCCCTGCATGTCCGGCACACTACTCCGACCGCACGACATGCGATCTCGGTACGGCGATGCCGCGCGGCGCGGAGCCGTACGAGCTCCGGGTCGTGGCCGGTCCGGCGGCCACGACCCGGGAGCGGCGTCAGCCGAGGTCGGCGATGGCGATGACCGGGCCGCCGCCGGAGGGGCCCTGATGGACGGCCGCCACCGAGACGAACACCGCGGGGTCGCCGGTCACGCTCGCCACGACACCGCCGACGGTGGCCTTGATCTGCCGATGCCAGTGCACGTCGGAGTCGTCGAGCATGATGTTGCGCCGGCCGCGCACCCGCCCGGAGGGGTCCGCCTCGCACTTCAGGAACAGGTTGACCAGCCGGCCGCCGAGGTCGCTCGGGTGCGGACGCTCGGGCAGCTCGATACCGGCGCTGCGGATGGCCTCCCAGAGGCCGTCGGTGTCGAGGGCGTCCTTCATGACCGAGTGCCCGGCGCGGTAGCGCCCGCCGATGCCGCGCACGTTGCCGACCACCACGATCTGCGCGCGGTCGAGCTCCACGCCGCTGGAGCACGAGGCGACCGACGAGTAGAGCGACAGGTCGCTGTGGATCTGCTCGGCCGTCGGCATCTCGATCTCCCCGAGCGCGACGGCGATGCCGAGGGCGGTGGTGGAGTTGGAGATGTCCATGGACTTGAGCGTGTCCTCGGTGACGACCGTCTGGCCGCGCTCCTTCGCGTCGGTGATCGTGGCGAGCGTGAGCAGCGGCGTCTTGGTCTGCACGTAGTGCACGTCGGCCGGGTCGTCGATCCCCGCGATCTTCATGGCCTCCCGCACCCCGGCGGCGACCTTCTCCACCATCGCGGGCCTGCCGATGTCCTCGGGCAGGAGGACCTCGCTCATCGCCACGCCGACGCTCAGGCGCGGCTCGTCGGTGCGTACGGCCTCGGCCGGGTCGACGGTCGCGAAGATCGTCGCGTGCGGGCTGAGCACGCCGTCCGTGCCGCCGGACCAGACGAGCGGCACCTGGGCCACCTCTTCGGGGGTGCGGGTGCCCTTGGCGATGAGCACCTCGCGGAAGGCGCGGTCGGCCAGGATCCGGGTGTAGTCGTTGACGCCGCCGTTGCCCTCGGTCTTGCCGATCACCGCCAGCACGCGGTCGGCCTCGATCACCCCGTCGTCGATGAGCCGCGCGAGCCCCGAAGCGTCGGTGACGCTCTCGATGGCGACTTTCCGTACCTCGATCGGATCCGGCATCTATTCCTCCACCCCTCTGGATACCCTTGTCCCGATATTTCCTGATAGGGCCTCGCCGATGTGTTCCAGCGAGGTGATAACGGCACGTTCCCCGCCCTGCTCGACGAACCGCAGCGCGGCCTCGACCTTCGGGCCCATGCTGCCGCCGGCGAAGTGCCCGGCGGCCTGCAGTTCGCGCAGCTCGCCCACGGTCACCGCCCCGATGGGCTCGGCGTCCGGGGTGCCGAACCCGACGACCGCGTGCGGCACATCGGTCGCGATCACCAGATCGCTCGCCCGTACGGCCCGGGCCAGCACGGCGGCCGCGAGATCCTTGTCGATGACCGCCTCGACGCCGCGCAGCGTCCCGTCGGGGTCGCGGACGACCGGCACTCCCCCGCCGCCCGCGGCGACGACCGTGTAGCCCGCCTCCATCAGCGCGATGGCGGCCGGGGCGTCCAGCACCTCTACGGGATCCGGGGAGGCGACCACCCGTCGCAGGCCGCGCTCCCCGCGCCGCCAGGTCTGCCCCTGCTCCTCGAGGCGCCGGGCCTCGTCCTCGTCGAAGTAGCGCCCGATGGGCTTGGTCGGATGGTGGAACGCGGGGTCGTCCGCGTCGACCAGGGTCCTGGTCACGACCGCGGCGACCCGGGCCGGCCCGGACGCTGTCGTCCGTTCCTGCGCCCGCGCCGACGCCTGCGTCTCTTCCAACGCCTGCTCGAGGGCCGTCACGATCAGGTTGCCGATAGTGCCCTGCGTCTGCGCCACGCACCAGTCCAGCGGAACCGGCGGCACCATGTGGGCGGCAAGCCGATTCTTCAGGATCAGATTGCCGACCTGTGGCCCGTTCCCGTGAGTGAGCACGACCTCATGACCGGCCGCCATGAGCGCGGAGACACTCGTCATCGCGCCCCGGACGGCATGCCACTGATCCGCCGGTGTCGCGCTCCCGTCGGAAGCCGTCATGGCGTTGCCACCCAGCGCGATCAGTACACGTCCGCCCACATCGGGCAAACTATCCAGACCGCAACATGCCTGCATGGGCGACAATCGCCCACACGGTCCCCGTCCCTGGGCAAGATTCACCAAGGTCGCCATCGGCGATGTCGTACGCGTGGATCGGGCGGCAGACTCGCACCGAAGGTTCGCCACTGGATCAGCTCATCAAGCGTCACGCGAGAGCAGTCTTCAACCCGCCCGCCGAGCCGGGTCACAAGTTCCTCGGGCGTCAGGCCGCGGACGTAGGTAAAGCAGTAGGCATCCGCCAGGCCGGGGAAGCGCTCACGGGAGAACCAGGAGTAGTCGTCAGGAGTCGCGATCATTCCGTCACGCTCGCAGCACCCACCGACACGATAAGAGCCGGCTCACCGGTCGGGGATACAAGCGCTAACGGCACGTCACCGGCACCCAAGGATCGCGGAGGGGCCCAGAAAGTCGATCTCAGTCCGCGCTCGCATTCCGTGACCGCCTGTTGACTCACTGCTCGATACATCAAGCAAGGGGCGCCCGGGTGGGGCGCCCCCGCTGTTGTTGAGGTGGCTGAAGGTCAGACCGCGGTGAGGGCGGCCTCGGCCTCGAGGGTCGTGGCGACCGCGTTGACGACGGCGCCGATCTTGATGGCCTCCTGGACCTGCTCACGGGACAGGCCCGCGGAGCGGACGACCTTCTCGTGGGACTCCAGGCACTTGCCGCAGCCGCCGATCGCGCTGACGGCGAGGCTCCACAGCTCGAAGTCGAGCTTGTCCACACCCGGGTTGCCGATGACGGTCATCCGCAGCTTGGCCGGCATCGTAGCGTACGTCTCGTCGCCGATCAGGTGGGTCGATCGGTAGTAGACGTTGTTCATCGCCATGATGCTCGCCGCGGCCTTGGCCGCCGTGAAGGCCTCGGCCGACAGGTGGTCGGCCGCCTCGCCCGACACCTCGGCGATCACCCGCGGGGACTTCGTCGCGATCGCCGTGGCGAGCAGCGTCCCCCACAGCTGCTGCTCGCTCAGCGACGACGTGGTGACGAGCGATCCCAGGTTGAGCTTGATGTCCTTGGCGTAACCCGGGAGGGCGCTCTTGAGGTTGTCGATCGACATCAGACGCCCGCCATCAGCTTCTTGGCGTCGAGCGTCTCCTCACCCTTGTTCCAGTTGCAGGGGCACAGCTCGTCGCTCTGGAGGGCGTCGAGGACCCGCAGGACCTCCTTCACGTTCCGGCCCACCGAGCCGGCCGTGACCATCGCGAACTGGATCTCGTTGTTGGGGTCGACGATGAAGGTGGCCCGCTGGGCGACGCCGTCCTCACCGAGGATGCCCAGATCCGTCGACAGCTCGCGCTTGATGTCGGAGAGCATGGGGAAAGGCAGTTCGCGCAGGTCGGGGTGGTCCTTGCGCCAGGCGTAGTGGACGAACTCGGAGTCGACCGAGAAGCCGAGCACCTGGGCGTCGCGGTCGGCGAACTCCTCGTTCAGCCGGCCGAACTCGGCGATCTCCGTCGGACAGATGAACGTGAAGTCCTTCGGCCAGCTGAAGACGACGCGCCACTTGCCCTCGTAGGTCTTGTGGTCGATCGTCTCGAACGCCTTGTCCGGGTCGAGCGAGACGCAGGCGGTGAGCTCGTACTCGGGGAACCGGTCACCCACGGTCAACATATGAATCCCCCCTCCTCCGGGCGTTCCGCCCGGACCAAATCTTCGGATTTGTCCCCTTCAGATTGCCCGACCTACCATTGATCCGAGAAATCAAGCAGTTGGACCAATCTGAGAGGTGATCCCTATCAGTGAGCCGCTCCCGACCTTAGCCCAGCTGCGCGCGTTCTTGGCCGTGGCCGAGCATCTGCACTTCAGGGAGGCCGCGGCGGCCCTCCGCATGAGCCAGCCCGCGCTGTCCAGCGCGGTCGCCACGCTGGAGGAGATCCTGCAGACCCGGCTGCTGGAGCGGACCACCAGGAAGGTCCTGCTCACGCCGGCGGGAAGGCGGGTGAGCGCCCACGCGGCACGGGTCCTCGCGAACGTCGACGACCTCGTCGCCGATGTCGCGCGGACGCGCGAGCCGTTCAGCGGGCCGATCCACCTCGGCGTCATCCCGACCGTGGCACCCTACCTGCTGCCGCTGCTGCTGCCGATGTTCGCCGGGCGGTTCCCCCGCATGAAGCTGATCGTCCAGGAGGCCAAGACCGAGACCCTGCTGGCGGAGGTGCGCGAGGGCCGGCTGGACGTGGCCGTGCTCGCACTGCCCACGGACGTCACCGGCCTCGCCGAGGAACCCGTCTACGACGAGGACTTCCTCCTCGCGCTGCCCTGTGATCACCCCCTGGCCGGGGACGACGCGCCGCTGTGCCGCGACGTCCTGCAGGGGCTGGACATCGTGCTCCTCAACCAGGGTCACTGCCTGCGCGAACAGGCCATAGACGTGTGCCGGGAGGTGGGCGTGCGAACCACGATGACGACCTACGCGACCAGCCTGCCGACCCTGATCCAGCTCGTCTCGGGCGGTCTCGGCGTGACGCTCATCCCCGAGCTGGCGGCCCACGCGGAGACCGGAACGCCGTTCGGGATCGCGCTGCGTCGCTTCGATCGGCCGCCCGGCCGCCGGATCGGCCTCGCCTACCGCGCCACCTCGCCGCGCGGCGACGAGTACGGCGAACTCGCTGCCGCGATCCGCCTGGCCATTCGAGAGGAGGACCTGCCCGTACGGATAACCGGGGAGGACGCCGCCCGTACGGCTCACCGGCCCGAGAGCGCCTTTACAAAGTAGATCAGCTGCCGAGTCGGCGCAGGCGGGTGACGGCCTCGTCGATGATCTCGTCCTTCTTGCAGAACGCGAACCGGAGGAAGTGCCTGCCCCGGGCGGCGTGATCGTAGAACGCCTGGGTGGGGATGGCCACGACCCCGGCGAGCTCGGGCAGCCGCCGGGCCAGCTCCAGCCCGTCGTCGAAGCCGAGCGGCCGGATGTCGGTCTGCACGAAATAGGTGCCCGACGGACGGAGCACCCCGAATCCGGCCGACTCCAGTCCCGTGATCAACCGGTCGCGCTTGGCCTGCAGGTCGGCCCGCAGCCCGGCCACCCAGTCCATCTCCTCGCGCAGGCCGTACGCGACCGCGAGCTGCCAGGGAGCCGCGGCGGTGAAGGTGAGGAACTGCTTGACCGCCTGCACGGCGCCCACCAGGGGCGCCGGGGCGCAGATCCAGCCGGTCTTCCAGCCGGTCACGCTGAACGACTTGCCCGCCGACGAGATCATGACGGTCCGCTCGCGCATGCCCGGCAGCGTGGCCAGCGGGACGTGCTCGACGCCGTCGAAGGTCAGGTGCTCGTAGACCTCGTCGCTGATCGCGATCAGGTCACGCTCCCGGCAGACCTCGGCGATCGCCTCCAGCTCCTGCCGGTTGAACACGGTTCCGGTCGGATTGTGCGGTGAGTTGACCAGGATCGCCCTGGTCCGCGGGCCGATCGCGGCCGCCAGCTCGGCCGGGTCGAACGTGAACCGCCCGGCGTCCACCCGCAGCGTCACGGGACGGCGTACGGCCCCGGCGAGCGCGACGGCGGCGGCGTAGGAGTCGTAGTAGGGCTCGAAGACGACGACCTCGTCCCCCGGCTCGCACAGGGCGAGGACGGCGGCGGCGATGGCCTCGGTCGCCCCGACCGTGACCAGCACCTCGCCGTCGGGGTCGTAGGCCAGGCCGTACCACTTCTTGCGATGGTCGGCGACCGCCTGGCGCAGCTCGGGGACGCCGGGGCCGGGCGGGTACTGGTTGAACCCGTCGCGGACGGCCGCGACGGCGTGCTCCAGCATCCGCGCGGGGCCGTCGGTGTCCGGGAACCCCTGGCCGAGGTTGATCGACCCGGTCTCCACGGCCAGCTTCGTCATCGTCGCGAAGACGGTCGTGCCGAACTCGCGCATCCGTCTTACCAGCGGCTCGCTCACGCGGGCCAGCGTAGCGGGCGGCACCGACCGACCGGCACACTGTGGGTGTGACGCGTGTATCCCTCTGCCAGATCCCGGTCGTCCACGAACCGAAGACGAACCTCGAGACCGCCCGCGACGCCCTCGCCCGCGCCGCCGCGCAGGGCGCCGAGCTCGCGGTGTTCCCCGAGGCGACGCTGACCCGGTTCGGCCGGGGCGTGACCGAGACCGCCGAACCGCTGGACGGGCCGTTCGTGTCCGGGCTGGCCGAGGCGGCCCGCGAGCACGGCATCGCGGTCATCGCGGGTGTCTTCGAGCCGTCGGCGGACGGCAGGGTGTTCAACACGACCGTGGCCCTCGACGCCGACGGCGGGCTCGCCGCGGCCTACCGGAAGATCCACCTGTTCGACTCGTTCGGCGCCCGCGAGTCCGACGTGGTCGCCCCCGGGGACGTCCCCGCCGTGGTCGAGCTGGCCGGGCTGCGGATCGGCCTGATCACCTGCTATGACGTGCGCTTCCCCGAGCTGGCCCGCGCCCTGGTCGACCGGGGGGCCGACACGTTCGCCGTCATCGCCGCCTGGGGCAGCGGGCCGATGAAGGAGGAGCACTGGATCACCCTGGTCAAGGCCAGGGCCATCGAGAACACCATGTGGACGATCGCGGTCGGCCAGGCGCCCACCCCCTCGGCCAGGGACGGCTTCGGCGTGGGCCGCAGCATGCTGGTCGACCCGATGGGGGTCGTACGTCACGACCTCGGCCCCGGCCACGCCGTACTGACCGGGGAGATCGACCCCGCCGTCACCGTGAGCGTGCGCTCGACCCTTCCGTCACTGGACCACCGGCGGCTCCACAGATCGTAAACTTGGCCCCATGAGTGAGCCAGAAGGCCGGTCCCGGATGCTGAAGGTGATCCCGCCGCGGCTGCTCGTGCCGTACCTGTCGGGCCGGCGGACGATCATCTCGGGGTACGTCTACCGCGAGCAGGACTGCGCGCGCCTCACCACCCCGGCCGCCCTCGTCGAGGCCCTCGACCTGGGCTTCGACGGTTCGGAGC
>BCRI01000195.1 GCA_001552515.1 Sphaerimonospora mesophila NBRC 14179 = JCM 3151
TGGGTGGAGTCGGTGATGACCCCGGCCTGGGAACCGGTGAAGCTGCGCGCCTCGTGACCCAGGTTGGCGATGGCCATCGCGAGCAGCGCCATCGAGATGCGTTCGCCGGCGGTCAGCAGCATGTCCAGCTCGCGCCCCGGGGGCAGCGGCGACACCTGCTGAGCCAGGTCCAGCAGTTCGTCGGTGGTGTCGCCCATCGCGGACACGACCACCACGACCTCGTTGCCGGCTTTTTTCGTCGTGACGATCCGCTGGGCGACCCGCTTGATGCAGGCCGCGTCCGCCACCGACGAACCACCGTATTTCTGGACAACGAGGGCCACTGGAATCTCCAACGAATCAGGACGTGGAGCTCACAGTGTACTTGGGGCGCCTTACGGCGGGCCGGGGCAGACCAGCATGTGGACGCCGGAACGGCCGCGCCGTACGGGCCGGACGGGGACCACGAGCGGATCAGCCGTGCTCAGACGACCGTGCTCTCCTCGACCACGTCGAGACGGGTGTGCGCCACGAGCGCGTGCAGGGCGCGCAACGCGGCTCCCGCGTGGTTCCCCCAGGTGTTGAAATATGAGTACTGCCACCACCACAGCGCCTCCAGCGGACGACCGGCTCGGTAATGCCGCAGTCCGTGGATGAGGTCGACCGCCACCGCCGTGAGATCGTCCGACAGCCGGTACGGCGTGACCGCCGTGTCCTTGTACGGATCGAACACCTCGGCGTAGTCGTCCACCGGGCCCAGTCGTACGGCGAGAGCCGTACGCAGGGGATCTATGTCGGGGTCCTCCCCCAACGGCGGCTCGAAGTTGCCCTGCAGGATCACGTCCTGTACGGCCCCGAGCTGGGTGCCCGCGAGACTGACCTGGGCCACCTCCATCAGCAGCAGCGGCAGGATCGCGTCGCCGCCCTCGCCGCCCGCGAGGCGGGTCAGGCCGTCGATGTAGTTCTGCGCATGCCCGGCGACGCGTGCGGCCAGATCGTTCCACTCGTCAGACATCCAGCAGCCTCCGTCCTTCGAAAGCGCGGCCCAAGGTGACCTCGTCGGCGTACTCGAGGTCACCGCCCACCGGCAGGCCGCTGGCCAGTCGTGTCACTTTCAACCCCATGGGCTTGACGAGCCTGGCCAGATAGGTGGCCGTCGCCTCACCCTCGAGATTCGGATCGGTCGCGAGGATCAGCTCCGTCACCTGGCCGTCGGCCAGCCGTGCCATCAACTCGCGAATCTTGAGGTCGTCCGGGCCGATGCCGTCGATCGGGCTGATCGCTCCGCCGAGCACGTGGTAGCGGCCACGGAACTCGCGGGTCTTCTCGATCGCCACGACGTCCTTCGACTCCTCGACCACGCAGATCACCTGCGGGTCGCGCCGAGGATCCCGGCAGATCCGGCACTCCTCGTCCGCCGCGACGTTGCCGCAGACCCGGCAGAAGCGCACCTTCTCCTTGACCTCGAGCAGCGCGTGCGCCAGCCGCTTCACGTCCGCCGGATCGGCGGCGAGCACATGGAACGCGATGCGCTGCGCGCTCTTGGGACCGACGCCGGGCAGCAGCCCCAACTCGTCGATCAGGTTCTGGACGACCCCCTCGTACATGACCTAGAACCCCGGCAGTTGACCGAGACCGCCTCCGAGTCCCTGCGCGAGCGGACCGAGCTTCTCCTGCTGCATCTCGGCCGCGGCGCGCACGGCGTCCCGGACCGCGGCCAGGACGAGATCGGCGATGGTCTCCGCGGTCTCCTGCGGGTCGTCGGCGTCGATCGCCGACGGACTGATCTCGAGTTCGAGCAGCTCGCCGCTACCGTTCACGGTCGCGACGACGAGCCCGCCCCCGGCGCTTCCCTCGATCTCGGCATCGCTGAGCTCCTGCTGCGCGGTGACGAGCTGCTGCTGCATCAGCTGAGCCTGCTCCAGCAGCTGCTGAAGGTTGACATCTCCTGGATTCACGATCGTGTGCTCCTCAGCGTCCAGCGACATGTTCGTCGCGATGAGCCTACGGTGTCCGCCGCCGTTCCGACACCGGCGCACGCACGTGTCCCCGCCGTTCGGATCGCGTACGGCACGGCACCTGCCTGCGATCATGGACGGCAGGGGGAGTCGTGCCCTGAGGGACTCGCGATGCCCGCTCACGCCGTTCCGCCGACCGCCGGTTCAGGAGTGGTCGATCTCCTCGATGATCTGACCGCCGAGCTCCCGTTGGACGAGGGCCAGACCGGTCAGATCGCTCACGTCCGCGTCGGCGTCGTTGAGCGGGTCGACGTCGTCGACATCGGAGCCTGCGCCGGTCCGGCCCCGGCGGGGGACGGCGTCCGGCCAGGCCTGGCGCGACCGGCTCTGGGCCGCGGCCCTGACCGCCGACCTCGCCGCCGAAGCCGCCCCTGCCGGCGTCTCCGGTCCATGGAAGTCGTCCGACGGCTCGTCCGGCCAGCTCTCGTCGGTGGTGCGGGTGTCGCCGCCGGTCCGGGAGACATCGGTCGCGCGCGCGTCCTGACCCCTGCCCGCGCCTTCGGGCGCCCTCCCCTGGCTCCCACTGCCCTGTGCCTCCTGGCCATGGCCCTGTGCACCGGTCGACGCGGCAGAGGACCGGGCCGCACCGGCGGCACTCGGGGCCGGAGCCGCAGACGGCCGGGTGGGGCCGCCGGCCCCCTGTGGCCGCTGCCCCTGCGGCCCCTGGGACGCGGCGGAGCGGGAGGCCGGTCCGCGCGAGGCGTGGCCCGCGGGTCCGGCACCCCCGACCACCACGTCGACCCGCCAGTTTCCGCCGAGCACGTCGCCCAGGGCCGCCGCGACCACCTCGTCCCGTTTGCCCTTGAGGAATCCCTGGACGTCGCCGGGCTTTTCGAATCCGACGGTCACGAGGTTGCCCTCGACGCCGAGCAGCCGGCCCTGGGCGTTGATGATCATCCACGCCACCCGCTGCCGGTTCTTGATCGCTTCGAGAACCTGGGGCCACACCTGCTGCACCGGTCCGTGCTGTCCGCCGTGCTGCTCCGGCTGCGCGTTCCCGGCGGGCGGAGCCGTACGGGCATCGGCGGCCGGAGCACCACCCGGTCGTGCGGGCGTGGGCCAGTCATCCGCCGCGGGGGCGGGAGCCGTACGAGCCGCAGGCGGCTGGGCGGCGGGTGGCGGCGGTGCCGCGACCGGCGCCGGATCGGGCGCCGGGGCCGGCTGCTGCGGAGCGGCGGCGGGCGGGGGAGCAGCGGCAGGAGGAACAGAGGCGGGGGGACCGGCGATGGGGGCGGCGGGCGCGCCGCGCTCCAGCCGTTCGAGCCGGGCAAGCAGCGCCATCTCGCCCTGATCTGCGGCGGGCAGCAGCACACGGGCGCACATCAACTCGAGCAGCAGGCGGGGAGAGGTGGCCCCACGCATCTCGGTCAACCCGGCGTTGAACACCTCGGCCGCCCGGGTCAGCTCGGCCGGTCCCATGGAGGCGGCCTGCGCCTGCAGGCGCTCCAGCTCGTCGGCCGGGCGGTCGAGCAGCCCGCTGGACGCCGCCTCGGGCACGTTCGCCAGGATCACCAGATCGCGGAATCGCTCCAGCAGGTCGGTGGCGAAGCGGCGGGGGTCGTGGCCGCCCTCGATCACCCGGTTGACCGCGTTGAACACCTGCGCACCGTCGCGCCGGGCGAACGCGCCGACCACCTCGTCGAGCAGGTCTCCGTCCGTGTAACCGAGCAGCGAGACCGCCCGCTGGTAGGTGATGCCCGCCTCGTCGGCGCCGGCGAGGAGCTGGTCGAGGATCGACAGCGAGTCGCGGGCCGACCCCGCGCCCGCGCGGACCACGAGCGGCAGCGAGGCCGGTTCGTACGGCACGGACTCGGACTCGAGGATCTCCTCCATCAGTTGCCGGAGCGTGGCCGGCGGCATCAGCCGGAAGGGATAGTGGTGGGTCCGGGACTTGATCGTCCCGATGACCTTCTCCGGTTCCGTGGTCGCGAAGACGAACTTGAGGTGCGGCGGCGGCTCCTCGACGAGCTTCAGCAGCGCGTTGAAGCCCTCACGGGTGACCATGTGGGCCTCGTCGATGATGTAGATCTTGAAGCGGGCCGAGACCGGAGCGAAGAAGGCCCGCTCACGCAGATCGCGCGCGTCGTCGACGCCACCGTGCGAGGCGGCGTCGATCTCGATCACATCGAGGTGACCCGGCCCGGTGGGGGCGAGGGCGACACACGACTCGCACTCGCCACAGGGATCGGGCGTCGGTCCCTTCTCGCAGTTGAGCGAGCGGGCGAGGATGCGGGCACTGGAGGTCTTACCGCAACCGCGCGGACCGCTGAACAGGTAGGCGTGGTTGACCCGTCCGCTGCGCAGCGCCTGGCGCAGTGGTTCCGTGACGTGTTCCTGCCCCTTGACCTCGGCGAACGTCCCGGGTCTGTACTTGCGGTACAGCGCAAGACTCATGCCGTCTCCTCGGGGGGTAGACCCGGCGGGCGGTTCCGCTAACTGAAGAACCCCTCGCACACCCGCCAGAGCCCGCTTATCCTTGCTGCCTTCCGGCCCTGGGGAGGTTCACAGGATGACGCCGCGCGAGGGGTCCACGGACAGTCTAACCACTTCGCGGGGATGCGCAGACCGGGAAACCCGTGCTCCCGTGCCGGTCATCGCACCCCGGAAAGTCCGCTAAGCTGTGCGACGGAGGATTCGCCTAGTTGGCCTAGGGCGCACGCTTGGAAAGCGTGTTGGGGGCAACCCCTCGCGAGTTCGAATCTCGCATCCTCCGCGCTTGGTTGAGCAGCAAGAACGCGTAGGGCCCGGACAGATCCATCCGGGCCCTACGCGCGTCTGGGGCTCGGTTTTGGTCTCACCCGACCGGGCACCGGCAGCTCAGACGGACACCAGATGGACATGGTCACCGCAGAGCTTGGTCATGTCGTCGACGTCCGAGGTGAGCATCGCGACCGGACGGCGTTGCCGTACCGCCATCTCGGCGACGACCGCGTCGATCGCATGCCTGTGACCATGCAGACCCGCGTCGACCAGCATGGCGGACGCGGCCTTCGCCTCCTCCTCGCCCACCCGTTCGATCCGCAGGCCGGACAGGAGCCACTTCAGCCTGGCGCCGTCCGTACGGCGGTGCGCGGCCTCGATGATGGTCAGCGCACTGGTCACCACCTCCATGCCCCTCCTGCGCGCCTCAGCGATCACCGCCACCACGGAGGCGTCGTCGTCGACGAACTTGGCGAGGCCCTCGCAGTCGAGGACGAGCGTGCCCTCGTGGCTCAGCTTCCTGCGGGCCATCCGCCCTCCTCGGCGAACACCTCGTCGAAGAGCTGACGTGCCCTGCCCTGGGCCTCCGCCGGGATCGACCCGTGCCGCCGCTCGTAGTCGGCCAGGTATTCGTCCAGGATCAGTCCGCGCAGCTCCCGTTCCACGGCGGAGGTGATGAAGGCCGAGAACTCGCGCTTGCCCACCCGACGGCGGATCGCCTCGGCCGTGCCCTCCGGCAGCGAGAGGCTCACCCTGGTCGCCGGGCCCTCGCCGATGTCGTACTCGTTGAGCATCGCCGTCATGAGGCGAGATTATCAAACAAGTAGGAATCGAAGAAGGCGTTCGGCGGGTCAGATCCAACTCTGGAAGAACATCCGGCTGAACCATTGATCGACCGGCAGGGGCTCGGCGGTGAGAATGGGCGAAATCCACCAGAAGTTCACCAGCGCCAGCAGTGCGAACGCGCCCACCAGGGTGACACCGACCGTACGTCGCTCCTGGGAGGCCCCGGCCGTACCCATGATCAGCCCGCAGGACAGGACGATGGCCAAGATCATGAAGGGCAACATGGGAAGCGTGTAGAACAGGTACATCGTGCGCTGGTCGGCGATCGCGTAGTAGAACCACGGCAGCCACCCGGCGCCGTACGCGAGGAGCAGGGCGCCGGCCCGCCAGTCGCGCGTCCCGAAATACCAGATCATCATGGCGACGAGCGCGGGTAGCGCCGCGTACCAGATGAGGGGCGTGCCGGCGCCCACGATCGACGCGCGGCAGGTGTCCGCGCCGCACCCGCCCGCGGTCTCCTGGTAGAAGAACGCCACCGGGCGCAGCAGCAGCGGCCACGTCCAGGGGTCGGACTGGTAGTCGTGGGGGGTGGTCAGGCCGGTGTGGGAGCCGAGCACCTGCAACTGGTAGGACACCAGCGAGCGCAGCGACTCGATGAGAAAGGACCGCCCGGGCGACGTCGCGCCGTCCCAGTCGCGGCCCCAGCCGGCGGCCGTGGACAGCCAACCGGCGAACGACGCGACGTAGACGAGAATCGGCGCGACTCCCATCCAGGCGGCCCCGAGCGGCAGATCACGTCCCGCCGTCTCGACGTAGGGGCGCCGTATGCCCACCGCGCGGCGAGCGCCGGCGTCCCAGGCGAGCGTCATGATCCCGAAGGCCACGATGAAGAACAGGCCGGTCCACTTCGTCGCCAGCGCCGCGCCCAGGCAGAGGCCGGCGGCGAGGCGCCACGGCCGGATCCCGAGCCATGGTCCCGGCCCCCGTCCCGGGGATGTGGAGGTCGCGGAGGCCGTCGCGTGCCAGTCCGCCAGCCGCGCCCGGGTCCTGTCCCGGTCCACCACCAGGCAGGCGAACCCGGCGAGCACCCAGAACATCAGGAAGATGTCCAGCAGTGCCGTACGGGAGAGCACGAAGTGCAGCCCGTCGAGGGCGAGCAGGAATCCCGCGAGGCAGCCGAGCAGCGTCGACCGGGTCATCCGGCGGGCCGTACGGGCGAGGACGAGCACCGAGACGGTGCCGACGAGCGCGGGCATGAACCGCCAGCCGAACGGGGTCAGACCGAACAGCCATTCCCCCACGCCGATCATCCAGTTGCCGAGCGGCGGGTGCATCGCGTAGGTCGCACAGTCCTGGACGTTGTCGCAGACCTTGAAGAGCTGCTCACTGCCGCGCAGCATCAGTTGGTCGGCGTCATCGACGAACTGCCGCTCGACGCCATGCCTGATCAGTGAGAATGCGTGCTTGGCGTAGTAGGTCTCGTCGAACACCACCGCGTGCGGCGTGCCGAGGTGGTAGAAGCGCAGAACCCCACCGAACAGCGCCACGACCAGGGAGCCGACCCATCCCCACCGGGGATTGTCCGGCATCGGCGGGAGCAGCCTGTCACGGACGGAATGCGAAGCGGTGTACGGCTCCCGCGTCGCTGGAGAGGGGAGAAGCGACACTCCCGCATACTACGCATGAGGGACATGACGCCGACTGATCTCGCCGATTCTGGGCAGGGCAGAATGGCGACGACATCCGATCACGCAAGACATTGCCCCAGCAGCGGGAGCGTTCGAAGTGGATTTCGACGACCGGGCACGGCTCGACGCCTCGCAGGTCGAGGACGTCGGGGGCGGATCCAGGCGCGGCGGCCTGGCCCTCGGCGGCGGGGCCGCCGGCATCATCGCGCTCATCCTCGCGCTGATCTTCGGCGTCAATCCGGCCGAGATCCTCGGCGGCGAGGAGGGACAGCCGGCCGGGCTGCAACCGGGCACCGATCTGAGCCAGCAGTGCAGAACCGGCGCGGACGCCGACCAGTCCGAGAAATGCCGGGTCGTCGGGGTGGTCAACAGCATCCAGAAGTACTGGGAAGGCGAGATCTCCGACTACCGGACCGCCAAGACCACGCTGTTCTCCGGCGGCGTCAACACCGGCTGCGGTTACGCGGACTCCTCGGTCGGCCCCTTCTACTGCCCGGCCGACAGGCACGTCTATCTCGACCTGTCCTTCTTCGACCAGTTGCAGTCGCAATTCGGCGCCGAGGGCGGCCCGTTCGCCCAGGCGTACGTGATCGGGCACGAGTACGGACATCACGTGCAGAACCTCCTCGGCACGATGGACCGGGCCGGCCAGGGGTCCGGTGCCGAGAGCGGCTCCGTACGGCTGGAGCTTCAGGCGGACTGCTACGCGGGCGTCTGGGCCGACAACGCCGTGAACACCGGCTTCTACGCCCAGAGGTTCACCGACTCCGACATCCGGCAGGCGCTCGACGCCGCGGCCGCCGTCGGCGACGACCGCATCCAGAAGCGGGCACGCGGCCGGGTCGACCCGGAGGCGTTCACGCACGGCACGTCGGCACAGCGGATGAAGTGGTTCAAACGGGGCTACCAATCCGGCGACCCGTCCCGCTGCGACACCTTCTCCGGGAGCATCTGACCCGGGCGGAAGCACTGCCGGACGACGGGCTCCCTACCCCGGTGGACGTCGTCCTCTCCTAAACTACATACCGTGATCTTTAAAATGATCGGTGAAGGCCGTCCCTATCCGGACCACGGCCTGTCGCACCGTGAGTGGGCGCAGATCCCGCCCCGCCAGGTCCGGCTCGACATGCTGGTCACCACCAAGGCGGTGCTGGACCTCAACTCGCTGCTGGCCAAGGACTCGACGTTCTACGGGGACCTCTTCCCCCACGTCGTGCAGTGGCGGGGCGATCTCTACCTCGAGGACGGACTCCATCGCGCCCTGCGGGCCGCCCTCCACCAGCGATCCGTGCTGCACGCGCGGATCCTCGAACTGGAGAGCTGACTCCGGCCCACGGCCAACGGCCCCGTACCGGTCGAACGGCCCCGGAGCGATCGGAGTCGGACCGAACGGCCCCGGAGCGATCGGAGTCGGACCGATCGGAGTCGGGCGATCGGGCCTCGAAACGAGTGAAACCCCCGAAC
>BCRI01000196.1 GCA_001552515.1 Sphaerimonospora mesophila NBRC 14179 = JCM 3151
CGGCGATCGCGAAGCTGCCGATCGGCGCGGCCGTCAGGCTGTCGAGCCTGACCTGGACGAGGCCGCTCACCCCGGCCGCCGCGCCCGAGGCCACCCTTGCCTTGAACTGCGTGACCGGGGTCGAGCCGAAGTCGACCCTGTCATAGCGGAGCCAGTCGCCGCTCGCGATGTAGCCGACGTTCTGCCCGCCGCCGGTGTCGCTGGTGGGCTCCACCGAGGTGCCGCTCTGAGCCTGGTAGTTCTCGGCCTGGATGGTGGACCGGGCGTCGACGCCGCCGGGCGGCGGCGAGGTCGGCGGGGAGGTGGGCGAGGGGCTCGGCGACGTGCCGCCGCCGCTCTGCCATACCGCTACGTAGTCGACCACCATGGGCCGCCCGGAGACGGTGGCCGAGGTCGGGGTGGCGCGGCCGGACACGCCGTTGGGGAAGGCGCCGCCCATCGCGACGTTGAGCAGCAGGAAGTAGCCGGCGTGCGACGTCATGTTGGACCAGGTCGTGGCGTCGAGCTGGTTCTGGCTGACGCTGTGGAACTGCTGGCCGTCGACGTACCACCGCAGCTGGTTGGGCGTGACGCTGGTGTCCCACTCGAAGCGGTAGGTGTGGAAGGCCGACTGGCAGGTCGAACCGGGGCAGGCCCGGCTGGCGCCCCGGCCGTTGGTCTCGTCGCACGGCCCGCCGGAGGCGACGCCGCAGTGCAGCACGCCCCAGACCGTGTTGAGCCCGTTGACGTTCTCCATGATGTCGAACTCGCCGATCGCCGGCCAGTTCCAGTAGTTGCCGCGGTACGGCGAGCCGAGCGCCCAGAAGGCCGGCCAGTAGCCGAGGGCGGCGTCACCGGTCACGTTCGGCATCTGGATGCGGCCCTCGATCCGCAGGATGCGGCCGGGGGCCGGCTTGAAGTCGGCTCGGCGGGTCTCGATGCGGGCGGAGGTCCAGTTCTGACCGCTCCCGATCGGCGTGATGCGAAGGTTGCCGTTGCCGTCCAGGCTGACGTTGGCGGGGTTCGCGGTGTAGTTCTGGATCTCTCCGGTGCCCCAGTTGGCCGGACCGCCGGGATACGAATGACCGGTGTCGATGATCCAGTTAGTGGACGACGGCAGTGACCCGGCCGAACCGTTGAAGTCGTCCGCCCAGACCAGCGACCAGCCCGACGGGGTGGCCGGCACCGCCGCGCCGGCCGGCCGTACGGCGACGGCGACGACCGCCGCGCAGGCGACGAGCAGGGCCAAGAGCGGGCGGCGGAGCCATCGTGTCCGGATGGATCGCCCAAACGCTGGGGGATGGGACGCAGGGGGATGGGACTCATGCATGGCTGCCTCTTCTCCTTGATCTCCTCGGCGGAGATTCGTCAAGGACAGGGGAACGCGCCGCGGCCGCGGACCGACTTGCCGACACTTTCCTCCTCGATCAGACATCGGTCAAGGGCCCAAGTAGTGTCCGCGAGAGCGTTTTCTCCGCCGAGCGCGGGCTGACTAGGCCAAACCGCTGAGAGCGCTCTCCCCAACTCGTATAACGAGGATCGTTACTGATCCCGGTATTGACGCTCCGCACACTCCAGGCCCACTCTGTGCTGAGAGCGTTCTGAGAGCGCTCTCTTCAAGATCGAATTTCCAGAACCCAAGGAGGGTTCATGGGCACTCCCCGCCTCTCCACGGCACACCGGATGAACAAGATCACCCGACTCGCCGCCCCCATGATCGCCGCCACTCTGCTGACCCTCACCGCCGCATGCGGCGGCGGAGGCGGCGGCACCTCCACCCAGTCGGACGGCTCCGGCGGATCGGCCGAGAAGATCAAGCTGACGGTGGCGCTGTTCGGCGACTTCGGCTTCAAGCCGCTCTACGAGGAGTTCAAGAAGACGCACCCGAACGTCGAGATCGAGGAGCGTCAGGCCGCCTTCGCCGACCACCACACCAACCTCGCCACCCATCTGGCCACCGGCGCGGGCACGGCGGACGTCGAGGCCATCGAGGTCGGCTACATCAGCCAGTTCACCGCCCAGCCGGACAGGTTCACCGACCTCAAGCAGTTCGGACTGGAGCGGCGGCAGAGCGACTACCTCGACTGGAAGTGGCAGCAGGGCCTCGCGCCGAACGGCGCCCTGATCGGCCTCGGCACCGACGTCGGCGGCCTGGCGATGTGCTACAGAACCGACCTGTTCGAACAGGCCGGGCTGCCGACCGGGCGCGAGGAGGTGTCGGCGCTGTGGCCCACCTGGGAGCAGTACATCGAGATCGGCAAGAAGTTCGCCGCCGCTGCGCCCAAGGACGCCAAGTTCTTCGACAGCCCCGGTGAGATCATGCGCGCGATGATCGCGCAGGCCCCGGTCGGCGTATACGACGCGCAGGACAACATCGTCGTCGGCACCAACCCCGACATCAAGAAGGCCTGGGACCTGTCGGTCCAGATGATCGACGCCGGCCTGTCGGCCAAGATCGGGGCGTTCACCCCGGAGTGGAACACCGGCTTCGCCAAGGGCACGTTCGCGACCGTCATCTGCCCGGCGTGGATGACCGCCTACATCCAGGACCAGGCCAAGAACTCGGCCGGCAAGTGGGACATCGCCACGGTGCCCGGCGGCGCGGGCAACTCCGGCGGCAGCCACCTCACCGTGCCCAAGCAGAGCAAGCACCCCAAGGAGGCCGCCGAGCTGATCGACCTGCTGACCTCGGCGGAGAGCCAGGCCGCCGTGTTCAAGGCCACCGGCAACTTCCCGTCGATCCCCTCGCTGTACGGCCAGACGGACATCCAGAACTTCACCAAGGACTTCTTCAACGACGCGCCGGTCGGCAAGATCTACTCCGACGCGGCGGCGAACCTCAAGCCCCAGCACCTCGGGCCGCGGGAGGGCGATGTGCGTACGGCGATCGGCAACGGCCTCGGCCGGGTCGAGCAGGGCCGCCAGACGCCCGATGAGGCCTGGGCCCAGGTCCTCAAGGACGTCGGGGACATCAAGTAGTCCGGATGTCCCGTCAAAGCGTCTCCGTGACTCGTCCGTCCGCACCAGAGGACGGCCACCCGCCTGCCCCCGGCCGCGCGGCCGGGGCGGGCGGCCTGCCTCGGCCGGTCGTCCGTCTGGGGCGGTCGGCCACGCCGTACACCTTCGTCTCGCCGTTCTTCCTGCTGTTCGCGGCCTTCGGGCTCTTCCCGCTGATCTACACGGCCTGGGTCTCACTGCACGACTGGAACCTGCTGAGCAGCGAGAACCCGTTCATCGGGCTGGAGAACTACGGGGAGCTGTTCGCCGACGGATATTTCTGGAACGCGGCGTTCAACACGCTGTCCGTCGGACTGCTGTCGGCGATCCCCCAGCTCGCGCTGGCCCTGGTGCTCGCGCACCTGCTGAACCGGCCGCTGCGGGCGCAGACGATGTGGCGGATCACGCTGCTGCTGCCCAACGTGACGAGCGTCGTCGCCGTGGTGGTGATCTTCAGCCAGCTCTTCGGCCGCGAGTTCGGGCTGGTCAACCTGGTGCTCGGCGTCTTCGGGGTCGACCCGGTGAACTGGCAGGCCGACGTGGCGAGCTCGCACATCGCGATCGCCTTGATGATCATGTGGCGGTGGACGGGTTACAACGCGCTCATCTACCTCGCCGCGATGCAGGCCGTACCACGCGAGCTGTACGAGGCGGCGACCATCGACGGGGCGTCCGGCGCCCGCCAGCTCCGGCGGATCACGATCCCGATGATCCGGCCGACGATCATCTTCACGGTCATCGTCACCACGATCGGCTCGATGCAGATCATCGCCGAGCCGCTGCTGTTCGGCGCCCAGGTCAGCAACGGCGCCTCCGTCACGGGCGGCACCGACAGGCAGTTCCAGACGCTGGCGCTCTACCTCTACGAGAAGGGATTCCGGAGTTTCGAGTTCGGCTACGCCTCGGCGGCGGCGTGGGTGATGTTCCTGCTCGTCATCCTCGTCGTGGGCGTCAACTACCTGGTCGTACGGCGCATGCGAGGTGGGCTGGAGTGAAATCGCCGCTGAAGTCACCGTTGAAAACGTCATCGAGAACGCCGTCGAGAACGTCGTTGAAATCACTGCGCAGGAACCCGCTCACCTATCTCACGCTCACCGCCGTGGCGTTCTTCTCGGCGTTCCCCATCTACTGGAGCGTGATCGTCGCCTCGCACGACAACGCGGCGCTGGCCGAGGTGCCGCCGCCGCTGCTGCCCGGCGGCAACTTCTTCGCCAACGTGCAGCGGGTCTTCGACACCGCGCCCTTCGCGCTGGCGCTGCTCAACTCGGTCGTCGTGGCCGGCGCGATCACCTTCTCGGTGATGCTCTTCTCCACGCTGGCCGGCTTCGCCTTCGCCAAGCTGCGCTTCCGCGGCCGCAACGTGCTGCTGCTGCTGACCGTGGTGACGATGATGGTGCCGACGCAGCTCGGCATCATCCCGCTGTACATGCTCATGATCAAACTCGAGTGGACCGGCACGATGTACGCGGTCATCGTTCCCGCCCTGGTCAGCGCGTTCGGCGTGTTCTTCATGACGCAGTACCTGAGCCGCGCGCTGCCCACCGAGCTGCTGGAGGCGGGCCGGATGGACGGCTGCGGCACCTGGCGGCTGTTCTGGCACGTCGTCATCCCGGCGGCCCGGCCGGCCGCGGCCGTGCTCGGCATGCTCACGTTCATGACCGCGTGGAACGACTACTTCTGGCCGCTCGTCGTCCTCACCCCGGACAACCCGACCGTGCAGGTCGCGCTGTCGCAGCTCGCCAGCGGGTACGTCAGGGACTTCACTCTCGGTCTGACCGGCACGGCGGTGGCGACCTTGCCGCTGGTGCTGATCTTCGTCATGCTCGGAAAGCAGATCATCGGAGGAATCATGCAGGGAGCTGTTAAAGGATGATGAGTTCTCCTGACGGCTTCGGCCGCTTCCCCGACGACTTCGTCTGGGGTACGGCCACGGCGTCCTACCAGATCGAGGGCGCGGTCTCGGCGGCCGGCCGGGGCGCGTCCATCTGGGACACGTTCTCCCACACCCCCGGCAAGGTGGCCGACGGCCACACCGGCGACGTCGCCTGCGACCACTATCACCGGTACGCAGAGGACGTACGGCTCATGGCCGACCTCGGCCTGAAGGCGTACCGCTTCTCGATCGCCTGGCCCCGCATCCAGCCGACCGGGGCCGGGCCGGTCAACGCCGAAGGCCTCGGCTTCTACGACCGGCTGGTGGACGAACTGCTCGGCCGGGGCATCGCCCCCTACGCCACCCTCTATCACTGGGATCTGCCCCAGGCGCTGGAGGACCTGGGCGGCTGGACCGAGCGGGACACCGCGTTCCGGTTCGCCGACTACGCCCTGGCCGTACACGACCGGCTCGGCGACCGGATCAGGACGTGGACGACGCTGAACGAGCCCTGGGTGTCGGCGTTCCTCGGCTACTGCTCGGGGGTGCACGCGCCCGGACGGCGCAGCCCGGCCGCCGGGTTCCGTGCCGCGCACCACCTGCTGCTCGGACACGGCCTGGCCGCCTCGGCCCTGCGTTCTGCGGGCGCCGCCGAGTTGGCGCTCACGCTCAACCTCGGCACCATATTGGGCGAGGACGAGGAGGCCGTGGCCCGGGTCGACGCGCTGCTGAACCGGCAGTTCCTCGACCCCGCGCTGCGCGGGCGCTACCCGGAGGAGGTCCTGGAGATCGCGGCCGGACACGGCGGCCTCGATCACATCAGGGACGACGACCTCGCCGTGATCAACCAGCCCATCGACCTGCTCGGGGTCAACTACTACTGCCCCACGACCGTCTCACGTTCACCCGGCGAGCCGGCCAATCCGGACTACCCCGGCACCGAGGACATCCGGTTCGTGCCGCCGACCGGCCCGGTGACCTCGATGGGCTGGCCCATCGAACCGGCGTCCCTGGAGACCCTGCTCGTACGGCTGTCGCGCGACTATCCGGAGGTCGGGCTGCTGATCACCGAGAACGGCGCGGCCTTCGAGGACGGCGTGACCGACGACGAGACGGGCGCTGGGCGGGTCCACGACCCCGAGAGGATCGCCTTCCTCGACGGGCACCTGCGGGCCGCGCACGCCGCGATCGCGGCCGGTGCGGACCTCCGCGGTTATCTCGTATGGTCGCTACTGGACAATTTCGAGTGGGCCTACGGCTACCACAAGCGGTTCGGCATCGTGTACGTCGATTTCTCGACCCAGCGACGCCTCCCCAAGGACAGCGCGCTGTGGTATCGGGAGGTCATCCAACGCAACGGGCTGCAGGGGGAATGAATGAGACGACCCACGCTGGAGGCGGTGGCGGCGCGGGCGGGGGTGTCCCGCGCGACCGTCTCCCGGGTCGTGAACGGCAGGCTCACCGTCACTCCGCAGATCAGGGAGGCGGTGCTGCGCGCGGTCGACGAGCTGGGCTACGTCCCCAACTCGGCCGCGCGCAGCCTGGTCACCCAGCGGACCGGGTCGATCGCCCTGGTCGTGTCCGAGCCGCCGACCCGGGTCTTCTCCGAAGATCCGATGTTCGCGACCGTCATCCGCTCGGCCAGCCTGGAGCTGGAGGCCGCGGACCGGCAGGTCGTGCTGATGCTGGCCGGGTCGGCCAAGAGCCACGCGCGGATCGAACGGTACATCGCGGGCGGCCACGTCGACGGCGTCATGCTGATCTCCATGCACGGCGCCGACCCGCTGCCCGCGGCGATCACGCGCATGGGCGTCCCCGTCGTCTCGTACGGCAGGCCGGCCGTGCCCGTGCCGCTGCCGTACGTCGACAACGACAACGTGGGCGGCGCCGAGAAGGCCGTTCGGCACCTGCTGGAACGGGGACGGCGCCGCATCGCGACCATCGCCGGGCCACAGGACATGATCGGCGGGCAGGACCGGCTCACCGGCTATCGCGACGCGCTGCGCGCCTGCGACCGCCGCTCGATCGTCGCCGTCGGCGACTTCACCCGTGAGTCGGGCGCGGTCGCCATGCGGCACCTGCTGGAGGACGATCCGGCGCTGGACGCGGTGTTCGTCGCCAACGACCTGATGGCGATCGGCGCGCTGCAGACGCTGCGCCAGGCCGGCCGGCGGGTGCCGGACGACGTCGCCGTGGTCGGGTTCGACGACATCGAGGCCGCCCGCTACACCGAGCCCCCGCTGACCACGATCAGGCATCCGATCGTGGAGCAGGCGGTCGCGATGGTCCGGCTGCTGCTCGGCCTGTTCGAGGGCGGTCCGGCCGCCCCGGTCATCCTCCCCACCGAGCTCGTCGTCCGCGAGTCCGCCTGAACCGGCTCGGGCGGCGCTCTCTGTCCCTGTACTACACGAGGAACTTCAGCAGGTCGGTCGTTCCCGGGAACGGGACGCGCTCGATCCGAGAAGACCCACTTGTCGTCACGAGCCACTTATCCGCGGTTTACGGGAACGATGTCCTTCCCCAGCGGCATCAGCGAGATCGGGATCATTTTGAGGTTCGCGATCCCCAGCGGGATGCCGATGATCGAGATGAACAGCGGGATCGCGGTGGCGATGTGCCCGATCGCCAACCAGATCCCGGCGATGAGCAGCCAGATGACGTTGCCGAGCACCGACCACGCGCCGGCGGACGACTTGTCGGCGACGGTCCGGCCGAACGGCCACAGCGCGTAGCCCGCGATCCGGAACGACGCGATGCCGAACGGGATGGTGACGATGAGGACGCAGCAGATGATCCCCGCCACGACATAGCCTAATGCGAGCCACAGGCCGGCGAAGATCAGCCAGATGACATTAAGGATGGTATTCATAGTGCTCACTGTCCCACCCAGCCGGATTCAGCAGGTAGTGGATCAATCCAGGGCAGCGTCGACATTTCGCCGCCGCACCAATGGATGGGAGAGCGGCAACGGCATGCTCGGGTGGACACACCCTCCCGACCAGAGTAGGAGGTAGACGCCGCAGCACTCCGCTCAACCAGGTAGGCGTGACTAACCCTCACTGCAAGCTTCCCGCAGCATATGGATCCCCGGGCCTGCCAGCGGGACGGGTCCGGGGGATGCCTCCGCGATCAGATGGTGAACTCGTCGCTCTTCACACCGGCGATGAAGGCGCTCCACTCGCTGGGGGTAAAGGCCAGCACCGGACCCGAACGGTCCTTGCTGTCTCGTACGGCCACCAGGCCCGGCACGTTCGTGGCCACCTCGACGCAGTTGTTTCCGCTGCCACTGTGGCTGCTCTTACGCCAGTTCGCCATGATCAGGTCAGTCATGAGGCAGATTGTCCTTGGCCTCCAAGATCAGCTTCAAGCTTTCTTCGGTTGACAG
>BCRI01000197.1 GCA_001552515.1 Sphaerimonospora mesophila NBRC 14179 = JCM 3151
GGGGCGGGGGGCGGGGGAGCGAGGGGTTCGTCCAGGCAGGCGGCGAAGATCTGCTCCAGCCGGGCGGACAGCACCTCCGGGTCCGCTCCGCCGACCGTCTCCGGATCGACGAGCCTGCGCAGGGGGCCGGCGCCGAGGATGACCATCGTGGCGAGCAGGGCCCGCTCCTCGACGCCGGGGCCGGTCAGTCGCGCCTTGAGCACGTCGACTATGCCGGACTCGACCCGTGCCCGCAGCACCGCCCGGATCTCCGGACTCGCCCCCGCCCGGTCGATCATCCGCGTCAGCGGGTCGCGGCCGCCGAGGCTCAGCCGCCGGGCGACCCGTGCGGCCAGCCGGGCGGGCAGTTCCTCCGGGCCGTCCTCGAGCTCCGACTCCAGCGTGGACCCGCTCGCCAGGACCTTGGCGAACAGATCGACCTTCGACCCGAAGTAGCGGTTGACGAGCGCGGGGTTCGCCTCGGCCGCCGACGCGATCATCCGGATCGTCACGTGGTCGTAGCCGTGCTCGGCGAACAGTTCGCGCGCGGCCGAGAGGATCCGCTCTTCGGTGGCCTCCCGATCTCGTGTCGTCACCTTCCGTAGGTTATCGTGATTTCACGAGTAAACAAGCGTCTACTAGGGGTGTGGCCTGGTAACAGCGGCGGGCCCGGGGAGAGGAGATCGCGTGACCCAGGAGATGGTGCGGGAAACGGCGCCGCGGTCGTACACGCATCGCGAGGTCATGGAGATCCTCTCCGGATTGCTGCTCGCCCTGCTGACCTCGATGATCTCCACG
This sequence comes from Sphaerimonospora mesophila NBRC 14179 = JCM 3151, assembly GCA_001552515.1. Classification (GTDB taxonomy): domain Bacteria; phylum Actinomycetota; class Actinomycetes; order Streptosporangiales; family Streptosporangiaceae; genus Sphaerimonospora; species Sphaerimonospora mesophila. Next base: position 778 of record BCRI01000197.1, read on the forward strand.
TCCGTCATCGGTACGGCGCTGCCGACGATCGTGGGCGAACTCGGCGGGCAGGAGCAGTACTCGTGGGTGGCCAGTTCGACGCTGCTGACGATGACGGTCTCGACCCCGCTGTGGGGGAAGCTCTCCGACATCTTCGGCCGCAAGCTGATGTTCCAGCTCGCCCTCGGGCTCTTCGTGGCCTCGTCGATGGCGGCCGGGCTCTCGCAGAACATCGGCATGCTGATCGCCGGCCGGGCGGTGCAGGGCATCGGGGCGGGTGGTCTGTCCGCGCTCGTCCAGGTGATCCTCGGCGACGTGGTCGAGCCGCGTGAGCGGGGGCGCTACTCGGGCTACGTGGGAGCGGTGTTCGGCGTCTCCACGGTCGCCGGGCCGCTCCTCGGCGGGTTCATCGTGGACACGGAATGGCTCGGCTGGCGCTGGTGCTTCTACGTCTGCGTCCCGCTCGCGCTCGTGGCGTTCATCGTCATCCAGCGGGTGCTGCGGCTGCCGCGTGTGAAGCGGGCCGCCAAGATCGACTGGTGGGGCGCGACCATGCTGACCGGCGGCGCGACCACGCTGATGCTCCTGCTGTCGCTGGGCGGCCACGAGTTCGAATGGGGGTCCCCCTGGACGTACGGCCTGGGCGTGCTCAGCGTGGTGCTGTTCGCCCTGGCGATCCCGGCCGAGCGCAGGGCCGCCGACCCGATCCTGCCGCCGCGCCTGTTCCGCAACCGTACGTTCGTCCTTGCCTCCCTGGCGTCGCTGCTCATCGGCATCGCCATGTTCGGCGTGATGATCTACCTTCCGCAGTACCTGCAGATCGTCAAGGGCCTCACCCCGACCGACTCCGGGCTCATGACGCTGCCCATGGTCCTCGGCCTGTTCCTGGCGTCGATCACCTCGGGCCGGATCGTGACCAGGACCGGCCGGTGGAAGGCGTTCCCGGTGGCCGGCCTGCTGCTGGTGACCGCGGGCATGTGGTCGCTGTCCCGCCTGGAGGTCCGCTCGTCCTTCCTCGTGATCGGGGCCGACACCGCGATCGTCGGCGTGGGGCTCGGGCTGAGCATGCAGATGCTGATCCTCGCCACCCAGAACGCGGTCGAGCGGCGCGACATGGCGGTCAGCACCTCCGGCGTCTCCTTCTTCCGCAGCCTCGGCGGCGCGATCGGGGTGGCGGCCTTCGGCGCGATCCTCACCAACAGGGTGCGGGACGAGCTGGCCGCGATGCTCGCGCACGCGCCCGGTGGGACGGCCGGCCTCGCGCTGGGCACCCCGGACGCGATCCAGCACCTGCCCGCACACGTGCGGGACGTCGTGATCCAGGCGTTCGCCTCGGCGATGCGCACGGTGTTCCTGATCGGGGTCCCGGCCGCGGTGCTGGGCCTCGTCGCGGTGCTCTGCCTCCGCGAGGCGGTGCTGCGCTCGGGGCGCTCCCGCTCCGAATCCGCGCAGTAGAGTCCAACCGTGTCATATGCCTCACTCCATGCCGCCCGCCGGGCCCGGCTGGCCGCGGCGCTCCCCGAGCACGGCGTCGCCGCCGTGCTCGTCACGTGGCCCGTCAACGTGCGCTACCTCACCGGCCTGTCCAGCTCGAACGCCGCCGTGCTCGTCGGCGCCGAGGGGCAGGCCATGCTCGCCACCGACTCCCGGTACGCGGAGACCGCGCAGCGGCAGTGCCGGGACGTGGAGGTGATCGTCGACCGCGACGTGGCCGGCGCGCTGCTCGCCCGCGCGGGCGCGGCCGGCGGCCTCGCCGTCGAGGCCGACCACATGACGGTGGCCATGTTCGGGCGGCTCGGCGAGCGGCTCGGCGGAGATCCGAGCGCCCGGCTGACCCCGGTCTCCGGGCTGGTCGAGGCGGTGCGCGCGGTCAAGGACGAGCAGGAGATCGACGCGCTGCGCCGGGCCTGCGCGATCACCGATGAGGCGTTCTCGCAGGTCGTCGAGCGGATCGCCCCGGGTGTCACCGAGCGGGAGATCGCCAGGTGGCTGGAGGTCCGCATGACGGAGCTGGGGGCGGACAAGCCGGCCTTCGACTCCATCGTGGCGTCGGGGCCCAACGGCTCGATCCCGCACCACGCGCCCTCGGACCGGCGGATTCGGTCCGGCGACCTGGTGACCATCGACTTCGGCGCCCGCTTCGGCGGCTACCACGCCGACATGACCCGCACCGTCGCCGTCGGCCGGCCGGCCGCCTGGCAGCGCGACCTCTACGAGCTCGTACGGCAGGCCCAGCAGGCCGGGTGCCTGGCCGTACGGCCGGGGGCGACGGCGCACGAGGTGGACGCGGCGGCGCGCGGCGTGATCGAGCGGGCGGGGCACGCGGAGCACTTCGAGCACGGGCTGGGCCACGGCGTCGGCCTGGAGATCCACGAACAGCCGTTCCTGGGCCCTGACAGGACCGGTAGACTAGAGGATCGAGTTCCGATCACCGTCGAGCCGGGGGTTTACCTGCCGGGCAGGGGCGGCGTGCGCATCGAGGACACGCTGGTCACGCGTGACGACGGGCCGGAGCTTCTCACACTGACCACCAAGGAGCTGCTCATCTTGTAGGGCAGCCGCATGCGGGAGACCACGTGGCGACGACGAACGACCTGAAGAACGGACTCGTGCTCAAGCTCGACGGCGGAGAGCTGTGGACCGTCGTCGAGTTCCAGCACGTCAAGCCGGGCAAGGGCGGCGCGTTCGTCCGCACCAAGCTCAAGAACGTGCTGACCGGCAAGGTGCTCGACCGGACCTTCAACGCCGGCGTCAAGGTCGACGTGGCCAACGTCGACAAGCGCGAGATGCAGTACTCCTACCTCGACGGCGACGACTTCGTCTTCATGGACACCGAGACCTACGACATGGTCAACGTGCCGCGCTCGGTGGTGGGCGACGCCGCCAACTACATGCTGGAGAACACCACGGCCACGGTCGCCTTCAACGAGGGCAACCCGCTGTACGTGGACCTGCCCGCCGCCGTCGAGCTGACGATCTCGCACACCGACCCTGGCCTGCAGGGCGACCGCTCCACCGGCGGCACCAAGCCCGCCACGCTGGAGACCGGCGCGGAGATCAAGGTCCCGCTGTTCATCACGACCGGCGAGAAGGTCAAGGTCGACACCCGCAGCGGCGAATACCTCGGTCGGGCCTGACGTGTCGGCTCGGGGGAAGGCGCGCCGCCGCGCGCTGGACATCCTCTTCGAGGCCGAAGCCCGCAGAGAGAGCCCGCTCGGCGTGCTGGCCGAACGGGTGGAGCGCTCCGACCCGCCCGTCCACGACTACACGACGAGGATCGTCGAGGGCGTGGTCCGGCACCTGGAGCGCATCGACGAGCTGATCTCGACGTACTCGGAGGGGTGGACCCTGGAGCGGATGCCGGCGGTCGACCGGAACATCCTGCGCGCCGGCACCTTCGAGATGCTCTGGTCGGACGACGTGCCCGAGGGCGTGGTCATCAGCGAGTGGGTACACCTGGCGGGGGAGCTGTCGACCGACGAGTCTCCGCAGTTCGTGAACGGGCTGCTGGCCCGTTTCAAGCAGCTCAAGCCGTCCCTGTCGCTCTGAGCGGCCGTCGCACTGGAAAGAGGCCTCTCGACCTGGAAGCCTGGAAGCCCGTCGCACTGGAAAGCGCCGCCGCGCCCGGCGGCGTGGCCTGTGAACGTAGGAGGCCGCACATGCGTGACGCCACACGGCAGACCGTTGTCTGGGAGGCGCTGCGCGCCGTCCTCGCCCGGCGGTCGGCGGCCGCCGGGCGCGACACGCTCGACATCGTCGACGCCGGGGGCGGCACCGGCGGCTTCGCCGTACCGCTCGCGCGGCTGGGTCACGCGGTGACCGTGGTCGACCCGACGCCCGACTCGCTCGCCGCGCTGGAACGCCGCGCGGCCGAGAACGGCGTGGGCGTCAAGGGCCTGCAGGGCGATGTGGCGGACCTCGGCGACCTGCTGGAACCCGGCGGCGCCGACCTCGTGCTGTGTCACAGCGTGCTGGAGTACGTCGACGAACCGGCGGGGGCGCTGAGCGCCGTCCGCGGCGTCCTCCGCGAAGGCGGCGCGGTCAGCGTGCTCGCGGCCAACTCGGTCGCCGCTGCCGTGCACCGCGCGCTGGCGGGCCAGTTCGAGGAGGCCCGGCGGCTGCTGGCCGAGCCGCCGGGAAGGTGGTTCTCCCGGGAGTCGCTGGCCGGGCTGCTCGCCGCAGCGGGGTTCACCGTGACCGAGGTGCACGGCGTGCGGATCTTCTCCGAGCTGGTGCCCGGCATGACCGCCGAGAGCGATCCCGAGGCGTTGATCGCGCTGGAGCGGGCGGCGGCCGGCCACCCCGTGCTGCGCGACATCGCCGTCCAGCTCCACGTCATCGCCCACAGGTGACGTGCTTTCGAATGGCTGTTCGGGTAGAGTCGATGGTGTGTCCCGGAACCATGTCAGGAGCGGTGGCGAGGCCCGTCGTGCGGCCGTCGACGACGGCTGCCCGATCCTGCACGTGGACATGGACGCCTTCTACGCCAGCGTGGAGCTGCTCGAGCGGCCCGAGCTGAAGGGCACCCCGGTCATCGTGGGGTCGCCGGGCGCCCGCGGCGTGGTGCTGAGCGCCACCTACGAGGCCCGGCGCTTCGGCGTCCACTCGGCGATGCCGATGACCCGGGCCCGCCGGCTGTGCCCGGCTGCGACGATCATCCCGCCTCGTCACGGAAGGTACGCCGAGGTCTCCCGGGGCGTCATGGAGATCTTCAGGACCATCACGCCGCTGGTGGAGCCGATCGCGTCCGACGAGGCGTTCCTCGACGTCGGCGGGGCCCGCCGCAGGCTCGGCCCGCCCGCCGTCATCGCCGGGATGATCCGCGAGCAGGTGGCACGGCGCCACGGCATCACCTGCTCGGTGGGCGTGGCGAGCAGCAAGTTCGTGGCCAAGCTCGCCTCCCGGGCGTGCAAGCCGGACGGGCTGCTGGTCGTCCCGGCCGACCGGGTCGTGGAGTTCCTCCACCCGCTGCCCGTCGGGGAGCTGTGGGGCGTGGGCGAGCGCACGGAGCAGGCCCTCGTACGGCTCGGCATCAGGACCGTGGGGGATCTGGCCCAGGTGCCCGTCGCCACGCTCCGGCGCGAGTTCGGGGCCGTCGGGGCCCACCTGGCGGAGCTGGCCTGGGGCCGGGACGACCGCCCGGTGGTGGCCGACGCCCCCGACAAGAGCATCGGCGGTGAGGAGACCTTCCCGCACGACATCGACGACCCGGAGACGATCAGGCGGGAGCTGCTGCGACTGTCCGAGCGGGTCGCGGCGCGGCTGCGGGCGGGCGGGCACGTCGGCAGGACGGTCAGCGTGAAGTTGCGCCGTTCCGACTTCACCACGATCACCCGGTCGCGTACGCTTCGCGAGACGACCGACGTGGCGAAGGAGATCTATGAGACGGCCCGCGCGCTCTACGAGGCCGCAGGGCTGGAGCGGGTGCGCCTCAGGCTGGTCGGAGTCCGGGTGGAGAACCTCCGCCCGGCGGCCACGGCGACCCGCCAGCTCGGTCTGGGCGAGCGGGAGACGGGTTGGCGGGAGGCCGAGCTGGCGATGGACCGGGCCGCTCGGCGGTTCGGACCCGATGCGGTGCGCCCGGCGTCGCTGGTGCGTCGTTCGTTTGATGCAATGGGTCCATGACGTCGCCTCCGGTTTGGCCCGCGTTGGACGTTTTCTTTCGCCTACGTCTACGGGCTCGTATTCTGGGGATAACCGACCGCGAGGTCTGGACACCCCGTGTCGTCTGTAGCCGTTTTCCCCTGAATGGGGCCGTCCTTGGGAGGCGCCGTGCCGCTGTCTGAGCACGAGCAGCGCTTGCTCGACCAGATCGAGCAGGCCCTCTACGCCGAGGACCCGAAGTGGGCCAATAGCGTCCGAACCAGAGATCCGCGCAACCACTACAAGCGCCGCCTGGTCAAGGCCTGGATCGGCTTCGCCCTCGGCGTGGTGATGCTGATGGTAGGTGTCGTGGCGGCGCAGATCCCCCTCGGTGCCGCCGGGTTCGTCGTGATGCTGGCCGCCTGTCTTTGGGGCCTGTCGAGCTGGATGCGCATGAACGGGTTCGGCGATTCCCCATCGGCCGCCCAGCCCCGCGGACGCAAGCCCAGCCGCAAGCAGAGCTTCATGGAGCGGATGGAGGAGCGCTGGCACCGCCGCCGCGACGAGCGCTGATCCCCCCACCCCTTCCCTGACCGAGACCACGAACCCGCCCGCCGCCCCTCCTCCGGGGCGGCGGGCGGGGCCTAACGGCGAGCGAGGGACAGGTCGAAGACCTCGAGAGCTCTCCCGCCGAACGCCCGGATGCGCTGCAGCGTCGACATGGGGGCCAGACCGACCGCCAGCCGCCGCCGCCGTGAGACCCCGCGCGCCAGTCCCCTGCGCACCCGCGTGAGATCGGCCGGCCCGGGGATCGCGTCCCCCGGCGTGCGGGCGTAGCGCAGCCGCTCCTGCGCCGAGACGATCCGTACCACGGACTCGGCCTCCTCGCCGTCCATCCCGTGCCGATCGATCAGCCGCCTGCCCAGCGCACGCGGGCTCTCCCCGGGCTCGCGAGCCAGCCCGAGATCGGTGAGCGCGTCGCACAGCTCGGCCCACGCGGCCTCGACGGCGGGGGCAGGCGCGGCGGCGGCCGCCGCCAGCGCGCGCCGGCGCCGCAGCCGCACCATTCCCCTGATCCCCGCCGGCGTCAGCGCCAGCAGCAGGACGGCGGCCAGACCGGCGCCCACCTTGGCCGCCGTCGACGGTCCCGACGCCAGCGGCACGGGGGAGCCGTCCATGTCCCGGTCGGCCCGGCGCCGGTCCGGCCGGACGGGGTTCGCGGCGTCATCGGTCTCGTCGGTCTCCGCCGCCGAGTCGCGGGAGGGACCGGACGTCGGTGCGGTCGTGGGGGTCACCGGCAGCGTGTACTGCGGCGCCTGGGCGGTGCCCTGGCCGCCGCTGCCGCCGGGGGTCGGCTCGAAGCGCAGCCAGCCGATGCCGTCGAAGTACAGTTCCGGCCAGGCGTGGGAGTCGTGCGTGCGCACGGTCCAGGTATCGCCGGCCCTCGTGCCGCCCGTGTAGCCGGTCGCCACCCTGGCCGGGATGCCGAGCGAGCGCGCCATCACGGCCATCGCGCCGGCGAAATGCTCGCAGTATCCCGTCCGGGTCCCCAGCAGGAAGTCCGTCAGCACGGCCGGACCGCCGCCCCCGACGTCCAGGCTGTAGGTGAAGCCGCCGGTCCTGGTGAACCACTCCTGAAGCCGCACCGCCTTCTCGTACGGCGTGGCGACCCGCCTGGTGACCTCCAGGGCCAGCTCGTGGATCTCCGGATCGAGTGTGACGGGCAACTCCAGATAGGGACTGTCGACGTCCGGATCCACCGCCGGCGTCAGCCTGAGCTGCTCGGTGGTCGGCTCCGGTTCATCGGTGACGACCTGGTAGCTCAGGCCCGCGGCCTCGTCCTCGGTGGAGAAGACCTGCAGCGAGAAGCGGTCGGCCCGC
>BCRI01000198.1 GCA_001552515.1 Sphaerimonospora mesophila NBRC 14179 = JCM 3151
CACCTGGGATGTCGGCGGGCACGTCGAGCCGCATTCCGTCGGGGAAGTACTTCGCCTCGAAGTCGTAGAACTCGTGGTCCTCGCGGACGTGCACCTCGCCCGGCATGCTCGCCTCGGGCACGGCGTCCCCCAGCGACTCCAGCACCGCGCACTCGATCTCCCGGCCGGTGATCGCGGCCTCGACGAGCACCTTCGGGTCGTGTTCGCGGGCCAGCTCGACCGCGGTCTCCAACGAGGCGGCATCGTGCGCCTTGGAGATGCCCTGGGACGACCCGGCGCGGGCGGGCTTCACGAAGACCGGCCAGCCGAGCTCCTCGACCTCTTTGAGCATCCGCGCCCGATCCGTGCGCCAGTCGCGGTCGCCGATCACGACGAACGGCCCGACCGGCAGCCCGGCACCCCGCAGGACCAGCTTCATGTACGCCTTGTCCATGCCGATCGCGCTGGCCAGCACACCCGAACCGACGTACCGGACCCCCGCCATCTCCAGCAGGCCCTGAATCGTGCCGTCCTCGCCGAACGGCCCGTGCAGGACGGGGAACACCACGTCCACCTCACCGAGCGGGCGCGGGATCTCGCCGGGCTCGAGGGCGACGAGCGAGGCGGACTCCGACGGCAGCGCGAGAGCCGTTCCCGACTCGTCCACGGAGGGCAGGCGGTCGCCCTCGATCGCGTACGCCTGGCTGCCGGGGACCAGCACCCACCGCCCGTCCTGGGCTATCCCGATGGGGACGACGTCATACCTCGACCGGTCGATCACCTCGAGCACGCTGCCCGCTCCCATGAGGGAGACGGCGTGCTCGGAGTTGCGGCCGCCGAAGACGACTGCCACGCGCACACGTGGCCCGGGCCGGCGATCCTCGTTCGTGGTGTCCGAGTTCATGGTGTCCGAATCTACCGCCTCTTGCCGGGCAAAACGGCTCGTCAGCCGCAGGCCCGGCCAAGGGTACGACCAAGCTATGACCAGGCGTCACAGACCGTAGCGCTCAGGCTTGGGAGCCCGGGACATCAGCAGCGCGGCCGCCTCGGGAGGCGTCATGCCACCGTGGACGACGCCGACCACCACCTCGGTGATGGGCATCTCCACGTTGTGCTTGCGCGCCAGGTCGAGCACCGATTCGCAGGACTTGACCCCCTCGGCGGTCTGCCTGGTCGCCGCGACGGTCTCGGCGAGGGTCATCCCGCGCCCCAGGTTCTCCCCGAAGGTGCGGTTGCGGGACAGCGGAGACGTACAGGTCGCGACGAGGTCGCCCATCCCGGCGAGGCCGGCGAACGTGTGCTGGTCTGCCCCGAGCGCGGCGCCCAGGCGGGCGATCTCGGCGAGCCCGCGGGTCATCAGCATGGACTGGGCGTTGTCCCCCAGGCCCATGCCGGCCGCGACGCCGACGGCCAGCGCGATGACGTTCTTGACCGCGCCGCCGAGCTCGACCCCGATGACGTCCGGATTGGTGTAGGTGCGAAACCACGGCAGGTGGCAGGCCTCCTGGAGCCGGTCGGCCACCTCGGCGTCGGAGCAGGCGACGACGGTGGCGGCGGGCTGGCGCCGGGCCAGCTCACCGACCAGGTTCGGCCCCGACACGACCGCGACCCGCCGTTCCGGCACCTCGGCCACCTCGCGGATGACCTCGCTCATCCGCTTGCAGGTGCCGAGTTCGACGCCCTTCATGAGGCTCACGAGCACGGCACCGCCGGGGATGGCGTGTTTCCATTCCACGAGGTTGGACCGGAGCGTCTGCGCCGGGACCGCGAGCACCACGTAGTCGGCGCCGTCCATCGCCTCGGCCGGGTCGGTGGTCGCGCGCAGCGTCTCGGGGAGCCGCAGGCCGGGCAGGTAGTCCGGGTTCTCGTGCCTGTCGTTGATCGCGTCCACGACCGCGCCCCGCCGACCCCACAGGGTCGTGCGGGTGCCCGCCTCGGCGAGGATCACCGCGAACATGGTGCCCCACGAGCCGGTTCCGAACACGACCGCCTTGCTCACTGGCCGCCCCGCCCCTCCTTGTCACACCGGGCTCGCTCCCGGTCGTCCCCACCGTACGCCCTGTCAGGCGCTCTCACCGTTCTTGGGGTCGTACGGAACGTCGGGGGCCTTCTCGTCACGGATCTCCGCGAGGAGGTCGGTGATGGCCGCCATGATGTCGGCCGTCGCGGCCCGGAGGATCGAGGCCCGCATGGGCTGACCGGCGTACTGGGACAGGTCCACCGGCGGCCCGGCGATCACCTCGAACTTCTTGCGCGGGAACAGCCGCGGCTTCTTCGCGCCGTACGGCAGGAGCTCCTGGGCCCCCCAATGGGCGATCGGGATCACCGGGACCCCGGTGGCGAGGGCCAGTCGGGCGACGCCGGTCTTGCCTGCCATCGGCCACATGCCGGGATCCCGGGTGATCGTGCCCTCCGGATAGAACAGAATGCACGCGCCCGCGCGCAGCCGCTCCTCGGCGATCTTCAGCGATTGGGTGGCCTCGGTGCTACCGCGGTGCACGGGGATCGCCTGGAGCTGGGTGACCGCGTGGCCGAGGAAGCGCACCTTGAAGAGCCCCGCCTTGGCCAGGATCGTCGGCCAGCGCCCGGTGTTGTAGAGATAGTGAGACAGCAGCACCGGGTCCGACCAGGACAGATGGTTGGCCGCGATGATCAGTCCGCCCTCACGGGGCACATGCTCGCCGCCGCGCCACTTCCGTTTCACGAACAGCCGGGACAGCGGTTTGACGACGACGACCGCCAGGGCCTCCCAGAAGCGGGGCGGGCGTCCGGCACGGCGGCGGCTGGGCTGGGTCACTGGTTCTCCAAATCGGCGGGATCGGCACAAGTCTCCCGGTTGGCCATCGGAAATGTCGAGGCGGGATGCTTGACGGCATGCAGTGCGCGCGATGGACCATTGTGGTGCCCGTCAAGACCCTGATCCGGGCGAAGACACGCCTGGCCGCTGCGGCCGGGCCGTACCGGACCGACCTGGCCGTGGCGGTCGCGTCCGACACGGTGTCGGCGGCGCTGCGCTGCCCGCTCGTGGCACGTGTGGTGGTGGTGACGGCGGACCCGGTGCCGGCGCGGCGCCTCGCGCTGTTGGGCGCCCACGTGGTGAGCGACCCGGACCGGGGCCTCAACACGGCGCTGCGCCACGGCGCGGCCGAGGCCGTACGGCTCGCGCCCGCGGACGCGATCGGGGCGTTGCAGGCCGACCTGCCGGCGCTGCGGCCCGGCGAGCTGGAGACGGTGCTGACGGCGGCCGCGGAGTTCGAGCAGTCGTTCGTGCCCGACGCGGCGGAGGTGGGCACCACCTTCTACGGCGTACGGCCCGGCGTGCCGTTCCGGCCCGGTTTCGGTGGCGAGTCGAGGGCGCGGCACCTGGCCGGCGGGGCCAAGGAGCTGACGCTCGACGGCATCCCCTCGGTCCGCCGGGACGTCGACACGGTGACTGACCTGCGCGAGGCGCTCGCCCTGGGCGTCGGCCCCGCCACCGCTGCGGTCGCCGCACTCCTCGCACTCGGCGAGACGCCGTCCGGACCGCCCGAGGCCGGGCGTCGTTCGTCGGCCGAGCCGGCGGACGGGCACGAGTAGGCTGATCGCGTGCAGGCCACGGTCAAGACGTTCGACGCCGCGACGCGCTCGGGCTCGGTGTTCCTCGACGACGGGACGGAGATCCCGTTCGAAGCGGAGGCGTTCGACGCCGGACCGCTGCGGCATCTGCGCTCCGGCCAGCGGGTCAACATCGTCCTGACCGCTGGTCGCGTCACGTACGTCACCCTCTCCACGTTTCCCACGCCCTGATCGGCGGCGAGAAGACGAGTGGCGCCCGAATGACCATCCGGGCGCCACTGCGGATCGGTTACGCTCACCGTTCCGGCCGGTTGCTACAACTTCTTCTGTGCCGAGGCCTTGCCGCCTGCGTTGACCTGCTCCTTGAACTCGGCGCCTGGGCGGAACCTGGGTGCCCAGCTCTCCTCGACCTTGATGGGGTCGCCCGTCGAAGGGTTGCGAGCCGTACGAGCGGGCTTGTGCACCATCTCAAAGGCGCCGAATCCGGTGATCGAGACCTTGTCGCCGCTGGCGACGGCGTGCTGGATCGCATCGAGAACGGCGTTGACCGCCTCGGTCGCCGTCTTCTTGTCACCGACGCGATCGGTGATCGCCTCGACGAGTTCCTTCTTGTTCATTTGGTTCCCTCCCCCTTACGCGCTTGAAGTTAGGGGACGAGGTCTCGGGACTCAATCACCGGGCGGCATGTTTCGCCTGCTCGGCGTGTCGGATGTGCCGTCCAGATAGGCGATGAAGGCATCCAGCCGGCGGGCCGCATGGGCTATGTCCCGTTTTGCCACGTCAGAGATCGCGAGCAGCCGACGCGTCAGACGGGCCCGCTCCTCCTGTGGTAAGGCTAACGCCCTGACGCGGCGATGCGCATCACGCAGTCGCCGCGCCAGGCGGTCTTCCGGGGTCTGAGGCTCGCTCAGACGGTCGTCGGCAGCCATGGCTGCCGTCCATTCTCGTACACCTCGATGTCGGCCGCGTGACGCAGGGTCAGCCCGATGTCGTCCAGGCCCTCCATGAGCCGCCAGCGGGTGTAGTCGTCGATCTCGAAGGAGAACGCGAGGTCGCCGAAGCGCACCTGGCGTTCGACCAGGTCCACGGTCACCTCGGTGGCCGGGTCGGCCTCGACCGCCGTCTGCAGGCGCTCGACGACGTCCTCGGGGAGCACGACCGGCAGGAGGCCCATCTTGGTGGAGTTGTTCCGGAAGATGTCGCCGAACCGCGAGGCGATCACGGCGCGGAAGCCGTACTGCTGGAGCGCCCAGACGGCGTGCTCGCGGGACGATCCGGTGCCGAAGTCCGGGCCGGAGACGAGGATCGTGGCCCCCGCGTACGCGGGGTCGTTCAGGACGAAGGACGGGTCCTCACGCCAGGCGGAGAACAGGCCCTTCTCGAAACCGGTGCGGCTGACCTGCTTGAGCCAGACGGCCGGGATGATCTGGTCGGTGTCGACGTTGCTGCGGCGCAGCGGAACGGCCCGGCCGGTGTGCGTGGTGAAGGCTTCCATCAGTGGTCTTCCCTGGTCTTCCCTGTCGGATTTCGAAGTCTCGGCGGGTCTCAGCGCGTCTCAGAGGTCGGCGGGCGCGGTGAGCCGGCCGGTGACCGCGGTCGCGGCCGCGACGGCCGGCGAGACGAGGTGCGTGCGGCCGCCCTTGCCCTGGCGGCCCTCGAAGTTGCGGTTGGAGGTCGAGGCGCTGCGCTCGCCCGGCTTGAGCGTGTCGGGGTTCATGCCCAGGCACATCGAGCAGCCCGCCTCACGCCACTCGGCGCCGGCCTCCTTGAACACCTCGTGCAGGCCCTCCTCCTCCGCCGCCTTCTTGACCTGCATCGAACCGGGCACCATCAGCGTGCGGGTGACGACCTGGCGACCACGCAGGATCTCGGCGGCGGCCCGCAGGTCCTCCAGCCGGCCGTTGGTGCAGGAGCCGACGAAGACCGTGTCGACCTCGATCTCGCGCAGGCGGGTGCCCGCTGCGAGACCCATGTACTCCAGCGCGCGCTCGGCCGCCGCCCGCTCGACCGGGTCGGCGAAGTCCTCCGGGGACGGTACGGCTGAGCCGAGCGGCGCACCCTGCCCCGGGTTGGTGCCCCAGGTGACGAACGGCGTCAGCGTCGAGGCGTCGATCTCGACGACCTTGTCGAACACGGCGTCGTCGTCCGTGCGCAGGGTCTTCCAGTACTCGACGGCCTGGTCCCATGCGGCTCCGGTGGGCGCGTGCGGCCGGCCGCGCAGGTATTCGAAGGTGGTCTCGTCCGGGGCGATCATGCCCGCCCGGGCGCCCGCCTCGATCGACATGTTGCAGACCGTCATGCGGCCCTCCATGGAGAGCCTGCGGATGGCCTCGCCGCGGTACTCCACGATGTGGCCCTGGCCGCCGCCGGTGCCGATCTTGGCGATGATGGCGAGGATGAGGTCCTTGGCGGTGACGCCGACCGGCAGCTCCCCCGCGACCTCGATGGCCATCATCTTGGGCCGGTAGGCGGGCAGCGTCTGGGTGGCCAGCACGTGCTCGACCTCGGAGGTGCCGATGCCGAACGCGATGCCGCCGAACGCGCCGTGCGTCGAGGTGTGGGAGTCGCCGCAGACGATCGTCATGCCGGGCTGGGTGAGGCCGAACTGCGGACCGATGATGTGGACCACGCCCTGGCCCGCGTCGCCCATCGGGTGCAGCCGGATGCCGAACTCGGCCGCGTTCTTCCGCAGGGTCTCGACCTGGGTGCGCGAGACCGGATCGGAGATGGGCCCGAGCACGGTCGGCACGTTGTGGTCCTCGGTGGCGATCGTCAGGTCGGGACGGCGCACCGGCCTGCCGGCGAGCCGAAGGCCGTCGAACGCCTGTGGGCTGGTCACCTCGTGGACGAGGTGGAGGTCGATGTAGAGCAGGTCGGGCTCGCCCTCGGCACGTCGTACGACGTGCTGCTCCCAGACTTTCTCGGCCAGTGTGCGACCCATGGTGAAACGCCTCCTTGCGCTCGGCCCCCGGGTTACGTCGTCTCGAATATCGAGACAGGGATATCGGGATATGGACACTTTATATGCTGAATTCCCCTATTGCGTTTGCATCTCGGATACCGAGACGGCAGTATCGGGGTATGGACAACTCTAGCGGGGTCGGAGTACTCGACAAGGCCGTTCTCGTACTCAACGCCCTGGAGGCGGGCCCCGCTTCCCTGGCGCAGCTCGTCCAGGCGACCGGTCTGGCCAGGCCCACCGCCCACCGGCTGGCCGTCGCGCTGGAGCACCACCGCATCGTCTCCCGTGACACGCAGGGACGTTTCGTCCTCGGGCCGCGGTTGTCCGAGCTGTCCACGGCCGCCGGCGAGGATCGGCTGCTCGCCGTGGCGGGGCCCGTGCTCACCCAGCTCCGCGATCTCACCGGGGAAAGCGCCCAGCTCTACCGGCGGCAGGGGGACGAACGGGTCTGCGTGGCCGCCGCGGAACGCGCCAGCGGCCTGCGCGACACCGTCCCCGTCGGCTCGGCGCTGCCGATGACCGCGGGATCGGCGGCACAGATCCTGCTCGCATGGGAGGACCCGGACCGGCTGCACCGTGGCCTGCGCGGCGCCAAGTTCACCGCCACGACGCTGTCCAGCGTACGCAGGAGGGGCTGGGCGCACAGCGTCGGTGAGCGCGAGCAGGGCGTCGCCAGCGTGTCCGCCCCGATCCGCGGCTCCGGCGGCAAGGTCGTCGCGGCCATCTCCGTCTCCGGTCCGATCGAGCGGCTCACCCGCACACCCGGGCGGATGCACGCCGGTCCCGTCGTGGCGGCGGCCGAGCGGATCACCGAGGCGATGCGGCGGGCAAACTGATTAGAGACCGGCTCCGGATGCCTCTAGTCTGGCGGGGTGACCGATCGCATCGAGGCAGCCGCCGCTGAACTGCGTCCTCTGCTCCAAGAATTCATTCTCTGGGTGCCGGACAACGCACCGGGCAGCGATCCCGAGCTCGTGGGACCCGCCGCACTATGGCATCGCCTGGCCGTCCGAGACGAGGCGGGGCTGTGGAAGCGCGGTGACCTGCGCACCGTGCTGCTCGAACACTTCCCCAAGGCGGTGGAAGACCCCGAGGCGGCCGCCGACGGTCTGATGCCGGCGATGCGGTCCTATCTGACGTTCCTGTCGTCGACCGGACGGCTGTCGCCGCGCGCCGACGCCCTGGACGTCCTGCTCGCCGAGCTCGACGAGCTCGAGGACGACTTCGTCGACGCGATGGAGGACATCCTGGACGGGAGTCCCTGGGACGACGACGAGGACGACGAGGACGACGACGAGTTCGAGGAGGTCGGCGAGAGCCTGGGCGACTTCGAGCCGTTCGCCGAGGAGATCGCGGCGCTGCCCACCATCCGCCTGCGCTCCGACGCCGAGCTGGCCGAGGCCGCCCGCGGGGTCCCGCTGATCGCCCAGGCTCGCGACCTGGCGCTGTGGGTCGGGACGGGCCGCAAGGTCGGCACCGAGACGCTCCTGTCCGACGACGAGGTGAGCGAAGCCGTACAGGCGCTGGGCCTCCCGGACGCGCAGTATCTGTGGAACATCTGGAACCTCGCCATCGACCTGGAGTTCCTCGCCCCGGACGGCAGCGACACGGTCAGCGTCGACCCCGACACCTCCGGCTGGCCGTTCGAGGACGACGAGGACGTCCTCGACGTCTGGACGACCGGCCTGCACTCGATCGACT
>BCRI01000199.1 GCA_001552515.1 Sphaerimonospora mesophila NBRC 14179 = JCM 3151
CGCCGGGATGTTCCTGGCCCGCGGCCTGTGCTACACGATCGGCACCGACTCGATCCCCATCGAGGACCCGACCTTCACCGCGATCGCCCAGACCCGGATCGACCTGGGCGGCGAGCTGTGGATCTCGCCGCTCGTCGTCATCGCCATCGTGGTCGTGCTGGTGGCGGCGTACGTGCTGCATTACACCCGGATCGGCAGGAACGTCTACGCGACCGGCGGCAGCGAGCAGTCGGCCCTGCTCATGGGCCTCCCCGTGGCACGCACGAAGATCGCGGTCTACGCGATCAGCGGCTTCTGCTCGGCGCTCGGCGGCCTGCTGTTCTCCTTCTACATGCTGTCGGGGTACGGCCTGCACGCGGTCGGCATGGAGCTCGACGCGATCGCGGCGGTCGTCATCGGCGGCACGCTGCTGACCGGCGGCACCGGTTATCTGTTCGGCACGGTGCTGGGCGTGCTCGTGCTCGGCCTGATCCAGACGATCATCAGTTTCGAGGGGACGCTGAGCTCGTGGTGGACCAAGATCGTAATCGGCCTGCTGCTGTTCGTCTTCATCCTGCTGCAGCGCCTGATCGGCACCCGTAAGTCCTAGGGATCTTTCCCGTAGGTGTTCCCGTCCTCAGTATTGGAGCGATATGTGAACGCTAACAGCGATCGTGCCGGCCTCCATCAAGGCGACGACTACGTGGTCGGTGTCGACTTCGGCACGCTGTCGGGCCGCGCCGTCGTCGTCCGGGTGAGCGACGGCGTAGAGGTCGGCACCGCCGTGTACGAGTACCCCCACCGCGTGATCGAGGAGACCCTGCCCGGCGGCGACGTCCGCCTCGGCCCCGACTGGGCCCTGCAGGCCCCGCAGGACTGGATCGGCGTGCTGCGCCACGCCGTACCGAAGGCGCTGGCCGCCTCCGGCGTCCCGGCCTCGCGGGTGATCGGCATCGGCACCGACTTCACCGCCTGCACGGTGCTGCCGACCACGGCCGACGGCACCCCCCTGTGCGAGATCCACCCCGAGCGCCCGCACGCCTGGCCCAAACTGTGGAAGCACCACGCGGCCCAGCCGCATGCCGATCGGATCAACGCGCTGGCCGCCGAGCGCGACGAGCCGTGGCGGGCCCGCTACGGCGGCAAGATCTCCTCGGAGTGGCAGTTCGCCAAGGGGCTGCAGCTCCTGGAGGAGGATCCGGAGATCTACCACCTGGCGGAGCGCTGGATCGAGGCCGCCGACTGGATCATCTGGCAGCTGTCCGGCGTGGAGACCCGCAACGTCTGCACGGCCGGATACAAGGGCATCTTCCAGGACGGCGGCTATCCCTCGGAAGACTTCCTGGCCGCGCTCAATCCCGCCTTCGTCGACCTCCCGAACAAGCTCAGCGCGGGCAAGCCGGGCCTGGAGCTCGCACCGCTGGGCGGCCTCGCCGGTCGTCTGACGGCCCGCGCCGCCCAGTGGACGGGGCTGCCCGAGGGGATCGCGGTCGCGGTCGGCAATGTGGACGCGCACGTCACAGCGGCCGCGGCGGACGCCGTACGGCCCGGCCAGATGGTGGCCATCATGGGCACCTCGACCTGCCTGATCATGCCCTCTGACCGGCTGGCCGAGGTTCCGGGCATGTGCGGCGTGGTCCGCGACGGCATCGTGCCCGGCCTGTGGGGCTATGAGGCGGGGCAGTCGGCCGTCGGCGACATCTTCGCCTGGTTCGTCGAGACCTCGATGCCGGCCTCCTATGCCGAGCGTGCCGCGGCGAGCGGTCTCGACCCGCACCAGTTCCTCACGTCGCTCGCGGCCGAGCAGGAGGTCGGGCAGCACGGGCTGGTCGCGCTCGACTGGCAGGGCGGCAACAGGTCGGTGCTGGTCGACCACGACCTGTCCGGGATGGTCGTCGGCCAGACGCTCGCCACCAAGCCGGAGGACGTCTACCGCGCGCTCATCGAGGCGACCGCCTTCGGTGTGCGCGTGATCGTGGAGACGTTCGAGGCGGCCGGGGTGCCGGTGGAGGAGTTCGTCGTCGCGGGCGGGCTGCTGAAGAACCGCTTCCTCCTGCAGGTCTACGCCGACGTGCTGCGCCGACGCCTGTCGGTGATCGGTTCTGAGCAGGGCCCGGCGCTCGGCTCGGCGATCCACGCGGCCGTCGCTGCGGGCGCCTATCCCGACATCACGGCGGCCGCGGCCGCGATGGGCAAGCGGTTCACCGACGCCTACGTGCCCGACGCGGACCGGGCCGACGCCTACGACCGGCTGTACGCCGAGTACCGCCGGCTGCACGACCACTTCGCTGACGGCGCCCTGCTGCACCGGCTGCGCCAGATCAGAAACGACGCGATCAGCGGCGACTCGAACAGAAACGACTCGAACAGCGACGAAAGCGGCAGGAACGGAATCGGGGCATGAGTGTGATCGACAAGCTGAGACAGACCGTGTGCGGGCTGCACGCGGAGCTGGTGCGGTACGGCCTGGTCGCCTGGACGGCGGGCAACATCTCCGGACGGGTGCCGGATGAGGAACTGTTCGTGATCAAGCCGAGCGGCGTGTCCTACGACGAGCTGACCCCCGACTCGATCGTCGTGTGCGACCTGGAGGGCGACCTCGTCGCCGGGGATCTCGCCCCGTCCAGCGACACGGCCGCGCACGCCTACATCTACCGGCACATGCCCCACGTGGGCGGGGTCGTCCACACCCACTCCACGTACGCCTCGGCCTGGGCCGCCCGGGGAGAGGCCATCCCGTGCGTGCTCACCGCGATGGCCGACGAGTTCGGCGGGGAGATCCCCGTCGGCCCGTTCGCGCTGATCGGGGGAGACGACATCGGCAAGGGCGTGGTGGAGACGCTGACCGGCCACCGCTCCCCGGCCGTCCTCATGCGCAACCACGGAGTGTTCACGATCGGCGCGTCGCCCAAGGCCGCCGTCAAGGCCGCCGTGATGTGCGAGGACGTCGCCCGCACCGTCCACGTGGCGCGGCAGCTCGGTGAACCGCTGCCGATCGCACGCGACGACATCGACAGCTTGTACGACCGCTACCAGAACGTTTATGGACAAAGGAGTGCCCGGTGAAGCTGTGGTTCCTGACCGGTAGTCAGGGTTTGTACGGCGAGGACACGCTGCGGCAGGTGGCCGAGCAGTCCCGGGGTATCGCCGAGCAGCTGGGCCGGGCGCTGCCGTTCGAGGTGGTGTGGCAGCCGGTGCTGACCGGTGCCGACGCCATCCGCAGGGCGTGCCTTGAGGCGAACGCCGATGACGAATGCGGCGGCCTGATCGCGTGGATGCACACGTTCTCCCCGGCCAAGATGTGGATCGCCGGGCTGGACGCGCTGCGCAAGCCGCTCCTGCACCTGCACACGCAGGCCAATCTGGAGCTGCCGTGGAGCAGCATCGACATGGACTTCATGAACCTGAACCAGGCCGCGCACGGCGACCGGGAGTTCGGCTACATCCAGTCCAGGCTCGGGGTGGCGCGCAAGACCGTGGCCGGTCACGTGAGCGACCCTTCGGTGGCGGCGCGGATCGCCACCTGGGCGCGGGCGGCGGCCGGACGGGCCGAGGTCGCGTCGCTGCGGCTGGCCAGGTTCGGCGACAACATGCGCGACGTGGCGGTGACCGAGGGCGACAAGGTCGAGGCGCAGCTGCGGTTCGGGGTCTCGGTGAACACCTATGGCGTGAACGACCTGGTCGCCGCCGTCGACGCCGCCTCCGATGCCGACGTGTCCGCCCTGGTGAAGGAGTACGCAGACCTCTACCGTGTCGCCCCGGAGCTGCTGGCCGGCGGTGAGCGGCACGAGTCCCTGCGGTACGCCGCCAGGATCGAGCTGGGTCTTCGGTCCTTCCTCGACGACGGGGGATTTAAGGCGTTCACCACGAACTTCGAAGACCTCGGCGGGCTGCGGCAGTTGCCCGGCCTGGCCGTACAACGCCTGATGGCCGACGGCTACGGGTTCGGCGGCGAGGGCGACTGGAAGACCTCGGTGCTGTTGCGGACGCTCAAGGTGATGTCCGCCGGGCTGCCGGGCGGCACCTCGTTCATGGAGGACTACACCTACAACCTCACACCGGGCGAGGAGCTCATCCTCGGCGCGCACATGCTGGAGGTCTGTCCGACGATCGCCGCCGACACCCCGTCGTGTGAGATCCATCCGCTCGGCATCGGCAACCGGGAGGACCCGGTCCGCCTGGTGTTCGACGCCGTGCCCGGCGAGGCGATCGTGATGGGGCTGGCCGACATGGGTGATCGGTTCCGGCTGGTGGCCAACGAGATCGATGTGGTCGCCCCGCCGCAGCCGCTGCCGAAGTTGCCCGTCGCCCGTGCCGTCTGGCGCCCCCGGCCCGACCTGCGTACTTCCGCCGAGTCGTGGATCACCGCCGGCGCACCGCACCACACGGTCCTGTCCGCGGCCGTCGGCGCCGACGAGCTCACCGACTTCGCCGAGATGCTCGGCGTCGAACTGCTGGTCATCGACGCCGACACCACCTCACGGCAGTTCGCCAAGGAACTGCGCTGGAATCAGGCCTACTACCGGCTCGCGCAGGGTTTCTGAGGCACGGTTCCCTGAGGGGAGAGACGACGACATGCCGTGGCGCCGTGTGGGGTGGTGCCACGGCATGTCGCCGAAGCGGATGGGGCGGGGTCAGCGGGGAGCGGCGGTGCTCTCCCTGAGCACGATTTCAGGCTCGATCAGTCGACGGACGTTCTCCGCGGCCCCGCCCTCCGCCCCGGTGTCGGAATCGGCGATGGCGATGCGGTGGAGCAGCAGTTCGAGGGCCTGCCTGCCGACCTCGGCGAAGTTCTGCCGGACCGTGGTGAGCGGCGGCCAGAAGTAGGCGGCCTCGGGCACGTCGTCGAAGCCGACCACGCTCACGTCGTCGGGGACGCTCCGCCCCGCCTCACGCAGGGCCCGCATCACGCCCAGAGCCATGGGATCGTTGGCCACGAAGATCGCGGTGATCGAGCGGTCGCCTGCGAGCTGCTTGCCGAGCCGATAGCCGGAGCGTGCGCTCCAGTCCCCGCTCAGCACCTCCGGCACCGGCCGGCCCTCGGCCTCCAACGTCGAACGCCACCCGTCGATCCGGCTGCTCGCGTCGATCCACTCGGCCGGACCCGCGATGTGCCACACCGTCTCGTGGCCGAGGCTGAGCAGGTGCCGCGTCACCCGGGCCGCCCCCGCACGCTGGTCGACCATCACCACCGGGACCGGGATGTCGTCCCGCCCGTCCACCGCCACGACGGGCATGGTGGGTGGCAGGTGACGCAGGCCGTCGACCGCCGCCTCGTGCGGCGCGAGGATGATCGCACCGTCGACCGACTGCCGGCGCAGGCGTTCCACCCCCTCCTGCATCGACCGGCGATCGAGTATGCCCAGACTGGCGATGCTCACCGTGTAGTCGCTCTGCCTGGCCGCCTGCTCGATGGCGCTGAGCGTGGAGGCCGGGCCGTACAGGGTGGTGTCGAGGCTCACGACACCGAGCACCCCCGACCGGCCGGTGGCGAGCTGCCGGGCCGCGAGATTGGGCCGATAATCGAGTTTTCGGACCGCTGCCATCACGCGCGCCCGGGTCTCGGCTCGCACTATTTCCGGCGAGTTGAACACCCGGGAGACGGTCATCGCCGAAACCCCCGCGAGCGCGGCCACATCCTCGATCACCGCTGGCTTGGAACGGGACCTGCCGCCGCCCGTTTTCGATGGCATGCGGTCAACCCCTCTGCGATATCGCTAACACGCAACCATCTTAAGAGTGAGTCCAATCAAAAGGTGGATGGGCGTGACGAGGGATATCAGACGGGAGAGGGGATGCGAACGGCAAAGCGGTGGACGGTAAGGCGGCGGGCGGCCGGGGCATGGTGCCCCGGCCGCCTGTTCTGCCCGGTCCGGTGCCTGGTCAGGTCAGCACCGGACGGCCTGTGGGGGTGATGCGCGGCCGTCAGCAGACGGGTCAATGGACGGTGTCGACGGTGTGGACGGTGTCCGTAGGCCTTATCCGTAGGCGGGGTCAATAGACGGGCCGGTGGGCGGTATCAGCGGGTCGTATCAGTGGCGGTATCAGTGGCGGTATCGGTGGCGGTATCAGTGGGTTCAGAAGACGGGATCAGTAGACGAAGGGCCAGCCGGCGCTGTCCCATCCGAGCCTGTTGATGCCCAGCCGGGACGAGTTGTCGTTCGCATACCAGTGGTAGAAGAGGACGGCGCCGTCGGTGTCATCCAGCTCGGCCTGGTGGCCGGGACCGTGGATGTCACCATGGCCGGCGAGGATCTGAGTGCCGCCGCCGGACGTCATCGCGGTGCCGTTTCTGTCGACGTAGGGACCTGTCACCGAGGTGGACCGGCCGACCATGACGCGGTAGGTGCTGTCCGCACCCCGGCAGCACAGGTCGAACGACACCAGCAGGTAGTAGTAGTCCCCGTGGCGGAAGATGGTGGGCGCCTCGATCGCGCCGCCGTTCCGCCCGGCGATGCCGCGGATGGTGCCGTCACTGCGTTTACCGGTCGCCGGATCGAGCTGGACGAGCTTGATCCCGGACCAGAACGAGCCGAAGCTCAGCCACCAGCGGCCCTGCGCGTCGACGACGAGGTTGGGGTCGATCGCGTTGAAGTTGTCGGAGGTGCGTGACTCGATGACCAGACCCTGGTCGGTCCAGGATCCCGATGCTCCGGTCGTGCTGGTGGCCAGGAAGATCGCCGAGTGGTTGGAGCCGAAGGTGGAGGCCGCGTAGTACATGTAGTAACGGCCGTTGACATAGGTGATGTCGGGAGCCCACAGAGTGTTGCTGCCATTGGTGTAGGCGTGTGCCCACGGGACCCCTCCGGGGAACGCCGCCCCCGCGTTGCGCCACGCGGTCCGGTCGGTGGAGGTCTTGAGCGGGATGTTGTCACCCGTGTGCGCGAGAATGTAGGTCCCGCTCGACGTCTTGGTCACCTCCGGGTCGTGCACACCGGTGTCACCCGTGACGTATCCGGGGTTGGGATAGGACGCCGGCGGAGTCGTCGGATCCCCGCCGCCGCCACCGACCTTGACGAGCTGCCACTGCTGGTTGGCGCCACCGGTGTCGGTGTACTGCGAGATGCGGCCGCCGTCGGCGGTGGACCACTCCCACACGTCCAGGGCCTTGCCGCTGTTGCGGTTGATCAGCTTGACGTAGCCGCTACCGGTGTCGACGACCCGGAACTGCTGGTTGGTGCCGTTGAGGTCGGTCCACTGGATGACGTCGGCGCCGTCGGCGGTCGACCGGGAGGCGATGTCGAGGACCTTGCCACTGTGGCGGGACTTCAGCCGGTAGTAGCCGCCGCCGGAGTCGACGAACTGCCACTGCTGCCAGGCGCCGTCGTTGCGTGACCACTGCACGATCGGGGCGCCGTCATCGGTGGCCAGGTTGTAGACGTCGATCGCCTTGCCGCTGTGCCGGCTGATCAACACGTACGAGGCATTGGTGTCGATCGTGGCGGCGGCGGCCGCGCCTGCGTTGACGACACTCTGACACACGGCCAGCAACGCGACGACCACGAGCGTCGTCAGCCCGCTCAAGCGGCGCCATGGTGTGTATGGAGGTTTGGGGGGTGACACGGGATGGACCTCCTGATGTTATCGTTAACATCCGTGATGGAGGGTAGCCGATCTTCGCTGTCGTTTGCTCTGGGGTTTGCTGATGAGTTGGGCGCGGTGTTATCGCCGTCCAGTGTTATCGCGGCCATCTGGAGGCGTCAAGTGTCGGCTGGATCCCTCCAGTTGGCCGCTGAATCTTTCATCGACTGCTCCGCAGTGCGGCTCCCGGAGGATCACTCTGACGGCAGTGCGGTAATGCTTGGGTGTTGGGTGCCCCGGGTATCGGGTGCTCGCGCTCGATGCTCACGCTCGGCGTCGGCATCCGGCGTCGGCTGGTGTCTGGCAGCGGTTGGCACCCCGCCGTCGGCCGGTGTCCGGCCGCGGTCCGCATCCGGCGGCGGTTGCCGCTGCAGGCCGGCCACTGCGGACGTCGGTCGCATCGCTCCTCCGTGCCGCGACCACTCTTACTGCTCGCCGACAGCCTGGATATGCCGAATACCAGTGGGATGTGCTGGATGGCACCGGGATGTGATGGATGCCGTTGTGCGGGAGGCATCGGAAGCCCATCGGAAATGGAGTGAGATGCCCTGGCGTGAGTGGGCGACGGG
>BCRI01000200.1 GCA_001552515.1 Sphaerimonospora mesophila NBRC 14179 = JCM 3151
CCCCCACGCCTTCACAACTCCATCAAACACAATGCGCACATGGTCGATTCCTTACAGTAATATTGCTTGCCCCGGAGAGCTACGCCACCTCTGCGGCTCCGTACGTGAACCCTCGTTCGCCCTCCATGGAAGATGTTGAGGCCCGTGAACCACCCCTGGATCATCTACCTGCGAGCCTGTCTGTCCGTTCGGATCTACCGCGCCCGGATGGCCCCGACACGTGGAGCCTCAGCCGTGGAGTGGGTGATCATCACGGCCATCATCGCCGGGGTCGCCCTGGGCCTGGCCACTCTGATCAAAAGCGTGGTGGAACAGAAGCAGGGCGATATCCAAGCCAACCTCAGCGGCGGCAGCGCCGGGGCGTGACCTGGTCCCGGCACCGACCGCCGCTGTCGGCGTCTCCTCTGCGTATGGGGGGCGAGCCCGTCAGCGCCCTCCCGGCCACACCGGGGGCCTGCAGACACCCCACTGGATGTGGTTGTTCGCGTCGACCTTCCCCTGACACAGTTTGAAGACCTTGACCGACCCCAACAGAGAGCTGTCGGTCGCACAACCCCCCTGCGGTGCCCGCACCTCGAATGGTTTCCGTGCGTCGATCGGGTTGTCGTTATGCCACACGGCCTTGTAAGCCACGCGGTCCACCCTGCCGTCGCAAATCTTGATCACCGACCGGTCGGCCGGCACGCTCACACGAGCATCACCATAGGCGTCGTTCCAGTCAGATGTTCCCGCCGACGCCGATCCGGCCGTCCCGAGAAGGAGCGTCGTGGCGAGTAGCGCGACAGTCGTTCCCGCTCTCGATCTCATGCTTACCCTTGATCGTTTCACGCTTGGCTACTCTACGTATTCACCTCAACACTTCAAGCATTGATGAGGCTGTGTCGCACAGTTCGCGATAGGGCGAGCTAGACCCCGCGGACGATGTACGCAACGAGAAAGTGGAGATCCGGGGCTCTCACCGCCATCGGGCCTGCCTCTGGATCGAACAGCTCGGAGGTGTACAGCAAGTCGTGCTGCCTGCATGCGCATGCTCGCAGGGATTTCACGCCGCGAGATCAGAAGGGTTACCCGGAAAGCCGCCAGCCGGTGCCGCAGGAGCCAACCACGCGGGGACCGGTGACGGTGAAGCAGGCACGACCGCCCACGGATCGGTTACCGGGGCGGCTGTGCTATCCGTCTGGACACCACCCGGAACCTTGGTGACCTTGGCGATGGCCCACTTCAGCGACGGACCGACGTCCTCGACATCGACCTCGACGGACGTGCGCCAGATGCCTTCCTTGTCTTCGTACCCGTGCTGTCGCAGCCGTCCGGTGACCACCACGCGCGACCCCTTGGTCAGCGACTCAGCGATGTTCTCGGCCAGCTGCCGAAACGCCGAACACCGCAGGAACAACGTGTCACTGTCGAGCCAGCGGTCCGTGGCCTTGTCATACACCCGGCGAGACGCCGCGACGGTGAAGTTCACCACCGCCACGCCCTGCCGGCTGAAGAACAGACGGGGGTCGGCGGTGAGGTTGCCGACGATGGTGATGGCGGTCTCGTTGGCCATGGGATTCCTCCAGTAGATCGTGATATGTCGAATAAGGATCGGAAAGGGCGACGCGGAGGCGTGGGCCCCCGCGTCGCACGCGTGCAGTTCCTAGACCTGGCGGCCGGCCACGACCGCCAGGCGGTGGGCCTCGACGGCCTCGGTGATGCAGCCCAGGCAGATCCACGTCCGGCCGGAACAGCGGAACATCTGCTCCAGCTGGGCGGTCTCGCCGCAGCGGCCGCAGGCGGTGAGGTCGGTCGAGTAGAGGGGGAGGTCGAGGATGAGGGTCATGTCCTGCTCCTTCGCTGGGACTCCTGCCGGGCGTCCGTGGCGTGTTCTGGTGAGGGAGGGGACGCAGGCGGAAGGGAGAGAGGGCAACCGGGCGGCCCCGTACGGGCACGATGTTTTGCCGCGGTGAGTTCGATAGACGGGTGGCGGATGGAGCCGACTCCAGACGGCAAAAGATCATGCACGTGCGGGGCGAGCGGAGCGAGAGCCTGGTTGCGTGAACGACCGTGCCTGCGAGACTGACCGGCCAGAACACGCAGCAGGGGGCTTCACCGATGCGCAGCAGGACATGACCCTCACCTGCGGGATCCGGCCGCGAAACGTCCGAACTCGTCGTATCCGCGCTGGGTTCGGAACAGGACAGAGGATCGCGCGGGCCCCTCGCCTCTGGGGGAGCCCGCGCGGGGTCTGCGAAAGGGCGCCGATCAGGTGCCGGTGGCGGCCAAGTGCAGGGCGCGCAGTGCCTGGCCTTCCATGTCGTGGGCGGTGTCGGCGTCGTCGATGGTCTGGGCGACGCTGGTGACGGCGTGCATCACGCCGCCGGCGGTCAGATCACCGCCGCGGATGAAGTGGCGCAGGATGTCGCGCTGCTGCTCCTCGGTGAATCGCAACTTGGTGGCGACCGTCTGGATGGTCTTCTCCGGGTCGGCGAGCTCGGCACCGGCGACCTCGGTCAGCTCGCGGATCTTGGCCTTGACGTAGTCGATGTCCAGGAAGGTGGTGATGGCATCCCGGGTCTTGGCCGTGATCAGGGCCAGGTTCTTGTCCTGGGTGTCGCCGCTCCAGCGGATGATGCCGCCGTCAGTCTCGCCGCCGTCGAGGCGGCCGCCGAGGTGGACGTGGCGGTGGGCGTCGGCGTTGATGGTCAGGCCGTTGTTGCAGACCTGTACCAGCAGCCGCGGGGTGACGGTGAACGCCCCACAGCCGGTCTCGCTGTTACTGATCACGAATCCGGCGAAGACCAGCGGGTTGTCAGCACCGGAGGCGCCGGTGAACGGGCTGCGGTAGTCGGCCAGCAGTTCGGGGGCCAGGGCGGCGACCTGCTCGCACACCACGCGGACGTACATGCGCCGTTCGGTCAGATCGCAGCCGTCGATGCGGACGTCGACTCCGGCGAGCCGTACCCCGTCCAGGGCGGCCATGAGGACGTCCAGGTTGTCGATGAGCTTGTAGCGGTCCGACAGGAACGCCCGGGCCACATCGGCCCCGTCGCCGGTGCCGCGCAGCGCGCGTACGAGGAAGCGGCGGTCGTCGGTCTCCAGCCAGCCGTTGACGTTCGCCTCGTACAGGCCTGGCCGCTGCTCGCGCAGCCTCCGCAGGTAGGCGGGCGGGATGCCGAGCTTGTCGGCCAGGCCCTGGTCGCAGATCTCGGTCGGCAGGTACAGGCCACTGCTGTCGGTGACGCCGAAGTCCGACAGCACCGGCGGGGTGCCGATCAGCTCCAAGTGCGTGCCGACGGCGCGGATCTGCGCGGCGCCGACCAGGACGTCGACCTTGCGGGCGTACTGGTCGCGCAGCAGCGCGTGCAGGTCGCCCAGGTCGGCGTTGCGGGTGGTGAGCGGAACGGGAGAGGCGATGGTCATCGGGAGTCCTTCCGGGTGATAAGCGGAAGGCCCGGCCTCGTTGTGAGGCCGGGCCCGTGAGGCGTGGTGCGGGCGCGGAGCGTGCCCTTGGAGGAGGGGGTGGGTCAGGCCGCCGCCGAGTACGGCGTGCCGTCGTCAGCGTCGGCGTCGGCGTCGCGGTCGGTTTCGGGGTCCACCCAGGCGTCGACGTCCGTCGCGGGCGCGCCACTCGGCTGCGCCGCAGCGGGGTTCTGCGGCCAGCTGTCGACGTCGGCGGCCTCGGCCGACGGGTCGGGTTCCGGCTTCTCGCCGGCGGAGGTGCCGCCGTTCGTCTCCGCCTCATCCGGGTGCTGCGACCGGTCGTTGACGTCCGTGTCGTCGGCCGACGGGTCGGACTCCAGTCCCTCGCCCGTGGGTGCGTCGCCGCGGTACGGCACACCGTCGATAATCGCCTGCTCGATCGGCGTGGGTAGGTAGCCGAGCTCGGCCAGCAGAGACAGGTACGCGGCCGCGTCGGCGCGGCTGACCGAGCCGGAGCGGTCCTGCCGCCAGGTGTATCTGGCTGTGTCCGGGACGGTCATCTGGTGCTCGTACGCCACGACGATCGGCGCCAGGGCCAGCAGCGGCAGCCGTCCCGGCCGAACGGTGGCGGCACTGTCCACGCTGAAGTTCCCGGTGAGCGTGGCCCACAGGGTGCTGTGCCGGGCGGCGGTGAGCTTGTCCCGCAGCGGATTAGGCATCTCCACCAGCTGCCGGGCGACCCAGGCCAGGACCGGCTTGGGCGCGGTGCTGCGGGCCAGCAGGGCAGTCACCCATTCCTGGCGTACGACGGCGCTGGCCTTCCAGGCCCGGTTGCCCTCGATGACGAGCCGGCGCTCGAGGTCATCGGCCTTACCGGGTTCGGGTTCGGTCGTGCCGGCCTCCACTGGTGGGATCGGTGCGGCGTGGCCGTGCTGGTCCGGGGTGGTGCAGTAGGCCACCGGAGTGGTCTTGTCGAACGAGCGGAAGTACACCCCGTGCCCACCGCAGGTGGTGTGCGTGTCGGGGTCGAAGCCGTCGACGGCGTCGATCAGGCGGGCGAGCGTGAGCGCGCCGGGCGGCAGTTGCTCGGTGACGGTGATGCCCGCCTGCTCCAGTTCGGCGCGCAGCCGGGCCTGTTCGGCGGCCTCGGCCCGCTCGGTGCGGACGCGCTCGACCACGTAGCGGACCTTGCCTCCCCAGCGGAGCCGCTCGTGGATCTCCGCCAGGCCCTCTTCGTCGCCGTCGAACTCGGCCAGCAGCGCCAAGTCCTCCAGCGTCCACTCATAATCCATCTGGCCGGCCACCTGCCGGGTCTGCGCGGACAGGCCGCCGACGGTGAGGGCCTCGCCGATCTGCCGGCGGTTGCGGCCGGTGACCTGCTGGAGGCGGGTACGGCTCGCGCCGGCCTGGTGCGCCTCGAACAGCGCCTGGGCCTGCTCGAAGGCGGTCAGCCCGTGCCGGAGCTCGTCGTCGTTTTCCACCACCATGTCGATGAACTGGCCGGCACGGTCACCGGCCTTGGCCAGGTCGATCAGGCACAGCAGGTCGGGCAGCTGCGTGCTGCGGGCGGCGGCCAGACGCCGGTTGCCCTTGGTCACCCAGAACCGGTAGTCCTCCTCCCCCTCGGCCCGCTGGTGGTCCTCCGGGATCGGGATGACGTGCACCGGCACCTGCTGCTCGGCGGCCAGGGACTGGCAGAAGGCCGCCGTCAGCGCGAAGTCGGTGCGGACGTTGCCGGGGTGGTGGTCGAGGAACTTCAGCGGGATCCGGACCAGGCGCAGCCCCTCGGCCTCACGCAGGTCGGTCTCCCACTCGGCAACGGTGGTCGTGGACATACGGACTCCTTTCAAAAAAGCAGTACGGGATGAAGATGGGCGGGTAGTGCCGTCCAGGTCGGGAGGGGTCACCCATGGACGTGGACCCCGTTCGGGCGGCCCGGTGGTCGCGGGCCGCCCGAGCGAGGGGAGGTCAGCCGGCGAAGGAAGCAGGGGCGAGTTCCTCGGCGACGACCGCGGGGGCGCCCTGGGCCAGGCGGCGGGGTGAGGCGTCAACCGGCCAGCCTGCGGTGCCCTCGTGCACCGGGCTGTAGCGGGAGGCCAGCCCGAGATTGGCCGCGATCACCTTCACCGTGGCGCGTACGGTCGGCTTGCCCTCGCGACCCTTCGTCTCGTAGGTGCGCGGGATCAGGTCGCAGCCCTGCGCCATGATGAGCTGGCCCTTGCGGTACGACTCCTGGGCTCGGATCGCCGCGACGCCGTAGACGACGACCTCCACCTGGCGGGTGGGGATGTAGGTCGAGCCGTCGCGGCGCGGGGTGGGAGGCCCGTTGACCTCCAGCACCGCCGACCACATGGCCGGCGCCTCGTGGTCGGGCGGGAAGAATCGCGGGTCGTAGGCGATCCTGCCGGTGAGGCTGATGTGGATGTCGAGCACGGGTCCTCCCCCTTCGCTGTGGCCTGCCGCCACACGGGTTTCTTGCGTCTTGACCGGGGGGGAGCTGTTTCGGCGGCTGCCCCGTCCCGGCGAAAAGGCAGACGGAGCGACGGCGTGACCGGCCCCGCAACCCGGGTGCTGGTGGCCGTTGAAGATGTTTTGCGCCAGCAAAAGATCTTCAACGGCCACCACTCGCCCTCCGCGGCCCGCGGTGGAGCGCGGGCGAGAACCCGGGTTGCGGGGACGGGCTAAGCCGGCGCATAGTCAGCCGCCGGGATGGGGCTGTCGCCTACGGTGACCAACGGCAATAACGCAGAGACCTCTGGAAAAGGCCACGCCCAGCAGGGCCGTACGACTTCCTGGATCAGGCCTCGGCAGCACCTGTCCGCCGTATTGTCCGATTCTCAGCAAGGCGCTTCAGCGATCTGCGGATGCTTCGCGACGATCCACGAGCATTCTCCGCAGACGACGGCGTTCGGGCGCGGCCACACGAAGCGCGTCCTCGGCAGGCTCGCGCACGACGCGCTCGTCGCCCCCAGCTTGTTCTACTACAACAGGGCACGCGTCGAGGGTGCGCCCCCGATCGAACGACGGGCTACGTGTCCTGCTGGCGACGATCCCGACTGAGCAGGTGCGGGAGATCTCGGTCGCGGCCGCGCTGCTCGTGCCGGTGACTGATGGGGCACTCGCAGGGGCTTGACATCAAAATGACACTATCATGGTGTCATGACTCGTTTTACTCTGCGCATCCCTGACGATCTATACGCACGCATCGCCGCCTCGGCGAAAGCGAGCCACCGCTCCGTCAACGCCCACGTCCTCCACCTCCTTGAGAAGGGCCTCGCCGCCGACGCCATGACCAGACCGCTCACCGTGGCCGACGGCGAAGCCCTCGTGCTGCTAACCGTGGGCGACACTGCCCACGTCGTCACCGCTATGCACCCGACCGCCGCGCCCCTACAGTTGCCGGCGCAGCGGATCGCCGACCAGGCCGGGCTGCCCGCGAATGATCTGCCCGGCCGCCGGTTCCGCGTCGCCCGCCTGGGGATGGACGACGCGGACGGGTTCACACTGCTCAACGACCCCCGCCTATGAGGCCAAGGCGGAGGAGGAACGCGTGACCGACCAGCAGGCGCGGATCACCGGACGCCGACCCGACGGGCATTCCTCGTCGGCCTGTCCTACGCGAGGATCATCACTCACGAGAGCGAAGGGATGTTTTCCACCTGCATATCAGGTCGGCGACCGCGCCCACGCGGTAGACCTTCGTCGACGAGCATGGTCCGAAGGACTGCTCAAGCGCGACCACATCGCCCGATACACCGCGCTCGACGGCATGAAGGCCGAGTATCAGGTGGAGGCGGGCTGGACGCCAAGCTCGGGGAGGACCGTACGGCCTCCGGCGTCAGGTCCGGCAGCGGCTACCCCCTGCGCTATGCGGCTCGCGGCAAAGGCGCGCTTCCAGCGGTCTGAGGGGTGCCCCGCAAGCGAGCTTGGCAGCGGTCAGCACGCTGACGCCAGTCACGGCAAGGAGCTGGGCCGCAAGAGGCTCGACCAGCGGCTTGACCTCGGCTTCGATGGCCTCGGCCTGCGACGACAGCGCTCAATGAGCCAGTTCGGGGGGGCGGGGGGCGCACCACGGACCTCCGCGATCTCGTTCTTCGTGTTGTGTAGTGCCTGACCCGTCGTACGGAGCGGTTAGGAGACTCGTCGACGTCTAGACCCAGCTGCCGGCGTCAGGCCACGCCTGCTGGACAGGAGGGCGACATCCTTCGGGCTGCTGCCCCGTTGGAGGCTCTTGAGCACGGCCTGCTGGGTCTCTGCGGTCCAGAAGATCTTGAGGTTTTCACGCGTCCGGGTAACGGCCGTGTAGAAGATGCTGTGCGTGATGTCGTCTTCGTTGGCGTCGGTGATGACGATCTTGACAGAGTCGTACTCAAGGCCTTGCGCCTTGTGGATCGAGACGGCGTAGGCTACCTGGAACGGCACGGAGGTATTCAGCGAGTCGTCGTCTTCGTCGCTGGTGTCCAACTCATAGACGGAGAAGCGCACTGTCGAGTCCTCCACCCATTCGAGCTCGTAGCCGTCGACGTCGAACTCACTGAGTGGTCGGTCGAGTTTGATATCGAACTGGATCTGACCTGGGATGCGCTCGATGCGGACAATCCGGCCCTTTAAATTGTTGTAGATCACGGGGCGGAACCGTTCGGTCTCGTTGAACAGC
>BCRI01000201.1 GCA_001552515.1 Sphaerimonospora mesophila NBRC 14179 = JCM 3151
CACCCGGCCTTCGGTCCTGATCCTCGACGAGCCCGCCACCGGGCTGACCGGCCCAGAACTGCGGGAACTCGCCCGGCTGTGCCGTCTGTTACGCGATCACGGTCTCGCCGTGGTGCTGATTGAACACAACATCGATCTCGTGATGAGCCTCTGCGACGTGGTGACCGTGCTGGACGGCGGAAAGGTCATCGCGGAAGGAACACCGGAGACGGTGCGCACGTCAGAGGTCGTGCGGACGGCTTACCTCGGCAGCGGCAAGCGGAAGGGAGCCGGCGATGCGGCCGACTGACGATGGTGGAAGGTTGCTGGAACTGCGGCGGCTCAGCTCCGGTTACGGCGCCGTGCAGGCGGTCCGCGACGTGGACATCGTCGTGCACGAGAACGAGTTCGTGGTGCTGCTCGGGCCCAACGGCGCGGGCAAGACCTCGATTCTCAGGACCGTCTCCGGGCTCATCACGGCGACCTCGGGCTCGGTCGTGTTCGATGGCCGGGACATCACCCGGACAGCGGCCTGGCGCCGGACCGGCCTGGGAATCGGCCACGTGCCCGAGGGGCGGCAGATCTTTCCCCAGCACACGGTGCACGAGAATCTGGTGCTCGGCGCATACGCGATCCGGAGGAAGAGACGCCGCGCCGACTCGGTCACCGACGAGATCCTGGATCTGTTCCCCCGCCTGGCAGCGCGTTCCACGCAGCTCGCCGGGACCCTCTCCGGAGGCGAGGCGCAGATGCTGGCCGTGGCTCGCGCACTGATGAGCCGCCCCAGACTCCTGCTGCTCGACGAGCCCTCGCTCGGCCTGGCTCCGCTGATGGTGGAGGAACTGTACCGGTACATCAAGCAACTACATGTGGAGCGCGGGCTCGCGGTGCTGCTGGTCGAGCAGGCGGTGGACAACGCCCTGTCACTCGCCGATCGCGGCTACCTCCTCGAGCGAGGCTCCGTGGTGTCGCAGGGCAGCGCCGCCGAGCTGCGCGTCGATCCCCACATCACTTCGGTTTACCTCGGTGGCTAGCGAGCGTCTCGGCTCGGATTTCTTTGGAGATGAGGTTCGTGGACGACATCCGACTGGAGCTGCTCTCGGAGATGTGCTCCGATCCCGGATCGGTGGCCGTGGTGGTCATCGACATGCAGCAGGACTTCTGCACCGGTTCGGGGGCCTTCGCCCGTGCCGGAATCGACATCAGCGCCAACGAGCGCATCGTGACCGAGGCCGGTGAGTTCGTCGATTTCCTGCGCGCGCGGGGAGTCCTGGTCGTCTGGGTCAAACAGCTATCGTCTGATCGGTACATGTCCCCGGCGATCGAGCGACGGTTGCGCCGTGCCCCCGAACGCCTTGAGCTGTGCCGGCAGGGCAGCCCCGGCGCCGAGCTGGCCGCCGGTCTGCGGGTGCACGAAGCGGACGTCACCATCGAAAAGTTCCGCTACAGCGCCTTCCTCGGGTCGAGCCTCGACCAGTTGTTGCGCAGCTCCGGAATCCAGACGGTCGTGTTGCTCGGCACCGCCGCCAACGGCTGCGTCGACACGACCGCCCGCGATGCCGCCCAGCGCGACTACGACGTCGTCGTCGCCGCGGATCTGACGGGCCACACCGACGCCCGCCTCGCCGCGGCCGCCCTGGAGAACCTCGACCGTCACTTCGCCGTGGTGTGCTCGGCCGACGAGATCAAGCGAGCCGTCGCCACAGGCATGGAGCCTCGATCCGAACAGCGCGAAACACGAACAGCGCAGAACCAGAGAGAAGGTCAGACCGATGCAGCCTGAAGCGGCCACCGCCCACGCACCCGCTTACTATGTCATGGCCCTGCAGCGCCGTACCGTGCCGATCAACGGCATGGGCGTGACGGAGGCCAGGCAGACCATCAAGGACTCGATCGCGAGGATGAAGCAGCAGGTGCTGCTGGCCACTCGCTGGATGCCGGAGTGCCGTCTCATCGTGCTGCCCGAGTTCACCCTCACCGGCGCCCCGCTGATGGGGGAGTCGATCGCCCAGTGGACCGAGATGGCGGCGATCGACCCGGACGGTGCCGACTTCGACGCGATCCGCTCGATCGCCCAGGACGCCGGCGTCTACCTCGCGGGGCACGCCTACGAGAGCGACCCCCACTTCCCCGGTCTGTTCTTCGCGGCGACCTGGCTCATCTCGCCGACCGGTGAGCGACTGCTGCGCTACCGTCGGCTGCACTCGACGATCACGCCGTCGCCGTACGACGTCTGGGACAGGTACCTCGAGGTGTACGGCATCGAGGGCGTCCTCTCCGTCGCGCAGACCGAACTGGGCGGCATCGCGGTCATCCCCTGCCAGGAGATCGTCTTCCCCGAGCTGAGCAGGGCGTTGGCGCTGCGCGGTGCGGAGGTGCTGCTGCATCCGACCTCCGAGGTCGGCGGGCCGATGCTGAAGAAGCACGACATCGCGCGCCGGGCGCGTGCCATGGAGAACAGCTTCTACATCGTCTCCGCCAACTCCGCGGGTTATGCCAACAATCTCTTCGGCGACTCGGCCGACGGCGGCTCGGAGATCATCGACTATCACGGCAACGTGCTCGCGAAGGCCGGGCAGGGGGAGAGCCTCGTCGCGAACTGTGAGCTCGACCTGGGCGGGCTCCGGCGCGTGCGCAACCGGCCGCATGTCGAGAACCTCTTCTCCCGCACGAACACCAGACTGTGGAGCGAGGAGTACGGCCGCTACGACCTGGTGAGTCCCAACGGGCTCGACGGCTCCGACGGCAGCAGCGGAGCCGAGTTCTACGCCGCCCAGCATCGTGCGACCCTCGAGCGGATGCACGAGGCGGGCATCCTCAAGTGACCGATCGCCGGGGCGTGCGCCGCGCGCCCCGGCGGATCTCCCGGATGCGGTGTCCACCGCCCGATCGGTCCGATCCCTGAGAAAAAGCGCTGAAAAGGACCCCATGACGATGCGTGTAGCCGCCGTTCATCAATCGCCCGTCCTGCTGGATCGGGCGGCCACGCTCGACAAGGTCGTGGCCGCGATCGCCGAAGCGGGCGCCGCCGATGTCCGGCTCCTGGGCTTTCCCGAGACCTTCGTGCCCGGATATCCCTACTGGCTGGGGACCGTGCCCTTCGACGAGCAGGGCGCGCTCAACCGCCGCTACGCGGAGGAGTCCGTACGGCTGACGGCGCAGGCTCTCGGGGCCGTCGGGCGCGCGTGTGCCCGGCACCGGGTCAACGTGGTGCTGGGCATCTCGGAACGGCACGGCGGCACCCTGTACAACACCCAGGTGTTCATCGACGATCAGGGCGAGGTGGCGGGGGTCCATCGCAAACTGCAGCCCACGCTGGTCGAGCGCGCCATCTGGGGCCAGGGCGACGGCTCGACGCTCGGCGTCCACGCGCTCGGCGTGGGGCGGGTCGGCGGACTGATCTGCGGCGAGCATTCCATGAACCTGGCCAGGCAGGCCCTCATCACCGGGCTTCCCCAGTTTCATGTGGGCGCGTGGCCGGGAGGCGGAGCGGTCAGGTCGCTGGACGAGTGGTTCCGCGGGCACATCTGGGCGCTCTCCCGCGTCCACGCCTACACGGCCGGCTGCTTCGTGATCGCTGCGGCGGATCCGATGAGCGAGGCCAATCTGTCGGTCATCGAGGAGGCTTTCGGCCCCCAGCCCAAACTCCAGGTCGGCGGCGCCATCTCGCTCATCCTCGACCCGTGGGGAAACGTCCTGGCACGTCACGAGGGGGCCGACGAGCGGCTCGTCATCGCCGAGGCCGATCTCTCCGTGATCACCGCGGCGAAACTCCAGCACGACTCGTCCGGTCACAGCGCGCGGCCGGAGATTCTGCGTCTCGAGGTCGACACCCGGCCCCATGTCCGCTGGCCCGAGCCGCCCGAACTCGGCTAAGGAGTGTTTCAAAAGGGCTGCCCGTCGCGAGCGTGGATCCAGATGGATGCGTCGCAAGGCGGACGAGGAGCCCATAGCCGGCGCCCTACGGGCGACGAGACCGCCGCGGCGAGGCGCCATCTGGGCCGCGCGTAGCAGGGCATGACTTTTGAAACACGACCTAGTCTGGCCGGCGGCGCTCTTTGTCGATCTGCGAGTAGGTGGTGCGCAGATGCTCCAGGTGCTCACGCTGAGCCCGTTCGGCGCCGAGGGAGTCGCCCGCCTCGACGCAGGCCAGGATGTCCCGATGGTCGCGGTCGACCCTGACCCAGAAGCCGTCGGGGGCCTCGTTCCGGGCGAAACCGCTCTCCAGCACGCTGAACACGGGGGCCGTCACCGCGTCGAGCAGCGGGTTGTTCGCCGCTTCGAGCAGCACCTTGTGGAACCGCCGGTTCGCCGTGTAGATGTCCTCGCGCTCGATCTCGCCCGGGTCGAAGAGCGCGGCGCGCAGTGCCTCCAGCTGTTCCGGCGTGCGGCGTGCGGCGGCCAGCCCGGCGGTCGGCACCTCCAGCAGGACGCGCACCTCCAGCAGGTTGGCGACCGAGCCGGAGTCACGGAACAGCGCCAGGCTGGACAGGAGATAGCTGCTGATGTGCTCCGGCTCGGGACGGGTGACGAAGCTGCCGCCCGCGACCCCGCGCCGGGTGACCAGCAGCCGCTCGCTGGACAGGACGCGCAGGGCCTCGCGCACGGTGCTCCGGCTCACGCCGTACATCGCGCACAGGTCAGGCTCGACGGGCAGGCGGTCTCCCGGCTCGAGCTCCCCGGAGAGGATCTGCTCGCGCAGCCGGTCGGCCAGCTCCTGGTACGCGGGCGCCGAAACGCGGTCGGTGGACACGGCGACAGCCTAGCCCTCGTGCGTCCCAATGGTAACCCTTGTTCCCTCTAGCGAAACAACGTTTCATTGTGCAAGCCTGGGGGTTCCCGTCCTCGGACCGAGCAGGCGCTCGCCACAGAAGGAGACGCACACATGGCCATCCGCGAAGGACTTCCGCTGCTCGCCAAGCACGAAGGCGAGTGGGAGGGCACCTACACGCACGTGGACGCCACCGGAAAGATCATCGACCGGCACGCCTCGCACCTGAGCTGCCTGCTCCCGCCCGAGGACCCCGACCGATACCTGCAGATCAACCGGTATCGGTGGGAGGACGGCCGGACGGAGGAGTACGCCTTCCCCGGCGTCTACGACGGGCACGGCCGCCTGTACTTCGACACCGAGCGCATCAAGGGCGTCACCTGGGCGCTCGACGAGAACGCGATGTTCCTCACCTGGCGGTTCAAGGCGGCCGATCCCTCGGTCGACCAGCGGCTGTTCGAGATGATCGTGCTCAGCGATGACGGCACGCGGCGGAGCCGCACCTGGCAGTGGCTGGAGCACGGCGTCTGCGTGCGGCGCACGCTGATCCAGGAGGAGCGGGTCGGATGAACACCCCGGAAGCGATGAACCTCCCGGACAAGACGAATCTCCCGGACAAGACGAGCCTTCCGGACGAGCAGCGCAGGATCGTGCTGGCCCGGCGCCCGCAGGGCGTGCCGGTCGAGGACGACTTCCGTACGGAGACCACCGCCGTCCCGTCGGCGGGGCCCGGCGAGGTCCTGGTCCGTACGGTTCACCTCTCCCTCGACCCGTTCGTCCGCGGCATGCTGACCGGGCGCGACCTCGGCCATCCTCCCGTGCACCCGGGCGAGCTCGTGCCCGGCAGGGCCGTCGCCCAGGTGGTGGAGACGGGTGAGTGGGTCGTGGCCGAGACCGGCTGGCAGGAGTACGCCGCGGTCCCCGCCGCCACGCTGCGCCCGGCGGTGACGCCGCCCGGAGTGCCGCGCACCGCGGTGCTCGGTGCGCTCGGCATGCCCGGGCTCACCGCCTACGCCGCGATGACCCGGCTGCTGCGTCCCGAGGTGGGCGACACCGTCGTGGTGTCCGCCGCGACCGGCGCCGTCGGCGGCACGGCCGGGCAACTCGCCGGACTGGCCGGCGCGCGCACGGTGGCGATCGTCGGCGGTCCGGACAAGTGCCGGGTCGCGGTCGAGTGCCTGGGTTACGCGGCCGCCGTCGACCGGCACGATCCGGACTGGCTCGACGCCCTCGCCGCCGCATGCCCGGACGGGGTCGACGGATATCTGCACATGGCCGGTGGCGCGGTGCTCGAAGGCGTGCTGGACCGGCTCGCCGTCGGCGCCCGGGTCGTGCTGTGCGGCCTGCCCGAGCACGCCAACGAGACGGGGCGGACCGTGCTGCCCGCCGGTGCCGTGATGCGGGCGCGTGCCGTCGTGCACGGTCTCGTCGTGCACGACCATCAGGACCTGCGGCCGCGGTTCGCCGACCGGGTGGGCCGGCTCGTCGCTGAGGGACGGCTGCGCCTTCTGGAGGACGTACACCACGGGCTCGACGCGGCGCCCGCGGCCTTCCGCCGTCTCATGTCCGGCCGCAACGTCGGCAAGACGATCGTGCAGGTCGCCCCGGACGCGGCGTCGTGAGAGAGTCATCCCGCAAAATGGAACGCTGTTGTTCATAGTGGAACAAAGCCTTGACCCTCGAATGGTCTGACCTTTAGGCTCGGACTGCAAGACGACAGGTCCGAGTGAGGGAGCGTCATGGGTGTCAAGCCGGGATGGCAAGGCCGGTTCTTCGAGGATTTCGAGATCGGCGACGTCTATCAACACCCGCTCGGCCGGACGGTGTCCGAGGCGGACAACACCTGGTTCACGCTGCTGACGATGAACACGAACCAGATGCACTTCAACGCCGAGTACGCCGCGAAGTCCGAGTTCGGCCGGCCCCTGGTGGTCTCCACGTTCACGGTGGCGATCGCGGTCGGGCAGAGTGTCACCGACCTCACCCAGAACGCGTTCGCCAACCTCGGCTGGGACGACATCAAGATGACCCACCCGGTGTTCGCCGGCGACACGCTGTGGAGCGAGTCGATCGTGCTCGAGAAGCGGGAGTCGGCCAGCCGGCCGCACGCCGGCATCGTCACCGTCCGCACCCGCACCCTCAACCAGGACGGCAAGGAGGTCTGCTCGTTCAAGCGGACCTTCTACGTCTACCGCCGGGGCGCCGAGCAGATCGAAGACGTCTTCCCCGCGGCCGAGCGCCCCCTCACGCTGGAGAACTGATGCGCATCACCTACGGCCCCTGGGGAGAGACCCTCGAGGAGCTGACCGAGGCGGCCCGCGCGGCCGAGAGGGCCGGCGCCGAGGTCGTCTGGGTTCCCGAGATGCACCGCAGCGCGATCGTGTCGGCGGCCGCCCTCGCCCGATCGACCGAGTCGGCCGGGATCGGCACGGCCATCGCCCTCGCCTTCACCCGCAGTCCCATGGTGACCGCGCTGGAGGCGCTCGACGTCGACGAGATGTCCGGCGGCAGGTTCATCCTCGGGCTGGGCACCGGGGTGCAGCGGCTGAACGAGGACTGGCACAACGTGCGCTGGGGCAAGCCGGTCGGCAGGCTGCGCGAGACCGTCGGCGCCATCCGGCACTTCTGGGCGCGGTGCACGTCGGGCGAGCCGATCCTCCTTGAGGGAGAGCACGCGCCGATGCGCATCCGCGGCTACCGGCGCCCGTTCCCGGTCACCCGCAGCCGCATCCCGATCTATCTGGCGGCGGTGGGCCCGGCGATGACCAGGCTCGCGGCCGAGATCGGCGACGGCTGGATCTCGCACGAGCTGTGCTCCCCGGCCTACCTGGCGGAACGCATCCTGCCCGAGGTGACGGCCGGGCTCGCCAAGGCCCCCGGGAAGGGACGCGAAGACCTCGACCTGGTGGTGTCGGCATGCTGCTCCGTCGACGCCGATCCGCGCGTCGCGCGGCGCCGGGCGGCGGGCCTGGTCGGTTTCTACGCGAGCGTGCGCAGCTACACCGACTTCTTCGCCTTCCACGACCTGGCCGACGAGCAGGCCGTCGTGGTCGAGACCTTCCGCTCCGGCCGCGGCGCCGACCACCTCGGCGACGTCGTGCCGGACCGGATGGTCGACGCGGTCACCCTCGCCGGGACGCCCGACGAGGTGCGGGCCCGGCTGGCCGCCTACGAGGGCCTCGCCGACACCGTCAAGCTGACCCCGCCGACGCACGGCCTTCCGTCGGCCGACACCAGGGCGGCCCAGCAGTCCATCATCCAGCTCATCGCCGAGATCACAGGAGGACGGGCGTGAGACCGCTCGAG
>BCRI01000202.1 GCA_001552515.1 Sphaerimonospora mesophila NBRC 14179 = JCM 3151
ACGCATTGCCGGCAGCACCTACTAGAGTCCGCACTTACAGTCTAATTTCCGCCCTGCTGGTGGCATAGCCGCTCTCGATCGGCCAGATGACCACGATGTCCTGACTGTGGGCGAGCGCAATCAGGTCCGGGCGAGGCTTGGTCGGCAGCAGGATGGCACGGGTGGCCTCTGGCATAAACCGGCCGTAGTCGGCGAGCTGACCAACCGCCATACGTACATTCTCACGAGTGACGCTGCCTTTCGCCTCCACTAGGAGATCTAGATCCTGGTCATACAAGTCGGTGAACAGCGGCCGTGTCTCTCCCTTGGGCAGTATCTGGTGCCGGCTCACCGTGTGCCCCTTGTCACGCAGGTGGCCAGCAAGATCCTTTACCAAGCTGGCCTCCTTCCGCTCAGCCTCATACGGCTCCTGTGCTGGAGCAACGAAGCTGCGCTCGGTGAGTTGCTGCTCCAGCGGCAGCTCCTGAACCTGGTCCTCAGTTTCAAGCCTGTTTGCGGCGGCAAGCAGGCGTGCAAGCCGAGTCTGCGGTGGCTGGGGTTCCGTATCGAGCGGCTTCAACCGGAAAACGATGACTCGACGCACCGGTCCGCCGCCAGTCTCAGGGGCGTCCACCTCGTACCAAGGATCTTTGCCGTACACCTCGAATTTACCGAGGTAGGTGACGGTGCCGCGGGCGCCCTGGAAAACGCGCAGTGTGCGCCCCTCCTGTCGGTGGTTGAGAATGCTCGCGTTCCCGGAAATCATCCGCTGATCGCCATGCTGCCCTTCACCGCAGTAGTGGAAGAGACCGTCGGGCATCCAGCCATCGAAGTAACCATGCTTCTCACCTGCAATGGGGTCGGTGAAGATGAAGACGTTCGGGGTGCGGCGGGAAGGACCGATGCCACCCTGGGTGCGGCCACCGAAGTCCTCGTGAAGCCTCTTGCGCTCGATGCGGTCTCCGGGCTCAAGGCTCCATGAGGGAGACACTGGGGGAACCGGTTTCGTCATGGTGGCTCCACTGGTCATGATCGATTTCGCATACCGTACCCTTCATCGCGTTTTAGACAAAAATTGGACATAGCCGCTACATCGGGAAATCGGACAGCCACTCTGGGATCCTGACCTGACAGAAGGTCACGTCCGGCCGAGGAAAGGAGAGAAGTCCCGACACGGGGCCGAGAGTGACTATCTGAGTGATGCCATCAGCGCCCGGCACCGTGAACAGTGTCCGCAGCCAGGTGAAGGCTGACGTTCTCCGAGGACCGCTACAGCGGGAAGGGTCAATGACGGGAACCTGGCAGGACACTCCGGATGGGCTGGTCCCACTGCCCACGCAGCCGTTCCTCCGCGAAAAGGATCTTCACGACAGCATCGAGAGGGCTCCCGCCATGTTGCCGCTGCGCGGGCAGCCCAGACTGGTGATCCTGGGACGGGAGGTACTTCTCGGCACCGGGTACGCCGATCTGGTCGCGCTGGACGCCGACACCGGCCAGCCCGTGGTCATCGAGGTGAAGATCGCGGCCAACTCGGACCGAAGGTCGGTCTTCACCCAGGTCCTCGGCTACGCGTCGCACCTCTTCCGACTGCTGAACCCCCAACTACCGGGCCAGGCTCGCGGCATGCTCACCATCTGGAATGCTCGTGGAGCTTTCATCAGCCCGCAGCGCCCGGTTATCGAGGCTGAGGCTCCACAGACGCTGGCCCGGCTGGACGAACGGTTCCCCACCGCGATCCGGCAGAACAACTCCCTGACCAGCCCTGTGGACCAAGAAATCCTCGATCTGTTGAAGGACGCCTACACCGAGGCCGCCCAGCGCAGGTCCCGCCCAGCGGAGTGAACGACGCAATCGTCGATCCTGACGACCTTCACCTCAGAGGCACGGAGCCCCGGTTCCGACCATGTTTCCGAGCACAGCTCAGCGGGGACGGCGCCCGCTACCAGTCGCGAACGGATTCCACGCCGGAGATGAGACCGTCGCGAGCGTCGCCGAGGCCGAGACCGTGAAGCGCTTCGGCCTCGGCCATGATGTGGTCGAGGGCGGCGAAGAGTTCTTCGCGCTCGACGGTCTCGATGAAGCCCGATCGGCGGTCGAGCCGATTGAAAGCCTCTCCGTAAGCACGTCCGATCTCTTCCATCCGTATTGGCCGGACATCGGCGGACCCTTCAGCGAGCGCCTCCAAGATTGCCTTCCGTGTCGTCTTGTACTGAGCGACGGCCCTTTTGTACGTGGCGGTGCTGATCTGGTCGCGGCCGTCCCAGTCGCGCAACGGGTTGTTCCGGTTCTCCTCAACCCATTCGGGCTTACGCGCATGGAAGATGGACACAGAGGTGCCCGCGAGGATCTCGGGACGCCAAGTCGTACGCATCACCGAGGCGTACTCGGCTGGGATGCCCTGGAGGAACACCGATTCCAACTCAGGCACCAGACGCGGGATCAGGCAGTCTTCCTTGGTCATCCCGAACAGGTCGACGATGCGGATCCGCTGAAGACCGGTGAGCTCGTTGAGACCGTCCGCGTCCGCGAGCAGGCCGAGGCGTCCGTACAGGTGGAGCTCGGTCAAGGCCGGGAAGCGCTGGACCAGCCGGCCGCAGTCGAGGGAGTCGATCTCGCTGATCGTCAGCTGCTTGATCTCTGAACGTGGTGCTGCTGGTCGGCCGAGGAGCTCATTGACCGTCTCGCCGCTGTACTCCGCCTTCCACGGCACGGGTGGGTCCTCGTAGACGCCGCTGTCCCACCGCCGCTGCCGAGCGAGTTGGTCTCCCAGACGCCATTCCGAAGCCCAGTTGCTCGGCGGTCCGTCATGGAGTAAGGGCATCGCTCCGACGACCTTGTGGCTGCGAGGGAGAACCCACTCGTGGTTGCAATAGGACAGCGTCCCGTTCCATGAGTGGTGGGTGAGCCGGAGAGGGGCGATGTCGCCGAGGTCAGCCACAGTCGACGGTTCGGGGCCGGACCAGTCCAGCTCGAGCA
This sequence comes from Sphaerimonospora mesophila NBRC 14179 = JCM 3151, assembly GCA_001552515.1. Taxonomy (GTDB): domain Bacteria; phylum Actinomycetota; class Actinomycetes; order Streptosporangiales; family Streptosporangiaceae; genus Sphaerimonospora; species Sphaerimonospora mesophila. The sequence goes on from BCRI01000202.1 coordinate 2,956, forward strand.
CAGCCGCTGTCTGCGTGTCGGCATCGAGCCGGATGATCTGCGCGGCCGTCCACTCCCCAAGGTCCGTCGAATGTGCGACCACCACGTCGCCGGTGGTGAGAGGCCTTGGGGGTGCGACCTCCTTTCGACTCGACATGACGCGATCCTAATGGCCGACGCGATTGCCGAGGCGTCGGTGGCCACCGCGAGCTGCATGCGACGCGCCCACCCCACATGCGTCCTCCGTGATGGCCTGAAGCCAAGCCGGCGTCTCCGTTACCAGGCGATGCCGTGCACGCTGGACTTTCCGCTCCACACGGGAGTCTGCGGCAGGTTGAGCGGGGTGGCCTCGCCGGGGTACCGAGCGGCTTGCGGCGTCGGGGTGCCGGCCGGAGGGCGCAGGTCGACGCGGAACACCTGGTGCGGTTCGGCGTTCCCGCATACGGGTTCCGGCGGGTCACCCACGAGTTGGCCGGCCCTGTTGTCCACCGAGACCAGCAGATAGCGGCCGGACCGGTCGAGGGTGAACGCCGCGATGTTTCCGCAGCCCGCGGCGAAGGCCGAGCCGATCGGCTGCTTCCTCGGCGGATCGACGACCACGATCTGCTGATCCCACGTCCGTTCCACACCGACCTGGGACAACACCATCCGGGTCTCCCCCGGCACGGTGAGCGCGGTCCCGTCCCCGAGGATCATGGTCAGGAGCGTCCCGGCGGCGGACAGGTCACTGCCTGGGCGGCGAACGTCCAAAGAGGCGAGCCGGGGCGAGCCGGCCTTCGGCGAGGGCCCCCGGAACACGAGGGTGTTCACGTCCCGCCAGTGCAGACCGAGTTCCCCGTCTCCGAACGCGCCGAAGCCCTGGCCGCCCGCCGCCGACCATTCCCGGTGATCGTCCACCAGCCCGACGAACGTCCTGTCGATCTCCAGAGAAGAGTCCCGCTTCCCCACGGCACGCGAGTAGGCAATGCGGCCCTGCGGCGAGACGGCCAGGTCCTTGATGATGCCGTCGTAATCACCGCCCACCTGCTCTCCGACCTCCGCGTCGCCGTCCCCGTGCACGCTGATTTGGTAGATCCGCGAGGACCGGTCTCCCCAGGCGCCGTTCCCGGCGGTGGTGACCGCTGCCAGATATCGGCCCGGGGTGGTGTCCCGCACGACCCCGGTGTACTGGTAGAACCTCTCGTCCGGAGCGCCGACCGCATTCGGCTCGCCACCCTCGACCAGGTCCAGTACGGCCAGGCGGTGGCCCTTCAGCACCAGCGCGTGGCGGGGTGTTCCGTCCGCCGCGACCGCGGGCGGCGGCTCCGGCGTGAGCCGTACGATCACCACGGCCACGGCGACCAGCAGGGCCGTGACGGCCGCGACCAGCGCGACGGGCCGCCACGGCAGCGGGCGACGCGCCGACCGCATCGGCGGCCGCATGCCCGTCCAGGCCCCGATCATGACGAAGACCGCGGGGGCGAACATCCAGCCGACATATTCCAACGGAAAAGCATTGAACGTCGCGGGGTCCACCGAGCAGCTGGCCTCCTCCGGCATCGGATTCAGCAGGGCCTGCGCCCGGGTCAACCCATAATCCAGACAGATCAGACTTACACCGGCGAAAGCCGTCCATTTGTGTACGCGAGGACGGTCGGCACCCCGGCGGGCGATCAACCAGATGCACAGCACCATGGCGACGGGGATCGCCGGTGTCACGAACGCGTCGATCTGCCACAGCCGGGCGGACAACTCCCACTTCCACTCGGGACTAGCGTCGTAGCCCGTCCAGCCGCAGCTGACGATCTCGGTCGCCATCAGCGAGGGAACGAACAGGATCAGCAGCATCAGGACGAATTCCCGGACCGCCAGCAGGACCGCCATCCACCACCAGAAAAGCGAGTAGGACTGGCGAACCGGTAAGACGGATGTATGAGGGGACAAGCCGGTCTTCCCATAGTCGGTCGGCACGGGCATTTACCCGGCAAATCCTGGCGCTCCATTCTCTCTTGGTCAAACCGCGGAAAATCTCCGGCTATCCGGCTTCTTATCCCTTCGCAGCGGGGCGGGCCCGTACGTGCAGCCGATCGCCCTGCGGGCCGAACAGGCTGAGGAACTCGACCGGCTGCGGCCCGGCGTTGCCGGACCCGTGCGGCACGCGGGTGTCGAACTCGGCTGCCTCCCCGGCGGTGAGGACGAGATCGTGCTCACCGAGGGCCAGCCGTAGCCGGCCGGACAGGACGTACGGCCACTCACACCCCTCGTGCGACCGCTCTGACCCGACCTACGGTCAGGGCCTGGAGGACGTCCTGCATGGAACCGGCATGCGGGTTCCGCTGGAGGTCGCCATTCCCGACTGGGAAGACCGCCTCGCCCGGGCACGACGCCCGTGAGCCATCACGTCGAATTGGCCGGCTCAGCCTTGGCCAAGATGAAGAACCTGCCCGATGAGGCACTGGACGCACTCGTCAAGCGTGCCGCCGACCCGGTCGAGGAGCCGTGGGACGCCTGGGCGGTCCGTCCCGGCCGCAAGGACATCCGCGAGATCACGTTCGGTGACTTCGGCATCTTACGGTTTCACTTTGATGAATCAGCCGAGGTCATCATGATCTACGACCTGGTCTGGGTCGGCTAGGCCTCTTCACCCCCCAACATGAGGTGCGACGTTATGGCCCGGTCAGGCGGCGCTCGCCGCGGGTGGTGATCACGTACACCTGCCAGTTGTAGTAGGCGTAGTAGTTCCGTACGTCCCGCTTCATCTGGCGGGCGTGCAGCAGCACCGCGTCGACGTACGCATTGGAGTGGTTGTAGGCGTACAGCGCACGCCGGTAGTCGCGCGGCGCTCCCGAGGCGTGCAGGTAGTTGGCCGCCGCGAGCAGGGCGTCCCGGGTGTCGTGGACGTCACCGCCCATTCCGTACGCCTTCCAGGTGCCCGGCATGAACTGCATCGGCCCCTCGGCGCCCGTGTAACTCGGCGACCTCACCCGGCCGAACTTGGTCTCGACGAACATCACCGCCGCCAGGACCTCCCACTCCACGCCGAACCGGCGCTCGGCCCGCCGGAAATGCTTGAGCAGCACATCGGCCGGCTCTGGCGGCTCGACGCGGAACTTCGCCGTCCCGCTGACGGGGTGGGCCAGGGAGAGCAGGTCCCGTACGGCCGTCACGTTGTCCCGGGCCCGTCCGGCCAGGTCCTTGGGCAGCTTGTCGTACGTCCGGGACGCGATCTTCGGGTTGCCGGCCAGGTAGCGGTAGACGCGCTGCTCGTACAGCGCGGGCAGGACCACCGACTCGGGCGACTGTCCCTTGGCGGGGCCGCCCGTACGGACCCAGTCGTCGATGCCGTCACGCAGCAGCGCGACCGTACGGCGCAGGGCCTCGGCCAGCCGTGCGGGGTCCTTGGGGATGGCCGAGTCCGGCGCGGGCAGATCGGCGGCCGGGGGCTCCGGCGACGACGCCGAAGGTTCCGGCGTCGGCCGCACGGACGCCGCCTGTCGCGTCGCGCTCTCGGAGACCGGCGTGGCCGCACCGGCTGACCCGGCATACTCGGCTGACCCGGCATGCACCTGCGACCCGGCACAGCCGGAGATCGGCACGAGCAGGCCGGCGAGCACGCCGGCGAGCAGCCTGCGACTCCACCAAGGCCGACACCCCTGCCGGCGCTCCTCCCGGCGCCCCTGCCGCCCATCGGGCCGAAGCCGACGTCCGGACCGCCCGTTCCCCGCCCAGTGATCCTTCATTCTTCCCAACGTATGCCCATCGGGGGACCCGCACACCGTTCTTACAGACCACCGCTGCGGTCCTCACCACTCTCGCGGCTTATGGGGGGCTTCTGGGAGACTGGGCAGCCATGTTCCCCCTGCTCGACCTCGCCGGAATCTTCGTCTTCGCCCTGTCCGGCGCGCTGCAGGGCGTGCGCAAACGACTCGACGTGATCGGCATGGCGGTGCTCGCGTTCTTCACGGCCGTCGGCGGCGGCATCATGCGCGACCTGTTCATCGGCGTGCAGCCCGCCGCGTTCCGGGACATGGGATATCTCCTCGTGCCGATCGCGGCCACCGTCATCGCCTTCTTCTGGCATCCGCAGGTCGAGCGGGCCATGCCCGGCGTGCTGGTCTTCGACGCGGCGGGCCTCGGCCTGTTCTGTGCGGTCGGCACCGCGAAGGCGCTGCACTACGGCCTCGCCCCGCTGCACGCCGTCTTCCTCGGGGTCTGTACGGCGGTCGGCGGCGGCGTCATCCGAGACGTCCTGTCCGGCGAGCGGCCGACCCTGCTCTACGACCGCCAGCTCTACGCCGTGCCGGCGATGCTCGGCTCGACGGCGATGGCCGTGCTGTACGCGCTGGACGTGCGGGGGTTCGTCGCCACCCTGTCCGCGGCCGTGCTCGCCTTCGGCTTCCGCATCCTCGCCATGCGGTACGGCTGGCGCGCTCCCCTGGCGAGGGGCATCGGCGGACCGCGGTGAGCGACCGCCCGCCCCGGCGATCTCCCGGGGACGGAGTCTGCGATGCCGCCGGGACGTACCGGACGTTCTCGATCGTTAGGCTCGAACGGTGAGCACTGGCAAGACACTGGTCCTTTGGGACATCGACCACACCCTGATCACCACGGGCGGCCTGAGCAGGAACATCTACGCCGACGCCTTCCAGGCGGCGACCGGCCGGACACTGCGGCAGGTCGCGAACATGGCGGGCCGTACGGAACGGGCGATCGCGACCGACACCCTCCGCCTGCACCACATCGAGGTCTCCGACCAACTCCTCACCACGTTCGGCCTCGCGCTGGCCGAGGCGTTCCTGACGTACGAAACGGCGCTCAAGGAGCACGGCAGGGCGCTGGACGGCGCGCGCGAGGCGCTGGCCGCCCTCGCAGACCGTACGGACGTCGTCCAATCCGTGCTCACCGGCAACATGGAGTCGATCGCGATCGGCAAGCTCAAGGCCTTCGGACTCGATCATTTCGTGGACTTCGAGGTCGGCGCGTACGGCATGGACCACGAGGAACGCCCCGAACTGGTCCGCCCGGCCCAGGAACGGG
>BCRI01000203.1 GCA_001552515.1 Sphaerimonospora mesophila NBRC 14179 = JCM 3151
CTAACCGATCGAGTTTCCGACTTACCGCTGCCGGCTGCGTCGCTCTTCGGCCCCCGCTCGCGTTGACCTACGGCGTGTTCACCCAAGCCATCAGTTCGTGCCGCAGGTTGGTAAGCGCCTCGACCGCCCGCCCCCTGACGACATCCCAAGCACCGCTCCAGTTCGGCGGTGCGTCGTAGATGCCGAGGTCCCGGAGCTTTGCCGTCAGCCCGCCACCCTCGGTAATGCCGTGCTGCTCGGCGTTACGTGCTTGGCGGATTGTGCGCAGTGTCTTGATGGCCTTATCCACTGTGGCATGGTGCGCCGGAGGAAGGTGGTGATGCAGACAGTTGGTTAGGGCATCCAAGCTGCCCTTGATTTCCTTGGCCTTGTCTGTGCCCGGCTTAAGGTGCGCGTCGTCCACCTTAATACGGTCGATCAGGTCGGCCAAGTCGCTTAGCCGTGTCTCAAACTCAGCCCTCGTGGCACAGTTGAGCGATAGGGCGGCAGATGTTGCCACTGTACCGAGCGACAGCAGTGGCTTCTTCTTGTCGAAAGCCAACCGCCAGACAGCATCTAGTACGTCAAACGCTTCGGCCAGCTCCAGCGGTGAGACGGTGGGAGCAGCTGGCGGTTCGACTTCGACGATGCGCTGCCAGCATTCGTGTCCGCCAAGGCGACAAAGACGTGTCTCCTCTACTTGCTTATTTCCCTGATCGCATAGTGCGCTCATCACCCGTCGATCCACGATGCCGGTCATCACCTTGAGCCCGACCACGCTCGGGTGTGTCAGGTGAGAGCAGATGTAATCCGTATGCGGGAGATCACAGTTCCGGCAAAAAGCCCTAGTTGTAGGGGCGGCACGTCGCCCGTCGACGGTGCCCACTGCTGTTTCGTCACTCTCACTGGCCGCAATGCAGTACAGGTCGCGTGGTGGAGTTCGTACTTGATAGCTACACGTCTTCTGCTGCGTCAGGGACAGCAGTCGGGGCACGTCTTCAGTGGTGAGTTCCCACAAATCTCCTGCTTGTTGGGGCTTAGTGCTAGTACTCAGCCAGTCTTTGACTAGTGGTTCGAGGCGCTGCATCCCGTATCGAAGAAGGGCATCGTTCAATGCATTACGGGCGGCTTCAGCAGAATAACCCTGGCCCTCGAGAGCGCGGGTGGCGTTGACGCTACCCTCCCACGTCAGTTGGACATGGACCCGGAACAGTTGCTCGCCGTCTACCCGAACTATAAGGCACGGGCAAAACTCGTGAATATCGGGAACACCTGAACGGCCCTGGTAGGGCATCAAGCCAGCGAACGTGATGACAGCTTCCGGCATAGCGCACGCTCCTTTGGGTACGCGGGGGTATCCAAGCACAAGCCTGGATGATGGCCGGTGGAGAGGCCAGCCGGACAGAATATCAGGGATCGACCGAGATAAGGAACGGACTCTGCGCCCCGAGAAAGAGCACCTGCTTGACGCGGCTTGGAGCAACACCCTGCGTCGTCTTACCAGAAGGGTGGAGGTGTCGACCCTTCGAGCGGTAAAGCATGCCTGTGTGGCCAGTAGGAGGAAACTCTGGCCGAGCGCATCGTCGGCTCATGGCTGGTTTATGCGGTTCTACCGAGACGCGTACAGGTCTGCCGTGCCGGCGGCGGCGGAACGTTCCTTGCTCTGATCACCGAGGAGGCCCCGTTCGATCACCCAGAAGACGACGACGCACGGGACACCCAGTAGCACCTGCAACGGCCTCACCGGCTGAGAAGACAGTCATTGACATTGTCGCTGACGTGACAACAGATGGGTGGAAAGCTGCTGTTGCTAAACGATCCTCTGATCTCCTCGGAAGCGCACTGTGGGGTGAGGTGCAGGCCGCGCGGCACTCCGGTTGTGCCCCACTTGCTGCGGCCGCCCGCAAGCTTATGGAAGCGAAGGATGAAGCCCACGCTCTCGTCGCCGACTTCCTAGTAGGCGAATCACCCGCGGACAGGGCAGGTAGATGTCTGTGGCAGCTCCTTCGCAGCTATGCCACGAAGATCCCGATCCCGGGCGAAGAGGTCTACGAGATATCCGCTCGGGCTCTCCGGATCATGGGTATCTACATCTGTACCATCGCCGGCGAACTGAACCGGTGTGAGTGCCTTCATGATCTTGCGGAGATCGCTGCAAGGGATAAGCTAGAAGAGGTGATCGCCGTTGGGCTGGACCATTGGGCTAACAAGCTTCCAGCGAAGGTCAGGCCCAGCTATGAGCCCTGACCCGAGCTGACAACCTGTCCTTTCCCCGCAGCCCTTACGATCGCCTTGCTGTGGCCGAGCGCGGTACATGGTTGGGGGCGACCACCGGTGGTTGCACTTCGGGTTGGAGCACGGGACAGTTCGAAGCCGTTCAGCATGGACCGCGCATGGTCGCTGAACTGCATTGGACTGGCCAGAGCGGCTCAGGATCGATCTTTTATCCGCGCGTTCCAGTTCCGGCGCTGGAGCGCCAGAGCGGACCGTTGGATCCGAGGCGGCTGAGGCAGTCATGATCACCGTCTGATCGTCGCACAGAACAAGATCCGGAACATGTTCGGAATGACCTTGCTCAAGCCGCAGGTACCTGAAAGGTCATGCGCAGGTCAGCACGTCCTCGGGGCAAGAAACGGGGATCCACTTCTAATCCGACGCCTTCGGCGTGCGGGGTGGCCATGGGACGGTGTCAGCGGCGCAGCATATGGCCTCAGGCCGTCAGCGCCTTCTCACCCCCCGCACCACTGGCAGCCCCGTGCCATAGTCGAGCACCAGGCGATCGCCGAGCGGTCGCGTAAGTGTAACGGTGATCGTGGCTGTCTTGAGCATCAAGAGGCACAGCTCGTCGGAGCCCTCCTCATCCACGTCAACCACCACCAGTTGGTCGGTCTCGTAAGCGCGTGCCCCGTGAATGCTGTCACAAGCGCCGTAGCCGTATTCGAGAAGCAGTTCGTTTGGCTTGTCGGCAATGAGGTCGAACGCCATCACCTCTTCGTCCCCTCCCGGAACCCGCTCGGGACGGGCGGTGACGGCCGAGGGGGCGACCGCCACGTGGACGTACTTCTGCTCGACCCCCTCGACGGTGAACAGCCATGCGGGCACCTGGATCGTGCCACGGCTGGTCTTCAGCGGCACCTCGCCCAGTTCGGCACCGGCTACCCGGAGTGGGCGGCATCCCTTGGTCGGGCAGTCCTCCTCAATGAAGTCGGCTGGCTTGCTGAACTCCGTGTAGGCGCTCGCCGCCGTGATGAGGGGCACCTGCGAAGCTGAGCCGTCTGGCCATCGCACGTCCGCGTGGGTCGGGGAGTTCGCAGGCAGCTTGGCGGCCAACTGCCATGCGCCGTTATGTGCGCTTATGTTCACCCAGTGCGGAACGCGGCCCACGCGGGCCCATCCCCGCGGATTCATCGCTTCCAACGGTACGAACCCTTCGCGCCAGGCGCGGTCGTCGGCCGATCCCTGCCAGCGCGCCGCCAACTCCCGGGCATGAACCTCGAATGCGCCAGGCGAGACGCGATGGAACCAACTGCAGGAGGACAGGAGCAGCACCAGGGACAGACACGCAATCGTCCTTCGCACGAGACCTCCTCCAACCTGTGATTAGTCGTTCGTCTCGGTTGCGCGGCTCGACGGCGACCACGCTAGCCGGTCGCGTCCTGACAAACCGGGCGTATCGCTGAACGTGAGATTGCACCGCATCACCAGCGGCTCCCGGTCTGCGAATCAGCAGTTCAGGTGCGCTGCATGTGCCGGAACAGGCGGAGAACCGCACTCACTCACGATCCGCAGGCTGTGGGAGCCACCCTGGGAGCCACCGGGGTGGATGAGTGAATCGATGCGAACGGATCTGGACGGCGGAGAGGTGTCGAGTTGCACAGCGGACGAGGGCGAACGACGATCGCGCCGTCCTGCCTCCACAGAGAGGACAGGTCGGGCACAGCCCCTAGGCTCCCTTGATCTTGTGACAAGATCTCGGGATGCTGCGACTCACTGATTTCATCATCGACTGCCCGGACACGATGAAGCTGGCGGCCTTCTACTCCAAGGTGACGGGCCGCCCGATCAGGGAAGGCAGCCACGAGAACTGGGCCGGCATCAAGTTCGGCGAGATCGAGTTGGCCTTCATCCGCGTGGACGACTACCGCGCTCCGCAGTGGCCCGACAGCGAGCACCCCAAGCAGTTCCATCTCGACTTCGAAGTGGACGAGATCGAGTCCGAGCAGCGCCGCGTCCTCGACCTCGGCGCGACGCTGCAGCAGGACTTCATCGGCCCCGACGGCTACGGCTGGCGGGTCTACACCGACCCGATCGGCCACCCCTTCTGCCTGTGCCGCAACAAGGGCGTCATCTGGACCGACCAGGGCCTGATCTGGCCCTAGCCATGGGTCAGCCACCACACCCGTACAGGTCGCGATAGCGCAAGGCGTTTGCTGCACGTGACCCGCGCCGGCGCGGGTCACGGCCTCGGACCGGCCGGGTGACCGGCCCAGCGACCCCGCCGCCGCCGCTGAGTGCGCCTTGCGCAGTGTGGAATACCGTATCTCCCATGCAAGGTCGAAGTGGGAGAAGTAGAAAGGCGGGCGTTACGAGGCTGCGCCATCATGCGGACTTGATTGCACCATTCCAGGACGCGGAATTGGTGACGGCGGCGGCAGGTCCCGAGGGAGAACTGGCTGTCGTGTGGGCGTCGCAGGAGAACGCCGATGCGCTGACCGCACGGACCGTCCCACATTCACGTACGGCCGCGCCCGTTTCGGTGCATGTCGCCACATACGGACCCCAACAGGCGACGATGGTGTCCATCGTCGGGCAACCACGTGCACACAGCCATGTCCAGCCGCTACCGGGCGGGGGTGTGCTCTTGGTGGGCGCGCGATGCCGTTGGTGTAACGGGGCTGCCGAGCCCAACGCAGCCATTTACGATGCCGACGGGGAGATCTTGCGAGAAGGCGTGCTGGGCGACGGAATTGCCGACGTGCAGACGACACTTTCCGGCGAAATATGGGTGAGCTATTTCGACGAGGGCGTGTACGGCAACTTCGGATGGGGGGTGACGGGCGGTCCTGCACCTATCGGCTCCCCCGGGCTGATCCGCTTTCGGTCTGACCTCGACATCGCGTGGCGTTACCCGTACGACGGCGAGTTCGGTGCGATCTCCGACTGCTACGCGTTGAACGTGGCCGGGGAGGAGGCCTGGGCCTACTACTACACCGACTTTCCGATCGTGCGGATCCGCGCTGCCACGATCGCCGGCTGGTCCACCGAAGTGCGTGGTGCTCATGCGCTTGTAGTCGCCGATGACCGAGTCGTTCTCGTCGGCGGCTACCGCGAGGATCGGTGGCGACTGGTCGCTGGGAGAATTCAAGGAGAAGCCTTTTCTGCGGATCGTCCCGCAACGCTGGTGATGCCCAACGGGCGACCAATACCCAGAACGGCGACCGTGCTGGGTCGAGGCAGCGAGCTTCACGTTGTGGTGGGGCAGAGCTGGCTGAAGCTGGATTTCGAGGACCTCGCCGCAAGATGAGCGACCAACTGGGTGACAACCGAGGCGTACGGCCCCCGGACGTTCGCGGACTCCTGCGGACTTCTTCCGTACGCCACGGCCAGGCCATCCTTGAGGGATCATGGGGAAGTGGTAGATGGCAGGCTGAACCCCGGCTCTTCGGGGGAACTGACCGTCGGCCGGACCTCTCCCGCGCGTGGGCCGGCGTTATCGTGCCTCCGGATCGCAGCGAAGACGGCCAGTGCTCGCTTCACTGTGCCGGGAGTCGACTGGCTGCTGTTCTTCGTGGCCACAGACGGGCCCGTGTCCGGCCGTCGCGACCGGACGGACGGGGCCATAGCGGGCTGAGGTCCTGATCGCCGGATGGAGCGAATACTCGGGTCACCCATCCGGGAAGGGCCATTTGTACGTCCAGAGGCAGGAGACGACGAGAGGAATTCACTCGACTCTCGGATAACGCGCCATGTCCTATGACCAGGGTCTCAGCAGGTTGGGCGATGGAATCCCCAGCATCCATGATCGGCGAGGCGGGACTGCTCGTTCCGCTGTGTCCGCTTGTAGGGCGGTGCCGCACTAAGATCGCGTCCCGTGCTTTCGGATAGTTTCTGGCGGCTTATCAGGACTGGATTAATAGGTCTGGTTCTTGGCGCGGCGGTCGTGGGCCTGGTGCTTGGCGACGCCTGGCTCTGGGTGGCCGTCGAATGGTCGCCGCCGGCTTATGCGGGGTTGGACGCACGCGACGGGCTTGACACCCCGACGACTGTGGCGTTGCTCGTGGCCGCCCTGGTGAAGGCCGCGCTCCTGTGGCTGATCCTGCGTGCCCCCGCGCCGGGACCGCTGGACCGCCGGGCGAAGGCGCTGCGCCGACTGCTGTATCTGGCAGTGGCGTACATCTTCGTGCTGTGGTATCCGATCGCGCTGCTCCCAGACGCGGTCGATGCGGCATTCCAGCTCGCGCTGTGGACCGCGATCGACGTCCTCTACCTGCTCGTCATCCGCTGGCGGTCCCGCATGCTGCGCGCGGCGGCCGGAGCGATGTTCGCGGTCGAGCTGGCCGGGATGGCCAACGAACTGCTCGACGAACTCGACCTCCCAGAGCTTGGATCGGGCGGCATCGTCGCACTGGGCTTGGTACTGGGCGGAGTGGCGGCGACCGTCATCACGGTCGTCGGGCAGCGGCGCGACGGCCGGTGGAGCCGCGGCACGCAGGCCGCCGGGTGGTTGTCGGTGGGCTTCTACGCGCTGGTGATCCCGCTCAACGTTCTCTTCGGAATGATCTCCAGCGGCCACCTGGCGATGCTGGTCGTGATGGACGCGGTGGAGCTCGTCAGTGCCGTGTGGTTCGCGGCGACCGCCCGTGAACTGCCCGCTGAGGGCCGCCCGGCGGACCTTCCGCCCGCGCGGCGGCGCGTGATCCGCGTCGCGGTGGCGGCCGTGGCCGTACTGCCGATCATCGCAATGATCCATCCGGAGCAGACCCCGCACCTCACCTACACCGGCTGGTCGATGGACTGCTTCGACCGGCCCAGCTTCGGCGACCTGAAACCTGCGGAACGCGACGGCGCGTTCCTGTGCCGGGCGCGGAGCATGGACGGCGGAGTCCCGCCCATGTTCCCCGACAGCCTGTCGGACCAGGAGATCCTCGCGTATGGGCGGGCGCTGTGCCGTACAAAGGACCGCGACGAGCAGGAGGCGATTCTGGCGCGGGCCGGGAGCGCTCGGCCCGCCTGGGGCGCGGACCCGTGGGACCTCGTCTACGTCTGCCCGGAGATCGTCGGCGTGACCCATCCCGAGTTGCTGAGGTCGACCGCGGAGGCGGAGGCGGCGAACGCCGCCTACATCGCCGAGGAGAACGCGAAGTGCCGCGACCCATGGCCCCGGACGAAGGGTGTCGTCCAGGCCACGGCCAGATACTTCCTGTTCGTCGACGGCGATGCCGGCTATTTCGTCTACGACCCCCAAGACGAAGCAGCCGACAAGGCGGCGGGGCAGGCGATGGACAAGGTCTACGACGACAGCAGCCGCATCGGGGTGGCCGGCAGCGCGGTGCTCATCGGACATATCGAAGACGTCGTTGATCTGTGCCTTACAGTGAAGGCCTTCCGCACCCCGCCGCCACAGCGGACGGCCGGGTGGGATCTGGTCAACGAGGTGCCGATCGTCAGCCGCAGCGGCCGGCTCACCGTGCCGGAGATGGGCGAGGGCGGAGAGGTGGGTGCGGGTGCCCCCATGCCGAACCTGGCGATCGCGGGGAAGGGCCGCTACCGGCTCCGTGTCTACGTACGGGTCGACGCGGGAGAGGAGCAGCACCTGGTCGTCGTGTTCCCCGGTGCGTCGAGGAAGAGGCTCAAGCTGAAGCCGTGACCGGTGGCGAGTGGGAAGCCTGGTGGAGTCGCGACTAGTACTCCTGACACTTTGAGATCATGGTTGGGATCTGCGCTTGTGGTGGCATCGGCGGGCGGTGGCTT
>BCRI01000204.1 GCA_001552515.1 Sphaerimonospora mesophila NBRC 14179 = JCM 3151
TACCACATGAACATCGAGGAGAAGGATCCCCTCCGGGCCGTCCGGCTGGCCGGGGACAGGATCGCCCACCTTCAGGTGTGCGGGACCGACCGCGGCGCCCCCGGCGGCGACCACTTCGACTGGCCGGGCTTCGCCGCCGCCGTGCACGACGTGGGCTACCGCGGGCCGCTCGTCATCGAGTCCTTCACCGCCGGCAACGCGACCATCGCCACCGCGGCGTCCATCTGGCGCCCCCTGGCCCCGAGCCAGGACGCCCTCGCCACCGAAGGCCTCGCCTTCCTCCGCACCCTCGCGAACCTCCACACCTCGACGACCTGACCGACCCCTTCCCCCGACCACCCATGCCTTCGCACTCCCGCAAGTCCAACCGTCACCGGTAACCTCAGGAGATCCTTCATGCGAAGATCACGATTACTCCCCGCCCTGGCCGCGGCCCTGCTGGGGCTGCTGCTGTCCGCGGCGCCGCCGGCGGCGCACGCGGCCGAGCCGCAGTTCAAGGTGCTGCTGTTCACCAAGACCGCGAACGGCGCCTATCGGCACGACTCCATCCCCGCCGGTATCTCGATGTTCCAGCAGATGGCGGCCGACAACGACTTCCAGCTCGACCAGAGCGAGAACTCCGCCGTCTTCACCTCGTCGACCCTCGACACCTACGACGCGGTGATCATGCTCCAGACCTCGGGCATGGTGTGGGACAACGACGCCCAGCGTCAGGCCATGCAGGCCTATGTGCGCAGCGGCCACGGCGTCGTGGCGGTCCACAACGCCACCGACATGAACATCGAGTCGCAGTTCCCCTGGTGGGACCAGGTCGTGCTGGCCGGCGCGCACATGACCCAGCACTCCTCGATCGTGCAGGGCACCGCCAAGGTGGCCGACAAGGTCCACCCCTCCACGCAGGGTCTGCCGGATCGGTGGACGCGTACCGAGGAGTGGTACAACTTCGACAAGAACATGCGCGGCTCGGTGCACGTGCTGGTGACAGCCGACGAGACCACCTATGACGCGGGCTCGTACAAGATGGGCGCCGACCACCCGATCTCCTGGTGTCACAACCCGGAGGGCGGCCGGGTGTGGGCCACCGCGATGGGCCACCAGTCGTCCTCCTATTCGGAGCCGCTGTTCAAACAGCACCTGCTGGGCGCGGTGAAGTGGGCTGCCGGCGCGGCGCCGGGTGACTGCGGCGGCACGGTCGCGGCCCGGTTCCAGAAGGTGACCCTCGACGGCGCGCCCGACCAGCCGATGGAGCTGGACGTGGCCGCCGACGGCAGGGTCTTCTACATCTCGCGCTCCGGCAAGGTGAACATGATCCCCGCGGACGGCGGGGGCACGCGCGTCATCGGCACGCTGTCGGTGTACGACGGCGGTGAGGACGGCGGGATCGGGCTGGCGCTCGATCCGAACTTCTCCACCAACGGCTGGATCTACCTCAACTACTCGCCGTCCAACGGCGGCGAGGTGAACCGGGTGTCCAGGTTCACCTTCAACGGCACCAGCCTCGACCTGGGCAGCGAAAAGAAGATCATCGAGGTTCCGGCGTACCGCAACGTCGACGAGCCGGGCCACACCGGGGGCTACCTCGCGTTCGGGCCGGGCGGCAACCTGTACATCGGCCCGGGTGACGACACCAACCCCAACGCCTCCAGCGGCTACGCCCCGATCGACGAGCGGCCGGGCCGGGAGCACTACGACGCCCAGCGGTCCTCGGCCAACACCAACGACCTGCGCGGCAAGATCCTGCGCATCCACCCCGAGCCCGACGGCACCTACACGATTCCGTCCGGCAACCTGTTCGCGCCGGGAACCGCCAAGACGCGGCCGGAGATCTACGCCATGGGCTTCCGCAACCCGTTCCGCTTCTCGGTCGACAAGGTCACCGGGTGGATCTCGTTGGGGGACTACGGCCCGGACGCGGGCAGCGCCAACCCCAACCGTGGTCCCGAGGGCACGGTCGAGTGGAACCTGATCAAGCAGCCGGGCTTCTACGGCTGGCCGTACTGCACCGGCGACAACACCCCGTTCAACGACTTCAACTTCGCCACCAACACCTCGGGGCCGAAGTTCAACTGCTCGGCGCCGGTCAACGACTCGCCGAACAACACCGGGCTGACCAACCTGCCCGCGGCCAAGCCCGCGACGGTCTGGTACGACTACCACGCCTCGGCCGAGTTCCCCGAGATCAACTGCTGCGGCGGCGCGGCCCCCATGGGCGGCCCGTTCTACCGCTACGACGCGAACAGCACCTCGGAACGCAAGTTCCCCGAGTATTTCGACGGCACGCCGTTCATGTACGAATGGAGCCGCAACTTCGTCAAGGAGTTCCGCCTGGACTCCTCCGGCAACCTCCTGAAGATCAACGCATTCGCCGCACAACTCACCCCGCACGCGCCGATCGACATGAAGTTCGGCCCCGACGGCGCCCTGTACATGGCCGACTGGGGCAACGGCTTCGGCCACGCGAACACCGATGACGCCATCTACCGGATCGACTATGTGGCCGGGAACCGCGCTCCCGTCGCCAAGGCGAGCGCCGACCCCGACTCGGGCACAGCGCCGCTGACGGTGGCGTTCTCCTCGGCCGGCTCGTCCGACCCGGACGGCGACGCGATCACCTACAGCTGGAAATTCGGCGACGGAGGGACCTCCACCAGCGCCAATCCGTCCCACACCTACACCGCCGACGGCACCTACACCGCCACACTGACCGTACGGGACTCGGGCGGGAAGACCGGCAGTGTCACGTTGCCCATCGTCGTCGGCAACACCCGTCCCAAGGTCGTCTTCTCGGCGCCGCCCGACGGCGGGTTCATCGGCTTCGGCGATCGCGTGACCTACACGGTGAACGTCACCGACCCCGAGGACGGCGCCGTCGACTGCACCAAGGTCAACGTGATCACCGCGCTCGGCCACGACCAGCACGCCCACGACACCGGTCAGTACACCGGTTGCTCGGGTACGGTCACGACCACCGCCTCCGGCCACGACGAGGCCTCCAACGTCTACTACGTCCTGTCCGCGGACTACACCGACAGGGGCGGTCTGAAGGGCACGGCCGGCATCACGCTGCAGCCCAAGCACAAGCAGGCCGAGCACTTCACCGGCTCGTCCGGGATCCGGGTCGTCGACGAGTCGGGAGCCGAGGGCGGCAGGCGCATCGGCGACATCTCCAACAACGACTGGATCTCCTTCACGCCGATCAACCTGTCCGGGATCGACACGGTGTCCTTCCGTGTCTCGGCGCCGTCCAGCACCGGGGCGTCCATCGAGCTGCACGCCGACTCGCCGACCGGGGCGCTGATCGCCTCCAGCCCCGTGCCCGCGACCGGGGGATGGAACACCTACGTCTCCCTGCCCGCGGTGCGCGTCACCGACCCCGGTGGCACTCACGACGTCTACGCCGTGTTCAAGGCGCCGTCGGCGAACGCGTTCGACGTCGACTCGTTCACCTTCGGCGGCGCGGGCGTCGGGCAGGGGGGTGGTTCCCCCTCACCCACCCCGACACCCTCGGGGAGCACGAGCGCGCTGCGGGGCGTGGGGTCGGGACGGTGCCTGGACGTGACCGGGGTGTCGCAGTCGAACGGTGCGCAGGTGCAGATCTGGGACTGCAACGGCGGCGCCAACCAGCGGTGGACCTCCACCGGCGCCGGTGAACTGCGGGTGTACGGCGGCAAGTGCCTGGACGTGAACGGCGCCGGCACGGCCGACGGCACCGCTGTGATCATCTGGGACTGCAACGGGCAGAACAACCAGAAGTGGCGCCTCAACGCCGACGGCACCATCACCGCCGTCGGGGCCAACAAGTGCCTGGACGTCGACGGCGCCGGCACCGCCAACGGCACCAAGGTGCACATCTGGACCTGCCACGGCGGCACCAACCAGAAGTGGACCCGCGTCTGACCCCGGCACGACACCAGAACCTTGGAACCGGTCCGCCCCCCGGCGGACCGGTTGGGTCCGATCGGGGGCGAGCGGAGTCAGGTCAACCGCGATAGGTCTCCAGCAGCCGCAGCCAGATCTCGCTGATGGTCGGATAGGCGGGTACGGCATGCCACAGCCGGGCGATCGGGACCTCGGCCGTGACCGCGATCGTCGCCGAGTGGAGCAACTCGGCCACACCCGGACCGACGAACGTGACACCGAGCAGCGTTTCACGATCAAGGTCCACCACGGCCCGGGCCCGCCCCCGGTAATCGTCGGCGAACAGGGAGGCTCCGGCCACGCCGCCCAGGTCGTAGTCGACCGCCCGCACCCGGTGCCCGCGCCGGGTCGCCTCGTCCAGGGTGAGACCGACGGAAGCGACCTCGGGGTCGGTGAAGACGACCTGTGGCACCGCCCGCTCGTCCGCCGTGGCCACGTTGCGGCCCCACGCTGCGGTGTCCAGCTCTCGCCCGGCGGCGCGATCGGCGATCACCTGGCCGAAGATCCGCCCCTGGTACTTGCCCTGATGGGTCAGCAGCGCGCGGCCGTTGACGTCCCCGGCCGCGTAGAGCCAGCCGCCGGAAACGCCGACCGCCCGTCCGGTGGCGTCCACCTCGATGGGCTCGCCCGGGGTGAGGCCCACCGTCTCCAGCCCCAGATCGGCGGTGGCCGGCACCCGGCCGGTGGCGAACAGCACCTCGTCCGCTGTCACCGTCTCGCCGCCGGCCAGCGTGAGCGTCACACGTCCGTCGCGGCCGGCCTCGACGACCGAAACGCCGAACCGCACGTCCACGCCGGCCGTCCGCAGGTTCTCGGCGATTAGTTCCCCCGCGAAGGGCTCCATCCTCGCCAGCAGCCGTGATCCGCGCACCAGCATCACCACTTCGCTGCCCAGCGCCCCCCAGGCGGCGGCCATCTCGCACGCCACGACTCCACCGCCGACGACGGCGAGTCGTGACGGCACATGTCCGGAGCTGGTCGCCTCGCGGCTGGTCCATGGGCGAGCCTCGGCCAGGTCCGGGATGTCGGGTAGCGCGGCACGCGTCCCCGTGCACACCGCGACGGCATGGCGGGCCGTCATCACCCGCCGTCCGCCGTCGGCGGTCGCCACGGCGACGCGCCTTTCCCCTTCCAGCCGCCCGTGCCCGCGCACCAGCACCAGTCCGGCGTCTTCCAGCCAGGTGACCTGGCCGTCGTCGTTCCAATGCGAGGCGAAACCGTCCCGGCGGTCCAGTACCGCCGCCACGTCCAGCGCACCGGTGACGGCCTCGCGGGCTCCCGCCACGCGCCGCGCGTCCCCGCGCGCGGCGGGCGGCCGCAGCAACGCCTTGCTGGGCATGCACGCCCAGTAGGAGCATTCCCCGCCGACCAGTTCGGCCTCCACCACCGCGACGGTCAGCCCGCCTGCCCGTGCCCGCTCCGCCAGGTTCTCCCCTGTAGGTCCGGCACCCAGCACAACGACATCGAACTCATCCAACGTCAATCTCCCTCGGTGCCCGTCCGTCATGCGGTCCTGCTTCCCCGGTTGCATCCTCGCAGTCTCCACCGCGATGCCGCTCCTCAAGGCCGCGCTGAAAGGCTGAAAGAGCGGGCGCGGTGGTCGTGGCCGTCACGCCCGCCCGCACGTGTCGATCCGCCGCCATCGGCATGTCGTACGTCGACGCTGACCGACCCGTCGAACTCGGCACGCGGGAAAGCGAGTACGGATGTCCTGCCGTACGCGATCCATGCGCGGGCGGATCGGGGCGGCGGTTCTGCTCGGCGCCGTGGATATCGCGCCGTACGATGCCCACGGGCGCGGGGCCGGTCGCCGCCGGCGTACGGCACGCCACCCTCTCACCAACTGTGGATTCCGGTCGCTGACCAGCAGGAAGACACGTCCTGTCGCCGTCCCGCCGGAGATCGAATCGGCGGAAGAGAGCCGCTTAAAGATCGCGAAATGGACTGTTGACATCCAAGATTTTAGATACCAAGATATCGGAATACTATGGGCCATCGCGCCGGATGGCCCGGTAGGGGCTTCGTCAAGATCGGACCCCTGCCTCTCACCGCTCACAGCTCCAACCATCAGCTGACGTCCAGGGAAGCCGCCCTACGAGGCGGTACGCATTGCACCGACAAGAGCACTTCACGAGCAACGGAGAAGCCGATGGGGACCACACTGAATTCGCCGAAGAAGAGAAAATCGACGGAGTATCTGGCCGTGGCCGGGGGCCAGGCCGTAGAGAATTACGACTGGATGCTGTACGGCCTGTTCGCGGCATGGTTCGCGCCGCAGTTCTTTCCAAGCGGCCATGCGCTGACAAGCACCCTTACCGCCCTTGCGGTCTTCGGCGTGTCATTCTTGGCGCGTCCGCTCGGAGCGGTTCTCCTTGGCCCGATGGCCGACCGGGTCGGGCGTAAGCCGATGATGTTGATCTCTATCAGCATCATGTCGATCGCGTCCTTACTCATCGGCTTTCTTCCCACCGCCGAGTCAATAGGCTGGTTGGCCGGCGCTCTTATGGTGTTCCTGCGTCTGCTGCAAGGATTCTCAATCGGAGTGGAACAACCGCTCATGGCGTCATACGTCGTCGAGCTCGCCCCACAGGGGCGAACGGCGTGGTACGCGGGCATGATGCAGGCCGCCACGAGCGCGGGCAACCTACTCGCCTCATCGATCGCATTCGGGATCGGTCTCACGCTCGGTGACGCGGCCATGTCGGAGTGGGGATGGCGCATCGGCTTCTGGATCGGAGGTGCGCTCGGGCTGTTCGTACTCTGGCTCCGGCGCGGCCTGCCCGAGACTCTCTCGAAGGAAGCGGTTCCGGAGGCGCAGCGGACCACGAACGAAGTGTGGGGCGGAATCCGACGCCACTGGCTGGCTCTGACGGCGATCATCTTCATCGTGGGGGGAACGCAGGTGATCGGCTATGGCTGGAACACCGGCATTCCGAGCACGGCGAAGGCGGTCTTCGGTGAGAGTGCGACTCTGATCTTCGGAATCACCTCCCTCATGACCGCCATCATCTTGGTGTCCAGTCCTTTCGCCGGCCGGATCGCCGACCACTTCGGCCTGGGGAGAACGTTCGTCTGGACCAGGCTCGCATCGATCCCGGCGGTATTCGTTCTCCTGCTCTACACGTCCCCGTCGGCCACGGCGTTCATCCTCGTGATGCTGCTCGGAGCGCTCATCCAACCGTTCGCCCTGGCCTTCTTCAACGCCGTTATCGCCACCCTCATGCCCGCCGGCAGCCGGGTCACCGGGGTTGGTCTTGGATACTCGTTGGGAGTGGCGGTCTTCGGCGGTACCGCCTCCTACATCCTGGTCTGGCTGTCGGGCATGGGAGTGTTCTGGCTGTTTCCGCTCTATATCGCGGCTCTGCTCGCCATTGGAGTTCTCCTGTACGTACTCGCCCTTCGGGGAACCGGGCTCTACCAGGGAAGTTTCGGCCCGCTCGCGGACCGCGGCACCGAGCGGCGGGTCGTCGCCGACGAGACCCGGGCAGGGGAGGCGCCGACCGCGAATCAATGACGGTTCTCCCTCTTACGCGTATTAGAAGAGCCGGTTCGGATTTCGCACAAGGAGCCCCAGGGGTCGGACCAGAGGACGTCCCCTGGGCCGCCTTGTGCAAACGATTTCCGGTGGCGGCGCCCAGAGCAACGACACACTCCAAAGCGAGATCGGGATGAGGAACATGTCGAACCCTGCCAGCCATCACTTCACACCCATATCGCTGGCCGGCGCTTTCAACGTCGATAGGACAAGCCTTCCGGAGGCGCTCCGGCCGCCGCGAAACGACTCGTTCTTCGGTGCGGTGACGATCTCCGGAATCGGGTTCCGGTTCGGCGATGAGGGTGTCCCGAACGTTGTCTCTCTCACCGAACGTGTCGAGGTTCAAGTCGATGATAAGGCCGGCTACTTCGTCTGCGTTCACGTTGTCGAGGACAC
>BCRI01000205.1 GCA_001552515.1 Sphaerimonospora mesophila NBRC 14179 = JCM 3151
CATTGTCCGCGTTGTCGGCGCCCTTCGGCCAGGTCTCTTTCGTACCGACCGGTGGGATCGACGCGGCCTCGGCTCCCGACTACCTCGCGCTGCCGTCCGTACTCGCCGTGGGCGGCAGTTGGATGGTGCCCCGCGCGGCGATGGCCGCAGGCGATTTCGGACTCATCGCCGACCTTGTCGCGGCGAGCGTCCAGACAACATCGGCCACGCCGACGCCGCCGGAATGGCCGGGTTGATCAAGACCGTGCCGGCGCTCGAGCACCGCACGCTGCCGCCCAACGTCAACTCCGCGACACCCGACCCGCCCGACGCGATGATCGTCGCCGACAAGGACCTGATCCAGCGGGAGGCGGACAGGCGGCTCGCCGCCTGGTCGGGCTGACCGCCGGCTATTTGCTCATGCCGGCGGTCAGCCCCGCGATGATCTGCTTGGTCGCCAGGACGAACAGCACGAACAGCGGCGCCGTGGCGAGGACCAGCCCGGCGAACAGCGCCGACCAGTCGGTGGTGTACTCGCCGAAGAACTGCGACAGCCCGCGCGGGATCGTGAACTTCTCGTCCGAGCGCAGCAGCACCAGCGGGTAGAGGAACTCATGCCACAGCGGCACGAACTGGAACAGCATCACCGACGCCAGCGCGGGCCGCACCAGCGGCAGCATGATCTGCCCGAAGATCCGGAAGTCGCCTGCCCCGTCGAGCCTGGCCGCCTCGTCGAGTTCGCCGGGCAGGGAGCGGTAGAACGCCGACAGCACGAAGACGCAGAACGGCACCCCGGATGCGGCGTACAGGAGCGTGATCCCGAGCAGCGAGTCGATCAACCCCATGGAGTCCATGAGGTAGAAGATCGGCACCAGGCCCAGCCGGATCGGCAGCATGAGCCCGGCCAGGAAGTACGCCCCGAGCACCCGGCTGCCGAAGAAGTCGTGACGGGCCAGCGGATAGGCCGCCAGCGCGGAGACCGCCGTGCCGAGCAGCACCGCGCCGCAGGTGACGACCAGCGAGTTCAGGAAGTACGTGCTGAACGACGCCTCCGTCCACACCCGGCCGTAACTGTGCAGGGTGGGGGATGCCGGCAGCCCCAGTGGAGCGGTGAAGATCTCGCTCGTCGGCCGCAGCGAGTTGAGCAGCATGACGACCAGCGGCAGCAGCGCGACGACCGCGTACCCCCACAGCAGCAGGTGGACGGCCACCCGGCCCGGAGCACGACGCCCGGCCGTCACACCAGCATCCTTTCGCGGCGGCGGAAATACGCGGTGGCGAGCAGCGAGACCCCGAAGATGAACACGAACATCAGCACGGCGAGCGCCGACGACCGCCCGATCGCCTCCACGCCGCCTTCGACGAACGCGACCCGGTAGAACAGCAGACCGAGCACGTCGGTCGAGCCCGCCGGGGACCCGGTCGACCCGGCCATCGCGTAGATCAGGCCGAAGGCGTTGAAGTTGCCGATGAACGTCAGCACGCTCACCACGCCGATGGCCGGGGTGAGCAGCGGCAGCGTCACCCGTCGGAACGTCTGCCAGGCCGAGGCCCCGTCGACCCGGGCCGCCTCGTGGTATTCGGCCGGGATGCCGGCGAGCGCGGCGGAGAACAGCAGCATGGGGAAGCCCACCCACTGCCACGCGTTGACCACGATGACGATCGGCAGTGCCGTACGCGTGTCGCCGAGCCAGGGCAGCGCCCACGAGTCCAGTCCGACCGCCTCGAGCAGCGCGTTGACCGGGCCGAACGTCGGGTTGAGCAGCAGACTCCACAGGTAGCCGACGACCAGCGGGTCCACCAGGTAGGGGGTGGTGAACGCGGCCTGCAGAAATCGCTTGCCGCGGCGGTACCTGAACAGCAGGAGGGCGAAGAGCAGCCCGACCGTGTTCTGGATCAGCATGGTGCCCGCGAAGAACAGCCCGTTGTGCCAGAACGCCCGCCACAGCTGCTGGTCGTAGGGGTAGACGCCGAACAGATCCCGGTAGTTGTCGAGCCCGGCGAACCCCACCTGCCGGATCCCGCGCCACTCGAAGAAGCTGTAGTTGAGCGCGGTGACCAGCGGATAGATGATGAAGACCGAGTAGAGCAGCAGCGCGGGCAGCAGGAAGACGGCCAGCACGCGCCACCGCGGCACGTACCGGCGACCGGTGCCGGCACGTGCCGCGCGAGGTCCGTTCGCCCCGCGCTGTCCGTCCGCCTGGCGGCGTGGCCGAGCGCTCAGTTTCCCGGCTTGAACCACTGCTCGACGCCCTTCCGCACGCTCTCGGCGACCGCCTTCGGTTCGGCCTGGCCGGTGAGCATCTTCTGCAGCTCGTCACGGAAGACCGCGTCGCCGTTCGGCTGGCCGTACCGGAAGTCGACGAGCAGCATGTACGGCGCGCCGTTCGCGGCGTAGTTCCCGGCCATCTCGGCCAGCAGCGGGTCGGACGGCGTGACCCCGGGGACGGCCGACAGCTGTTTCAGCTCGTTCGCGTAGAGCTGCCCGAACTCCGGCGTCGCCATCCATTTGACCAGTTCGAGCGCCTCGGCCTGGTGGGCCGACTTGGCGTTGACCCCGAACGAGCCGTCGGCCCAGCCCGGCGTGACGGGCGTGGTCACCGGGGAGCCGGGCGGCGGCGGCACCTGGAAGACGCCGATCTCCAGGCTCGGATCGGCCTTGAGCACCGGCGCCAGGTCGAAGGTGCCCGTCGGGTACATCGCGGCCTTCCCGCTGACGAACAGCGCCTGCACGTCGGGGATCTTGACGGCCACCACGTCCTTGGGGAAGTACGGCTTCAGGTCCTCGATCAGCTTGATCGAGGCCGTGAAGTCGGGGTCGGTGAACTTCTTCTCACCGCGGAGCACCGCGTCCCGGAACGCGGTGCCGCCGTAGCGGGCGTTGCCGAAGATCTCGTGGACGATCGGCAGCGTCCAGGTGGCGTCGGGCCCGGCCGCTACGGCGAACGGCGTGATCCCGGCCGCCTTCAGCTTGTCGGCCGCCGCGATCATCTCGTCCCAGGTGGCGGGGGGCCGGATGCCGTTGTCGCCGAAGAGCTTCTTGTTGTAGAGCACCTGGAGGGTCTGGTAGGCGAACGGCACTCCGTAGATCTTGCCGTCGCGGTAGCCCTTGGCGCCCTCCAGCAGTTTGCCGTCGAAGCCGGACAGCGCCTCCACCTTGCCGTCGAGCGGCACCAGCTGGCCCGCCTCGACCAGCGGCTGAAGCCCGCCGTACGCCCGCAACTGGGCGACGTCGGGCCCGCCGGTGCCGGACAGACCCGTGGCCAGGATGTTGTTGTACTCGGTGGCCTGGAACGGCTTGAACTCGACGTGGATCTTCGGATGCGACTCCTCGAACTTGGCGAGGATCTTCTCGTACGCCTTGACGTCCTCCACCCGCCACGACCACAGGCTCAACGTGACCTTGTCGGCGCCGGCGCCCGCGTCGTCGCCCTGGCCCGACGCGCCGCCGCCGGGCGCGCACGCCGCCAGCGCCAGCGCGAGCACCCCGATCGCCCCCGAGATCCACCTTCTCGTCATGAGACTTCCTTTCGGCCCGTAGCCACTTCGGATTCGGCGTTGGTGGGCGGCCTTCGGACACCCTCGCATGGCGGTAAAAATCATGCAAGCACGCTGCGTTGACTGAAAATTACTTACATACGGGCGGATGGTCAACGCTTTCTTCGCGGGAACTTGGCACGGCGGGCAGGGGGCGGAAGCGGGCCCCCCTCGCAGTGCCGCTCAGGGCGTCGGGCCCGCCTGAATCTGTTCTGTCGTGGCCACGCCGATTCGGATCACTCCCTCGAGCGGCCGTGCCAGCGGGTCGCGGTCTCGGTCCCGGCAGGTGGATACGACACGCCGGGGTGCGCCGGTGTTCTCCGTCCGCGCGCCACGACACTCCGGCCGCGCGCTAGGACCTGAACGCCGAACTGCCGGTCAGGGCCCGGCCGAGGGTGAGGGCGTGCACCTCCTCGGTGCCCTCGTAGGTGGCGACCGACTCCAGGTTCACCATGTGCCGCATCACCGGATACTCCAGCGTGATTCCGCTGGCGCCGTGCATCCCCCTCGCGGTGGCGGCGACACGTTGAGCGGCACGGACGTTGGCGAGCTTGCCGAAACTGATCTGCGAGTGGTGCACCCGGCCTTCGTCCTTGAGCCTGCCGATGCGCAGAGCCGTCATCATGGCGTGGTTGACGTCCACGAGCATGTCGGCGAGCTTGCGCTGGGTGAGCTGGAACGACGAGATCGATCGGCCGAACTGCACCCGCGACATGGTGTAGTCGAGCGCCGACTCGTAACAGGAGCGCGCGGCGCCCGCGGCCCCCCAGACGATGCCGTAGCGTGCCTCGGACAGGCACGACAGCGGCGCCTTCAGTCCTTCGGCTTCGGGAAGCACGGCATCCCGGGGCAGCCGTACGTCGTCCAGGACGAGCTCGGAGGTGATGGACGCGCGCAGAGACAGCTTCTTGTGGATCTCCGGAGCGGAGAATCCGGGAGTGCCGGCGGGCACGACGAAGCCACGGATGCCCTCGTCGGTGGCCGCCCAGACGACCGCGACATCCGCCACCGACCCGTTGGTGATCCACATCTTGGTGCCGTTCAGCACCCAGTCGGATCCGTCGCGGCGCGCCCGGGTACGCATCGAACCGGGGTCGCTGCCCGAATCCGGCTCGGTCAGGCCGAAACAGCCGATGGCCTCGCCCGACGCCATCCTCGGCAGCCACTCCTGCCGCTGCTCCTCACTGCCGAAGCGGTGGATGGCGGTCATCGCGAGAGAGCCCTGCACGGAGACGAAGCTGCGCAGCCCGCTGTCGATCGCCTCCAGCTCGCGACAGGCCAGCCCGTAGCTCACCGCGTTCGTGCCGGCGCAGCCGTACCCCTCCAGATGCATGCCGAGGAGGCCGAGTGCGCCGAGTCCCTTGGCCACGTCGCGGATGCCCGGGATGGTGCCGGCCTCGAACCAGTCGGCGACGTGCGCAAGCAACTCGGCGGCGCCGTACTCGCGCACGGCGTCGCGGATGGCCCGCTCGTCCTCTGTGAGGTCCTGGTCGACGGCGAGGAAGTCGTGGGGGTCGGGCTTCGTCACGGGTTCGCACCTTCCATGGGGTCTGGTGGACCACGCCGTCCGTCTCCAGTCGGCGGATCTCTTCCGGGGACAGGTCGAGCTCGGCCGGCACCTGTCCGGTGTGCGGCCCGAGCAGCGGCGGGACAGCCCTGATCGTCGGCCACCTTTCCGACCATCCGCAAGGCTTCGAGACCGAAAATTTATTTTGGATCCAATATTAAGTCTCCAAAGTCCTGTTCGGCTTCCACGACCTCGGTAGGATCCAGCCCGGCCGCATCGCCGATCCGGTGCCGGTCGAGGGGGACGCGACCGAACTGAACGGCCTCGCCGAGCGTGCGCCTTGTCATGATGGACGGCAAGATCAGGCGGAACCACAGAGTGGGTTGGACCATGGACATCGAGGCCAGACCGCCTCAGACGACGCAACAATACGTCCTGTCACAGGTACGCAGGGCGATCCTGACGGGCAAGCTCGCCCCGGGAGCTCCGATCAGGCAGGACACGCTCGCCGAGCAACTCGGCGTCAGCAGGGTTCCGATCAGAGAGGCACTGAAGATCCTCGAAGGCGAGGGCCAGGTGACCTACCGGCCCAGGCGCGGGTACGTGGTGGCCGAGCTCGCCCTTGAGGACTTCCTCGAGGTCTACCGGCTCCGGCGGATCCTGGAGGAGGAGGCGATCCGCCAGACCCTCGGCAGAATCACCGACGAGGACGTGACGAGGCTGGAGGAGGCACACGCCGAGGTCGTACGGAGCTCCCGGATTCACGACATCACCGCGATGGCCGCCGCCAACCGGCTGTTCCACTTCACGTTGTTCGAGGCAGCCGGGATGCCGCGCCTGCTGCGGTTCCTGAACATCCTGTGGGATGCCACGGATGTCTACCGCTCCCGCTACTACAGCGAGGAGAGCAACCGGGACCGGGTCGACCAGGAGCATCTCGGCATCATTGAGGCGGTCCGTGCCCGCGACGCCGACGAACTGGTGCGTCGGCTCAACGAACATCGTGACGGCACCGTCGCGACGCTCCGCGAGTTCATTACGGAACGGCAGATATGACGCTGACCATCATCAACACCTAGAACGTCGGCACGATCTCCATCTCCGCCGGCCGCCGTACGGGTGCCAGCACGGCCGGCGAACCGTCGAAGATCAGAGCCCGGCGAGTGGCCCCGACCAGCTCGCGGATCGACGGCCACAGGGGGAGGCGGGCATGCGGTCAGCCTATCGGGCCGGTGGTGACCCCACTGACCGGATCATCGGACACGTGCCCCCGGTGCCCGGCTCTCGGTTCCCAACTCTCGGCTCTCGGCTCCCGGCTCTCGATCGCGAGGCTCGTACGGCGAACCCGGCATCCGCCGACGTCTCGATAACTCTCGAAATTCCTCCGAAAGTTTCACTGATGGGCCTTACCCTGGAGTGATAGAGCCCTTACTCATCACCCGCGTCACACCGACCCTCTAGATCTTGATGACCGACGATCGCTCCACGAGCTTCTCGCGAAGTTCGCCGCGGACGGGTGTATCTAGCTGCAAATATCACCCTGTGCAGCAGACCGATTCACTTTCTTGCGCCTACACGTGGACCCTTGCCGCCTTGAAAGCTTTCGTGCATCATCCGAAATATTCCAACCCCCTGCATCCGACCGGCGGAGCAGCTCGACTGCCGTTCCCAGAGCACCACGCTCCTCCGCCGGCTTGGTCACGACGGCCGGATCGCAGCCCATGAGGAGGGATCGTCCAACGTGAAACGGCTTTTATCCGCCCTGGTGGCCGCGGCGATGATTCCGCTGGCCGCCGTAATCGTGACGCTCGGCGCCCAGCCGAGCGCGGCGGCCTCGCTGACCCGCGTCACGAACTTCGGCAACAATCCCAGCAACCTGAACATGTACATGTACGTTCCGGACCGGGTGGCCGGCCGTCCGGCCCTGCTGGTCGCCATCCACTACTGCACGGGAACCGCGTCCGCCCTGTTCAACGGGTACTTCCGCGACTACGTCACGGCCGCGGACCAGTACGGATACGTCATCGTGTTCCCCGAGGCCACGCGTAGCGGACAGTGCTTCGACGTGTATTCGCCGCAGGCGCTGAAGCGGGGCGGCGGCAGCGACCCGGTCGGCATCATGTCGATGGTCGACTACGCCAGGTCGAGGTACAACGTCGACCCCGACCGGATCTTCGTCAGCGGGGTCTCCTCCGGCGCCATGATGACCAACGTCATGGCGGCCGAGTATCCGGACGTGTTCAAGGCGGGCTCGGCGTTCATGGGCGTACCGGCCGGCTGTTTCGCCACCAACGACGGCTCCACCTGGAACAGTCAGTGCGCCAACGGCCAGGTCAGCAAGACCGCCCAGCAGTGGGGCGACCTGGCCCGCTCGATGTACCCGGGCTACAACGGCACGTATCCGCGGATGCAGCTGTGGCACGGGAGCACCGACAGCACGCTGAACTACAACAACTTCGGCGAAGAGATCAAGCAGTGGACGAACCTCCACGGCATCAGCCAGTCGCCGGTGTCCAACGACTCGCCGTCCTCCGGCTGGACCCGCACCCGCTACGGCAGCAACAGCACCACGGCCCCGGTCGAGGGCGTCAGCGTCTCGGGTCAGGGGCATTCGCTGCCGCTCAACGGCATGATCGCTTACGCCATCGACTTCCTCGGCCTGAAGAGCACCGGATCGGGCACGCCCACCCCGACCCCGACACCCACCCCCACGCCGACTCCCTCGCCGTCCGACCAGCCGGGTACGACGCTGGGCGCGGCGGCCGCTCGC
>BCRI01000206.1 GCA_001552515.1 Sphaerimonospora mesophila NBRC 14179 = JCM 3151
CCCGGAGCCTGTCAGCAGGTCAACGACCTGAGAGGGTGGGTGCTATCGCACGTGACCGGACAACAGCGCCGCCCACACCTGCTGAGCCTCGTCCAGCTTCCAGGCGTGCGTCTGGGACACCTCCGGCTTGACCGGGTCGCCGCTCATCCGGCGGATGAAGGCCATCCCCCCGCCCGAGCACAGCTCATACCAGGTCTCGCGATGCTCACCACAGGTCCAGGCCAGCACCCGGAACCGGTCGAACCGCTCGGAGGCATGCCACGCCAACGGCTTGGCATCGTCCCTCAAGGGCGGCAGGTGCGGCGCAGGGCACGCATCCAAGTCGTCGACATGGCCGATGACCGGGCTGGGGTTGATGCTCGTGTCGGGGGTTCGGATGGTCACCGGGCCGTCCTTTCGAACCGGACCTGTCCGGCCGCATCCAGGGTCGCCCGGAAGATCACCCTCCGGGACCAGTCGTCGGGGACGGTGCCGAAGTCGTACACGCGGTGGATGATCCGGCCGTACGGCTGGGTTTCGGGGTTCAACCGGCGCAGCGTCTTGCGCAACTCGTCCATGCAGGTGGCCTGTCCCACGCTGGTGCCGCACGGCCCGAGCTGGGGGACACCGTCGATGAGGCTGTAGACCTCCCACTCGTACATCTCGGCCGGCAACTGGCCGCCGTCGCAGTACAGGCAGTCCTCACGAGAGGAGGTGGCCAGCCCGAGCACGGCGGCCGCGACCTGCCCGCGCCGGGTGACGATCTTCCAACCGCGCCCGTCGCACGCGGTGCACTTAACTGCTCGTGTCATGCCGCCGAGAATGCACCGGGGGAAACTTCCCCTCCTATTCCACTTGGATATATCACCGAGGGATATAGAGTTCCCAGCAACAGCCGCCATGCGCCACCAGCCCGGGAAACGACCGGAGGCCGGAATGCACGGGAACGCCTTCGAACCGATCCAGATCCCCGCATGGGTATGGGACCGCGACGAAAGCCGCGAAAGGCTCAAAAACCGCGACGTGGCCGGGCTGTTCAACCTCGCGGTCAAGTACGCCGGGGCCAGCCAGACCCGCATCAGCGCGGCAACCGGCATCGCCCAAGGCCGCATCAGCGAACTCATGCGCGGCCAGCGTCAGATCAGCGACCTTGAGGTGTTCGAGCGGGTCGCCACCGGCCTGGGCCTGCCCGACCACGCCCGCATGCTGCTCGGCCTGGCCCCACTCGACACCACCTCAACCAGCGGTGACGGCGACGACGAGCACCAGGAGCAAATCGCGGAACTGACCGCGCGGATCGAGATGGCCGCGACCGTGGACCAGCCGATGGTGATGATCCTCACCACCGACACCAACAACCTTCGTTTGTTGGATCGTCGGCTCGGTAGCGTCGCCATCGCCGAGAAAATGCGCGCCCAAATATCCCAAATACGGCGCGCCCATCACCACGCCGTACGGCCCGGCATACGCGCCAAACTCGCCCACATCCTCGCCGAGACCGAATCACTCGCCGGATGGCAGGCGATTAATACCGGCGCACTGAATGATGCGTGGACCCACTACGAAAACGCCAAGGCCGCCGCCCGCGAAGCCGACACCCCGGCCGTCCTCGCCTACGTCTGCGCCGAACAGGCATACGTCCTCATGGACCTGGGCCGGCCCGCCCAGGCGACCGAGCTTCTTCAGTACATCCACGCCACCCACCGCGACCACATCCCGGCTCGGCTCCGCACGTGGCTGTTCGCCGCCGAGGCCGAAGCCGCCGCGACCCTCGGAGACGAGGCAACCTGCCGCGCCGCGCTCGACCAGGCCGCCGCGATCCTCCCCGACGGCAACGGCGACCCGGACATGCCCTACCTGTCCATCGACGCTCACCATCTGGCCCGCTGGCGCGGCAACTGCCTGGTCCGCTTCGGCGACCCCGGCACCGTCGAGGACCTGCGCTCAGCACTGGCCGGGATGGACGGCACCTACAACCGCGCCGAAGCCGCACTCCGCTGCGACCTGGGACACGCCCTGCTCGCCCTCGGCGAGGCGCAAGCGGCCCAGCCCCACATCCAGCGCGCGCAGCAGCTCGCGACCATGACCGGCTCACGCCGTCAGCGCAAGCGCATCGAGGAACTCACCCGAGCGGTTACCCGCGCCCTGCGCTGAGTCGATCCCGAGCCGTGTACAGGCCGACCAGCGTTCCCGAGGTCCAGATGTCCCCCCGGGCGATCATGTCCGGGATCTCCTTCCACGGAACCCACTCGATCAGATCGGCCTCGATCTCCCCCGACGGCTCCTTGACGAACTCCGCGCCCCGGGCAAGGAACAGGTTGTGCTCGGAGTCGACCATGCCCGCCATCGGCTGATAGTTGATCAGAGGCTCGATGCCCTTGACCCGATAGCCGGTTTCCTCTTCGACCTCGCGGGCTGCGGTCAGCATGGGGTCCTCGCCGGCCTCGACCAGGCCGCCGGGCAACTCCCAGCCCCAGCGGTCGAACAGGAACCGGTGGCGCCACATCATCAGCACCCGCTGCTGATCGTCCACCACCACGGCGATAGCAGCCCGGTCCAGATGCACGGCGTGATGCTCGAACCGCTCCCCGTCCGGGATCTCGACATCCACCATGCCCAGCCGGATCCACCGGTTGTCATAGATCAGCCGCTCACCGTGCACGATCCAGCGCGTCTGCTCGTCGTTGGTAGCCACACCGAGACGCTACCGCCCAACATCGCCGACGTACACGGGACGACGGCAATCGAGAGCATGCGAGCCATGTCTGCGAAGGAATTGCGGCGAGGTATGTGGTGGAGGCCGAGAACTAGGCAGTCGTGTACTGTCCCCCGACCAGCCGGCATCCGAGGGTTGCAATCTTCATCTGGCAATGTCGTCACAACGGTCGCCATGCAAGCAAGGCGAGGAACCGTTGATGAACTGTGCAGTTCCATCAATACTCAATGCTGGGATCTTGAGCGGCCAAGAATGCCATCATGCCGGATTACCCCGTATGTGGTGATTGGTGCCTTTAAGGGTGATCCAACCTTATTCATCACGATTGCCAACGGTTCAGTCCACCCATAGAATTCTTTGCTCGGCGCCTCGCTAGGCATCCATTAGACATTAAGAGTTAAGGCAGGGCAGCATGGCCGACCTGGATAGCTCATTCCGCGAGTACTATCCCCCGACCGACGAGCAGCGAAAAATGGCCATGACGAAAGGGCTCATCAGCTTAGACACGAATGTCCTCCTCGATGCCTACCGCTTCAATCCGCAGGCGCGCGAGGAACTGTTCGATGCTCTGGAGAAGTTGGGGGACAGATTATGGATCTCTCACCAGGTTGCCCTGGAATTTCACAAGAATCGCGTTAATGTCATCGCCGGGCAGGCGAGCGCATATACCGATGCTATCAAGACGCTGGGGGACTTAAGAAAGATTTTTGACAACGATGTGCGTCCCGATTTAAGTAAGCTGGCAAGCATGGTTGCCCTGACGGCCGATGAGAAGAGAGAAATCGTCGAGCCTATTCTAAGTAGCATTACTGCGACAGTGGAAGCAATAAGCAAGTTGCAACGTCAGCACGGTGTCTCTCTCGATATAGTTGCGACTGATCCGGTCCTTAAGCGCCTGGAAAAACTTCTTACTGGTAAAGTCGGCAACAAACTATCCCCGGAAGAAGAGGAGAAGGTGCGGGCGGAAGCGGATCGCCGGGCAAACAAAAAAATTCCTCCGGGCTATGCTGACAAGGAGAAGACCGATCCCGCAGGTGATTACCTGTTGTGGCATCAGACACTAAAAGAGGCGAATTGCAGGAAAGTTCCCATTCTCATCGTAACGCGGGACGTGAAAGAGGATTGGTTTCGCCGCGAGAAAGGCAGAACCATATCGGCCCGGCCCGAACTGGTCAGAGAAGCCAAGGAAGAAACCGGCTGCGATCTGATTCTCATGGATACTCAAAGCTTCTTGTTTAATGCTCGCTACTATCTGAACGCAGAAGTTAGCGACGAGTTCTTGAGCCAAGTTGAAAAACTTCCTACTATGGGAGAAGTGTCAGGCCCTGAAGAAGTTCTTTTAGCTACCATCTCCAAAGCAACTCAACAAACCATAATACGAGCTTGCGAAGATGCCTTAATGCGTCGGAGGGTAGCTTTAAACTCAAATATTGGTCGCATTGAGGAGTTGAGAATGATCGAGGCCGACCCACTTATTGCTGATCACGAAAAGGCAAGGATAGCAATGGAGATTGAGGTATACGGGAGAGAGCAAGACGAGATAAGATATGAACTCGGAGCGCTGCAAGCGGTAAAAGTGCAACTCGGTTCCGGCATTGCTAACAATGCAAATAGCGTTACCTACACGCGGGATTTGCTGAACCGCATTTTTGAGATTCTAGACTCCTTCCGTATGGAGATGCCCGTAGGTCTATCCGCCATTCTTAGGAGGGCTTGACTGAACCCTTGGATGGCGTCTGCTCGGCTGCTCAGGCTGCGATTCCATTACGCGGTCCGATTGCCGAATTGTCCTCATGAAAATCAAGGGCGGCGCTCCGCGCCGCCTCGCGGCCCCCTCGCCCGCTCGGCGGCCGGGCATGCGGCCTGGAGGCCGGTCCCGGCCGCCGGCAGCTCGGGCTACTCGTCGATCGCCAGCCATCTCTGATCGTCAAGGATTCGATTCAGGACAGCAACGCTCCAATCCTGTTCCGCGCTCTCAGACTCGACGAGGACCGCCGCTGCCTCCGCGAAGCGTCTTTCTGCCACATACCGCATGTCGAGTCGTCGATCTACATTTCCAAATACGATGCTTCCGCTGGTGGCGACATCCACGGAGACCTTGGTCCCCGCTTCGAGCGCTCTAAAAATCTGGCGGGACACGAATGATTCGGTTCGCCGAGAACCGGCCTTGGGGGGATGTTTATATGCCCGAAGCCGAACAGAGATTCGCTGGGATTCTCCTACGTAGATAAGGCGCCCGGTCCCAGAGGGGATGGTAATGCGGTAAAGGCCTGGCCTCCTTGAGCCCACCGGCATCATCGCTTCGCAAAGCACGCTTCCATCTCTGCTACGGACTGCTATCACATCACCGGCTGGTCGCCAGCGCAGCGAGATACTGACCCCGATCTTCGAAATCGGCTTCGTAGTCGATAAGACCATGCCGACATGTTAGGTCTGGAGACCGACAATCTGAGCGTCTCCAGTCCTGGCAAGGGCGTTCCACCTCTTCCTCAAGAGCTTCGTCAACCCTGAACCGCCCGGCCCTCACGATCGCCTTGCTGTGGCTGGTCGCCGTACGTGGTTGGGGGCGATCGACGGGCCGGGGCTTCGTTCCTCAGCCCCGGCCCACCGGAACCCGGGTGACTGTCTTCGCTCGTCTCGCTAGGTGGCCCGCTGACATCCGGGACGCTGGCATCCTGGCACGTTGCCGAAAAACTTGCCACGCAGATGCGCTCGCGCTCGCCGACGGACCAGCGCCACCGAGTACGGGCAGATAGAAGGAGCGGTACCGATCTCGGTTTGGGAGCCACCCTGGGAGCCACCGGGACGGACGATCACGAACTGAGCCGGACGGATCTGAACGGCCGGAGTCCCGACGAGCAGCGATGTGAACGGCTCCGAACGACGCTGGAGATCGTCTGGGGACCTTGTAAACAGAAGGTCTGGGGTTCGATTCCCCAAGGCGGCTCTCGTACGCAAGGCCCCTGACCAGTGGTTTCGCAGTCAGGGGCCTTCGCTTGTCCGGGGCATTCCGGCGATCTTGCTAGTACTACAGCCTGATTTCGTGATGCCTTAGCCAGCGTCGCCAAGTCGGGGGTGGGCGCATCGCATACACCGCGGGTCCTGCGCCTGGCCGCCGGGCCATTAAGCGGGGTGACGAGGGCATGGTGGTCGGCCCAGGAGTTCGGCGTTGCAACCGGGGATCATGGACGTATGCCCGATGAATCGAAGCGCTGTCAGACCTGTGGCCGCTTGCCCCGTCCGGTACGACCGACTGGTTGCTGGAGCTGTGCGGTCATGGTCTCACCGGTTCATGCCGTCCGCGCTGGCTGATGCGGCCTGGGTGCTCAACGCCATGTATGAGCTCGAACAGGGTCCGGCCGAGGTTGTCGTACCGCGAGTATCACCAGGTGCGTCTGATGGATGGGGGCATCCAGCCCGACATCGTTGCGGGCGTCGACCTCGAAGCTGTGGGCATTTTCATGGGAGGCGGCCTGGGCCGCGCCGAGCACCCCGGCCTAGGTTGGCGGCGGCTGCGCTGGGCGGCACTTCGCCCGGCGGACCGGGAACCCGATCGTGCCTGATGGGCTGTTGCCCTCCTACCGTTGTTTTCCTGCGGTTAAGAAGGAGGGCAGTTGGGCGCTCGGCATTGATCCGCCCACCGAGGGGAGCCTGGACCGTGAGACCTGGAACCGATTGATCGGCATCCTCACTGAGTACAGTTTCGCGGGTCCGGACACTCCATGCCTGGCCTACTACAACCCGCTGTTACTCGGGGCCACCGACTTCGACAACCTCCATGTGCGTGCGGATCGCCTCGGCAATGCGGAGATCTTGTACGACAATCCCGAGGTCGGCTTTAGCCCGTCCAACCTCTTGGTCGAGGACCGCTCATTTACGGAAGGATCTTTTCTTGCTCACCGCTACGCGACTCATTCGCCGAGGTTATTAGATGAGAGAGTTAGACAGCGGCCGCTCCACTTCTAATCCGACGGTCGGGGGTTCGAATCCCTCAGGGCGCGCTCCCCAGACCAGCCCAGATGCCCTCTGAGCTGGCCCTTCACATGATCGGGCTGTCGTCGAGGATGCAGCCGGACGCCACCAGATGCAGCTCCAGGCGGTCACTCCCGGAATATATCCGGAATGATCTTGGCGACGTTTCCGCAGGTCGCCAGGCGGATTCCGCCAACTTCCGGAACGATTCCGAGCCTCCGAGAACACGCCGAAGGGCCTCGGCGTGGACCGAGACCCTTCGGCGATGCGTGCTCGTGTCGCCTCATCCGGCGAGAGCTTCCATGATCCGCTGATGGGCGACGTCGCGTTGTCCGTCGATGCACTTGGCGTAGCCCCTGAGCATCACGTCCACCCCGTGGCCGGCCCGCTCGGCGGCTTCCGGTGCGTGGACTCCTGCGTTGAGCCACAACGAGACGGCCGCGTGGCGCAGGTCGTACGGCCGAGCCGCCAGGGGCGAGGCAACCTGATCGGTGCGAGCGCAAAGTTGCTGTCGCCTTCCGAGATCTTGACGTATGCCCGATCTGAACTCGTACCGTCGACTCTTGCAGAGGATCCGTCTGAACTCTCAACGCCGAGCACCTCCACAAATGAGTGATCTTGCAAGCCCGCCGCAATAAGCCCCTCTGATTAGACAGTAACTGCTGCACGCTCTGCCGAATCGTTCTTATGGGTATCAAGGCGGCGGCGCGGCGCGCCGCCGCACAGCGGCCTGTCGCCCGCCCGCCGTCCGGGCGTGCGGCCTGGGGGCCGGTCCCGGACGGCGGCAGCGCGGGCCGCCCGCCGCACGCCCGCCACGCCGTATCCAACGCGCTCGACGGCCGTGGCGCCGCGCCGCCGTCTAA
>BCRI01000207.1 GCA_001552515.1 Sphaerimonospora mesophila NBRC 14179 = JCM 3151
CGCGCCGCCGAGATGGTCGAGCCGCTGGGCGAGGCCCACCAGCGCGGCGCCAAGTGGACCCTGGACGCCTACGTGGTGGCGCTGTTCTACGCGGGGCACGTCAAGGACGCCCAGGCGATCGCGCTGACCAGGGAGCCGGTCCGTACGGACTTCCTCTACGAGCTCACGCTCATCTGGCGGGCGCTCGCCGGCATGCTGCTCGACGACGAGAACCGGATGCGGGAGGCGTACGAGAAGCTGCTGCCGTTCCACGACAGGATCGCCGGGGCGGGCACGGGCGTGGTCGCCCTCTGGCCGGTGGCCAGGACGCTCGGCGATCTCGCGGTACGGCTCGGCCTGCCGGCCCGGGAGCACTACGAGAAGGCGCTCGCCGTGGCCGAGCGGGTGGACGTCCCCCGCTGGATCGCCGACGCCCGGCACGCGCTCCAGCCCCGCACTCCCTAACGGCGGAGGAGGCCGTGGCAGGCGATGGCCGCGGCGGCCACGACGTTGAGCGAGTCCACGCCCAGATCCATGGCGGCCGGGCTCATCGGGATGCAGACGGGCAGATCGGCGTCCTTGAGCCAGTGCGACGACAGGCCGTCGCCCTCCGAGCCCAGCAGCAGCGCCACCCGCTCCCCCATGACGACCCGGTCGAGCGGTGTGGCCGACTGGTCGGGGGTCAGCGCCAGCGTCTGGAATCCGGCCGCCCGGATCTCGGCCAGGCCGCCGTGCCAGTCGGCCATCCTCGCGTACGGGATGGCGAAGACCGCTCCCATGGAGACCTTCACGGAGCGGCGGTAGAGGGGGTCGGCGCAGCGGGGCGACAGGACGATCGCGCCGACGCCCAGCGCGGCGGCGCAGCGGAAGACGGCCCCGACGTTGCCGTGGTCCACGAGGTCCTCGAGCACGACGATCCTGCTCACTCCGCCCAGCAGCTCCGCCACGGCGGGCAGCGCCGTACGCTCCATCGAGGCGAGCGCGCCCCGGTGGACGGGAAAGCCGGTGACGCCGGCCATGACCTCGTCGGAGACCACGTAGACGGGGGTGGTCTCCCCGACGGCGCCGGCGAGGTGGTCGAGCCACTTGGCCGTGGTCAGGACCGAGCGCACCGGGTGACCGGCTCCGACGGCCCGCCGGATGACCTTCTCCCCCTCGGCGATGAACAGCCCGTGCTCGCTCTCCAGGCTCTTGCGCAGGTCCACATCGCGTAGCCGTACGTAATCGGCGAGGCGCGGATCGGCGGCGTCTTCGACGGGGATGAGCACCCGTCAAGGGTACGGCGGAGCCGGCGCCCCGCGGCATCGACGGCCCAAAGTCGCACTAAAACCGACGTTTGGCCCCACATCGCGATGCCGCTATCGTTCCGTAAGCATTACGGAGAATCTCCCCCGAGAGCCACGCCTCATCCCGGGGGGAGCCAAATCGAGACCGAAGAGGGCACCGTGGGCGGACGGCACCGCACAGACGAACTCGAGGGTGGCTTCAATCCCGAGCACGAACAGCCATCCAGGCGGCGCGGCGGCGGCCCGGGCAAGGTGTTCGTCCCGCTGGCGGGCGCGGTCGCCCTCGCCGTGCTCT
Source organism: Sphaerimonospora mesophila NBRC 14179 = JCM 3151 (assembly GCA_001552515.1). Classification (GTDB taxonomy): domain Bacteria; phylum Actinomycetota; class Actinomycetes; order Streptosporangiales; family Streptosporangiaceae; genus Sphaerimonospora; species Sphaerimonospora mesophila. The sequence goes on from BCRI01000207.1 coordinate 1,561, forward strand.
GCGGGGTGGCCGCATACGTGGTCGTCAACAAGAACCCCGAATGCGGGGAGGCGGGAAGCTCCGGCGACAAGATCGGGCTCACCGTGGTGGCCTCGCCCGACATCCAGCCGGCGGTGCAGAAGATCGCGAGCAGGTTCGCCAAGTCGGGCAAGAAGGTCAACGGGAAATGCGTGGCCGTGACGGTCAAGGCGGCGGAGTCCGCCGACGTCGCGAACGCGATCGCGGGAACCGGCCCCACCAAGGCCGGGGCCGCTGGGAAGGCCGGGGCCGTCCCCGACCTCTGGATCCCCGACTCCAAGCTCTGGACCACCGGTCTGCCCGAGAACGGCACGGCGAAGATGGCGGGCAACGCCGCCCGTTCCCCCATTGTGCTCACCACGTCGAAGTCCGGTGCGGAGAAGCTGAGCTCGGGCTTCAGCCCGGCGAGCTGGACCGGGCTGATGAGCGCGGCGAACGCCGCCAACCCCGACGGCCTGGCCAGGAAGGTGCGCGTGCTCGCGCTCGACCCGACGCAGAACGCGGCCGGGCTGGGTGCGCTGCTCGCCGGCGCGAGCGTGCTCAAGGCGAAGGGCGGGAGCGAAGAGCTCCTCGTCGGCGTGCTGCGGCAGTTGTCGGGATCCACCGTGCCGTCCCCCGACAATCTCTTCGCCACGCTGACCAAGACCACCGCGCGCGTCCCGGTCGGCGTCGCCTCGGAGCAGGCGGTCTGGTCCTTCAACACCAAGACCTCCCCGTCGAACCCCGCGGTCGCGCTCTATCCGACCGAGGGCACGGTCAGCCTCGACTACCCGATCGTCATCAGGGCCGAGAACGGCGCGGTCCGCAAGGCCGCCGACGCCTTCGCCGCCGAGCTGACCTCGGCCTCGGGCAAGAAGACCGTGCAGGACTACGGCTTCCGCACCCCGGAGGGCACGGGCGGCGGCCTGCTCAAGCCGGAGAACGGGGTGAACGCCAAGAAACCGGCGGAGATCGCGCTGCCCGACCAGGCGTCGATCGACAAGCTGGCCCAGGCGTGGCGGCAGATCAAGCTGGGCACCCGCCTGCTCGGGCTGATCGACATCTCCGGGACGATGGCCGAGCCGGCCGACAGCACCGGGGTCAGCCGGATGAAGGCCATCACGGACACCAGCATCGAGGGACTGAAGCTCTTCCCGGGCAAGGCCGAGGTAGGCATCTGGGCGTTCTCCGACAACCTGCAGGGCCAGGGCGTGGACTGGAAACCCATCATCTCGATCGGCCCGCTGGCGCAGCAGGTCAACGGCGTCACCCGGCGTGACCGCATCATCCGGGCCATGCAGCGGACCAGCGCGATCCCGACCGGCAACACCGGGCTGAACGACACGCTGTGGGCCGCCTACCAGAAGATGACCAAGGAGTATCAGCCCGACAAGGTCAACACGATCCTGCTGTTCACCGACGGCGTCGGCAACGACGACCCGACCGGCGGCCTCGAGAACGACGAGATCATCCGGAAGCTGAAGCAGACGTACGACCCCAAGCGGCCGGTGAGCATCCTGATCATCTCGTTCAACACGACGAAGGACGACGACAGGGCGCAGATGACCGCGATCGCCAAGGCCACCGGCGGCGCGGCGTACTTCCCGCAGACGGTGCTGGAGATCCGCGACATCTTCCTCAAGGGCATCGCGCGCCGGCTCTGCGCGCCGAACTGCGAAGGGGCGCGCCAGTAGGCGGCCTCCGGTCGTGGCCTCCCCGGAGATACCCGGTGCCGGGCAACATTCCGGATAAGATCGCGGCTTCCGGCGCGATCAGGTAAACCCGCTGCATGGGCAAGGCGTCGCCATTGTCGTCAGGTGAAGCCGTGGGTCCCATGTGACGAGCGTCGTTCGGGGAGTCGGGGAGGCATGAGCAGGAGCCGTACCATCGCGAAGGTCGTGCTCGCCGTGGCGTGTGCCGCCGGCGCGGTGCTGGTGCTGGCGGACGTCGAGACGCCCGCCCGCATGGTGCTCGCTCCCCTGTTCATGCTGGTGGTTCCCGGCGCGGCGATCATCGGACTGTTGCGCGATCGTGACCCTCTCTCGACGCTGACGGTGGGTGCGGCGGCAAGCCTGGCAATAAATGTTCTACTCGCCGAAGCCATGCTCCTCTTCAACGCGTGGTCCCCCCGTGCCGGGGTCGCCACGATCGGGGTGCTGGGCTTCTTCCTGCTCGTCATCCGGTTGCTCTACCGGGAACGGGCGCCATCGACCGTGCCGTTGAACAGCGCCGCCGGACGGCGCCGTTGAAAAGGGGGGCAGGCTCAGGGTGACCATCACATGCGCCGTCGAAGGGCCAAGGCCATGAGGTCCTTCGGATCCGCCCGCCCCGCACCCGTCTGATTCACTCACCGACACGGCGTTCCCTCCCCGCCACGGCGTCGGCGTCCCCCTCACCGCCGTCGCCGGTTCAGCCATTCGTCCGCTTGACAGACCAGCCTCTCCCTGCCAGCAGACCGGGACGGAGAACGCCTCTCCGTCCAGACCGCGCCGGTTCGTCGGCAGTCCACGAATGACCGACTGCCTGGAAGGACACCCCAGTCACGATGAGTCCCGACATCACCCAGCACGGGGTCAAGCCACAGTTCGCCACCCTACGGTCGCTGCCCGCCGTCGACCGATATACACCGCTCGGCCCGCACCTCGCCATCGCCCCGACCGTGAGCGTGGTCATCCCCGCGATGAACGAGGCGGAGAACCTCCCGCATGTCTTCGCCACCCTGCCCCCGTGGGTCCACGAGGTCGTGCTCGTCGACGGCAACTCGGCCGACGACACGGTCGCGGTGGCCCGCCGGCTCCGCCCCGGCCTCCGGGTCGTACGGCAGCGCGGCCGCGGCAAGGGCAACGCGCTCGCCGAGGGGTTCGCCGCCTGCACCGGTGAGATCATCGTGATGATCGACGCGGACGGCTCGACCGACGGCCGTGAGATCATCCGCTTCGTCGGCGCACTGGTCAGCGGCGCCGACTTCGCCAAGGGATCCCGCTGTCTCCCCGGCGGCGGCAGCGACGACCTGACCATCAGCCGGAGGCTGGGCAACAGCATGCTGCGCATGGTCGTCAACCTCGTCTACGGCACCCGCTACACCGACCTGTGCTACGGCTACAACGCGTTCTGGGCCCATCACCTGCCGGTCCTCGACCTCGACTGCGACGGGTTCGAGGTCGAGACGCTGATGAACATCCGCGCCGCCCGGGCCGGGCTGCGCGTCCACGAGGTGCCGAGCCACGAGCGCTGCCGCATCCACGGCGCGAGCAACCTCAGGACGGTCAGGGACGGCCTGCGGGTGCTGCGCACCATCGCGCGGGAGTGGCGACGCGAACCGCGATCGGCGCCGTCGGCCACGACCACACCGGTGGCCGACAAGGGCGCGGCATGAGCCCACGGATCTCTGTGGTGATCTGCGCCTACACCGAGGATCGCTGGGACGACATCCGGGCGGCGGTCGAGTCGGTGCGCGCGCAACGGCGGCAGCCGTACGAACTGATCCTCGTGGTCGACCACAACCCCGCCCTGCATCTGAGGATGAAGCGGGAGTACGCGGACGCGATCGTGCTGGAGAACGCGCACGAGCGTGGGCTGTCCGGCGGCAAGAACACGGGAACGGAGGCGGCCACGGGCGATGTGGTCGCCTTCCTCGACGACGACGCGGTGGCCGATCCCGAGTGGCTGGCGGCGTTCGAGGCGGACTTCGCCGACCCGGCCGTGGTGGGCGTGGGCGGCCTGACCAGGCCGCTGTGGGCGGGCGGCGGCCGTCCCCGCTGGTTTCCCGAGGAGTTCGACTGGACGGTGGGCTGCACCTATCGGGGCATGCCCGTCGAGCGCGCCCCGATCCGGAATGTGATGGGGGGAAACGCCGCGTTCCGCCGGGAGGTCGTCGGCGCGGTCGGCGGGTTCAGCACGCACATCGGGCGCAGCGTACGCGGCGGCGGGAGCAGGCCGCTGGGCTGTGAGGAGACGGAGTTCTGCATCCGGCTCACGCAGCGGCGCCCCGGATCGGTCCTGCTGTTCGAGCCGGGCGCGGCGATCGGTCACCGTGTCTCCGCCGAGCGGGCGCGCTTCGCCTACTTCCGGTCCAGGTGCTATGCGGAGGGTCTGTCGAAGGCCATGGTGACCCGCAGCGTGGGCGCGGGTGACGGACTGTCCAGCGAGCGGAGCTACACGTTACGGACGCTCCCGCTGGGCGTGCTGCGCGGGCTCGGCGACGCCGTACGCGGGGATCTCGCCGGGCTCGGCCGCGCGGCCGCGATCGTCACCGGGCTGGCCTGGACCACCTGGGGCTACGTCGTGGGCCGCGTGCGGACCGGAACGGCGGCGAAGGCGGGCCGATGACCCGGGTGCCCATCCTGATGTACCACTCGGTGACCGACCGGCCGACCTCGGGCACCCGCCCGCACGCGGTGCGGCCGGCCGACTTCGCCGAGCAGATGGCCTATCTGGCGGACCGCGGGTTCACCGCGCTGACCTTCGGCGAGCTGACGGCCGCGCTGGACGCGGGTGGGGAGCTTCCCGAGCGCCCCGTCGTGATCACATTCGACGACGGGTACGCCGACTTCCACGAGATCGCCCTGCCCGTGCTCGACCGTCTGGGCCTGCGTTCCACGCTCTTCGTCACCAGCGGGTGGGTGCGCGACGCCGGGCCGCATGCGGCGGGGCGGCCGCTCGACCGGACGCTGAGCTGGAGCCAGATCCGCGAGGCCGCCGGGCACGGCGTGGAGATCGCCGGCCACAGCCACAGCCATCCCCAGCTCGACCAGATTCCCGACCGCGAGCTCCGGGAGGAGCTGCGGCGCAACAAGGCGCTGCTGGAGGAGCGGATCGACCGGCCCGTGCGCACGATGGCCTACCCCTACGGCTATTCCAGCGCGAGGGTGCGGCGGGCGGTAAGCGAGACGGGCTATCAGGCGGCCTGCGCGGTGAACAACGCCGTCGCCGCCGGGCGCCATGACCGGCTGGCCGTTCCCCGGCTCACGGTGGGGCGTGACATCACGATCGCCCGCTTCCGCCGGGCGGTCGAGGATCGCGGAATGCCTCTCATTTATCTCAAATATCGCGCTTTCACCGGAGGTTACGCAGTCGTGCGCCGGACGCGTTCCGCTTTACGAGCCGTTGCCACTCGCCAGTAACAATCATGATTCGCGAGGTGTTAGCGCGAGTTCGAAAGGGGAGAAAACACCCGACCGAGGATTTGAGGGGGCATCGTGGCCCAAGCATGGCTGCCCGGCGCCAGCCGGCTTCCCTCCCTTCAGGACTCCGGGGCGATGCTCGGCGGGGCTCCGCGCACCGTCTGGTTCATCTGGCCCGCGGATCCTCAAGCGGTTTCCGCCAAGTCCGTCGCCCAGCGGCTCATCCAGCTCGATTGCCCCTCCCACCTGGTGTGGAACCCGGTGACCGGGGAGATCGTCCAGCTCCTCCCGCCCACCAGGGCGGCGAGCGGGCTGGTGGGAGATCGGGGCCGGAACGGGCGCGTCTGCGTGCAGGTCCGGGTCATCGGATCCACGCACGAACCGTTCACCGATACCAAGCTCGACGGCCTGGACGACATCCTGGAGTGGCTGGACTCCTGGGAGGTTCCCCGTCGCTGGCCGTGCGGGCCGCCGCTGCCCTACCCGCACTCGCTCATGGCCGACCGCAGTTGCCGCCTATGGTCGCTCGGCGGGCACTTCGGCCATTCGCAGGTGCCGGGGACCCGGGAGGGCGACCCGGGCTCGATCGACATCACCAGGATCGTCGGTCCCGCTCCCGCCAAGCTGCAGGTCCCTCAGGAGGACCTGCGGCTGCTGGAGCAGGTGATCTA
>BCRI01000208.1 GCA_001552515.1 Sphaerimonospora mesophila NBRC 14179 = JCM 3151
TGAGCACCGAACTGTCCCAAGCATGGCCGAACGATCGCGCGCCGGGTACGGCTATGGTGTTCCCCCGATCGTCGAGAAGACTCACCGTGAAGGTCCGTTCGGGAACCAGCCGTTCCATACCCTGAACGCGTTGCAAGTCGGTAAGCAGATCGTCGGAGATCGCACCTCGGCTCAGGTCCGGGTCTTTCGGATGGATCACGATCGGCACACCGGCGTACCGCTCTGTAGGAAGGCGGGAGTGCCGCCCGGAGTCCAGCAGGAATCCGATCCCGCAGATAAGCGCTCCGGTGAGCACGAGCGTGGCGAACGTGCCGACGACAGTGCTCCTGGTTCTGGTGATCGTGCGCCACGCCAGGCGTATCATGCGCGTCGCTCCAGCCTGTTCATACGGGAGGCGACTGCATCGCTTGTGGGTTTCTCTAGCTCGTCGACGACCGTACCGTCGGCCAGGAACACCACCCGGTCGGCGTGCGCGGCGGCCACTGGATTGTGCGTCACCATGACGACGCTTTGGCCCATGGCGTCCACGGCCGTCCGCAGTCCGTCGAGGACCTGTTGACCTGCATGGCTGTCCAGAGCGCCGGTCGGCTCATCGGCGAAGATCACATCGGGACGGCCCAGCAGCGCACGGCAGACGGCGACCCGCTGTTGCTGTCCACCGGACAACTCATGGGGGCGATGGCCCCTCCGCTCCTCCAGGCCGAACTTCCTGATGAGTTCGGCCAGCCACTCCCTGTCCACCTCGCGTTTGTCCAGCAGCGACGGCAGCGTGATGTTCTCCTCCGCGGTCAGGGCCGACAGCAAGTTGAACGACTGGAAGACAAACCCGATCTTTCTCCTGCGCACCACCGCGAGCTCCGCCTCTGGCATTGCCGTCATCTCCAGGTCGCCGAGCCGGACTGATCCAGACGTGGGGCTCATCAATCCGGCCGCGCATTTCAGCAGCGTGCTCTTGCCCGAGCCAGACGGCCCCATGACCGCGGTGAACTGCGCGGCAACGAAGGAGAGGTTCACCTTCCGCAGGGCGAGCACAGCCGCTGACCCCGTTCCGTACGTGACATGCACATCGGCCAACAGAACGACGGGAATTCGCGGCATATCCACTACCGCGGGTTCTGTTTTCCTCACCGAACGTTCCGCCATCATCCCGTCTCCTCGCGAGCCGACCTTGCTAACCTTCGGAAGGCGGGTGGTCCAGCTATCACCTGGACCACCCGCCCTCCTCATCTCATCATCTGGAGACGACGGGCAATCCTGAGATCTGCCGTCTCTCGCTCAATAGGCATCGCCCGAAGGATCAGCCGCAGGCGAACAGCGACACCTCGCTGGGCCTGTTGTCACCGCAGGACCACCAGCTGACACCGCTGTTGGCGAGGGCACCCACCGAGTGGGACTGGGCGGCCATACCCTGCAGGTCGTACACAGACATTTCGATCTCCTTTCTCTTCCCTCTTCCGGCGAAGAAGGAACCTCTCCGGAACCGGGCGGCCCCGGAAGTCTGTATGGGTCAGGACATGAACGGCAGGCAGGCGATCTCACCGTCTTTGCGAATCCCGTTCGCCGCCGCGAGCGCGAGCATGACACCGGCGGAGCCGGTCGCGAGATCCATTGAGTAGCGGAGTAACTCGTTCCCGGGGAACACGATGTCTTCGTCACGCCGTAGTGAGTGCCAGTCCAAGCCTCGCGCCTGTTCCATGACCGCGTCATTCTCCATCGGCCGGCCTGCCTGTCCCGCGGTCGCGTTGAACATGAGCATCCCAGCCCTGCCATCAAATAGTCCGGAAAATACATAGAAGTCAGACTGAGCCGCTACCTGAATCATTGATAGCTTCTGCTGAAGCTCGTCGTCATGACGGACTCGCAGGTAACGGCGGAGCGCGAAACCTATTCCGATGCTGCCGACACGAAGGTACGGTACCGATCGCCATCCTTCGTTGACCACGAGCGCTCCACGATTATCGACGACACATCGCCGGAGGTCCTGGGCCAAGGCCGTCCGGGCGCTTTTCAGGTACGCCTCTTCACCTGTGCGCTCGAACATGTGCACCAGGAAAAGCGCGATCCCGGACGACCCGTGCATGAGCCCAGCGAGAGGCGCCTCCCCACCGCTCGTCTCCGGCACGTCCGCCGGGCCACCGAGGCGTCGCCGCAGTATGTCGGCTATCTGCACCGCGCGGTCCCGGTACACCTCGTCACCGGTGTCGCCAGCGAATGCCAGCCAGTTGAGTCCTATTCCGGCCAATCCGTCGTAGAGACCGTTGCCGTACCGTTCACAGTCGTCATTCATCCTGCTGCGCAGCAGATCTGTCGCGGCATCACCGTGACCAAGCTTCCACAGCGCATAGGCGACCCCATGAGCGCCATCGTAGAAACCGCCGGGAAGTCGGCCTGAATCGCGCAGCGCCTGTTCGATGAGCCACCGCTCTCCTGCCTGGTAACGCCCCGCGCCGGCGGCGTCCATCGCCCAGAGGATGCCGGCCGCCCCGCAGGCGAACGCCAGACCTCCGCCCGGGGCAAACTGCGCGATATCTCCGGGGAAGAGACGATCTATACGGTTGGCGGACTCACTGGCGAGAATCGCCCGCGTCATAGAGTCCCGCGTGTGCGGCCACGACTCGGCTGACAGTTCGATACCGAGATCCTTGGACTTACCGTCGCCTTCCCGGTCAGAGCCCGAGACCGTCGCGACGGCGTCTTCCAAAAAGCTCTGCGGCACATCGAAGGTCTTGGAGATCATCGCGGCGAGGTGACCGGCCTTCTCCGCGTTCAGCCGGATGAGCGTCGTCAACGGCACGAAAAGGGAAAGCTTCAGGGCAGCCAGTGCATACTCGTCGACCTCGGTTCCCTGCCTGTCCCTTGGCGCTCCGAATCCCGGGTGCTCCAACGTGATCTGCCGCTCCTCGCCCACGCGCCAGCTCACCTCGAAGTCGACAAGGGTCGTACGTATCTCCTCTCCGTCGTCGGAAACGATGATATTGAAAGGGTGGAGGTCGCCGAATACGATCCCTCTGCTGTTCACCGCCCGCACGGAGGCGGCGATCGCCTCCCACACACGCACAGCCCACCGGCGGTACTCAGAGACTTCGGTCCGATTGCGCAGATCACCCGTCAGGGGGCTCTTCACGGCGTAAAGCCGATTGAGCGGTGTCCCCTCGACGAACTCCTCGATCAGGAACTCATGGTCGCCCAAAGTGCAGTAACCCACCAGTTCGGGAACGCATGGGAGACCCTGCAGTTGCTCCAGGACATCCCGCTCGGCACGCAGGCGCGTGACCGCATCACGTCCGGCCGCATCCAGGCCTGCATATGGACGCGCCTCTTTGATCAGGAGCCTACGCCCCGTCACGCGGTCCCTGCCTTCGTATACGCCGCCTCCGTTGGAGAAGTGCAGCGCCTCGACTATCCGGTAAGGAAAATCCTCGATCTTCGATTCACCGCGCCGTTCAAGCTCCCCCAGCAGGAAGTCGGGTATACGGGCCCAGTCAGGTGGACTGAATACAGGGCCGCGGGGGTCGGGAACAAGATTACCGTGAGGGTCCGCGATGACGGACCTCACTACCCCATTTTCGTCAACGTGTATCCGCTCCAGAAACGCGCCGTATCTGACGTACAGCGGGCCGTCCTTCCAACGAAGGTCACTCAGCACGTACGGCCCTTCCTCACCCTGAAGAGCCGCTCCCACTTCGGTGAGGACCTTCTCCAACTGCGCTTCGTCAGTAGGGTAGATCACGGCCAGCTTTCCCCCGGCCGACCGGTCAGCGTACTTGGAGTTGCTGTAAATGTACTCCTTTACGCCTGACACGACCTTGAAAGCGATACCGTTGCCCGTGCAATAGTCCCACACGGCGGAAGCGACCCGCTGCGCGTTTCGTGCCGTCGCCGATGCGTGCACCTTCCATCCCTGCGAAGGTATATCCATCGCCGGGGGCCGGTAGGTGATCCACGGCCCCAGAATATCTCTCACCCATCCCGCCGGCAGCTGCATCCGGTGAACAGCCAACTCATCCACTGCAGAAGTAAGCCGATCCATCCGGTCATAGAACTCCGGATCGGAGAGGCAGTATGCACCATATCGAGGGTCCGTCATCGTACACCATTCTCGACCGCTGCTCGGAATTCTCTCGGGTAGAACACCCCTTCCCGAGTCCCCCGCTCAGTTCGCAATTTTTCCGCTCGACGAGCGGAATGTCTTTGATGTCTTATGCCCACTAGTTGACCATCTGTGCACTCGCCTCTTGTGGCAGAGCTTCGGATTCAGCGGGCCGCAAATCGGATAACATGGTACATACAACTACAAATATAGCCATATGGGCACATACACCCTGTGTTAAGTAAACGAGGTTGACAAGCTTGAATCCGGTTGAAAATGAAGCTTCGCTCCTAGATCATCCAGAGTGAGGGTCAGCTGAACGGAGATGGGGGACGATCTTGTTGGTGAGCGAGCTCGACACCGGACATCTGTCGGCACGGGACCGGTTTCCGAGCTGGGTGGAACATGCAAAGAAAGCTTTCTTCCCCTCGCACTTGCACAGTGAGGAGACGGAGAATTTCCGCGCCCGGGCTCGAGTAGTCACATTGGACGACGTGCAGATCGCCACGGCGGACCACCCATCGGTGACCGTGCGCAGGTCCACGAAGTTCGTCCGGCAGAGCGATCCGGAGGCCTACCAAATCAACCTCGTACTCAACGGCGGGGCGAGGATCCGCCAGGCCGGACGGGAAACGGTGCTCGCCGCCGGCGAGTTTGTCCTGCTCAGCACCTCTCGCCCGTTCGAGGGGTTGCGGATCTGCGCTCCGGGCGCTACCACCATGGGCGTCATTCTCCAGATCCCCCGGAAGCGGCTTCCCCTGCCGTCGAACGTCGCAGACCAACTGACGGCTGTGCCCTTCTCCTGCCACCGGGGGTTGGGGGGCGTGTTCGCCCGGTGGCTGGTCGAACTCGGTCAGCAGGCCGACGAGTTGAGCGCACAGGACACCGACACGGTTGCCTCGGTCACGGTCGACCTGTTGGCCGCTGTGCTGTCCCATCGCATCAGCGGCAGTGGCGAGAGGCCCCCGGAGTCCCGAAAGCTCCTGCTGCAGGCACAGATTCGGGACTACATACGCCAGCGACTCAGCGATCCGAAGCTGAGTCCGGAAACCATCGCCGCAGCGCATCGAATCTCGCTGCGTTACCTATACAAAATCTTCGACGGGCAGGGCGTTACGCTGTCGGCCTGGATCCGCCGGTCCCGTCTGGAGCAGTGCCGACGGTCCCTGGCCGATCCGCGGCACCGCCTGCGTCCGGTCCATGCGATCGCAACTCGTTGGGGATTCCACGACGCCTCGCACTTCAGCCGGGCATTCCGTGCCGCTTACGGCGAGTCTCCCATCGAATATCGCACCCGTATGCTCCGATCCATGTCCGATTTATGAAAGATCGGGCAGCCTGGCTGGGGAGTCTCACCCTCGGGGCTCCCACAGATCCGTGCGTGTTAGACACTCACTAACCGAGATCGGGGTGCGGGAGGTATCGGTCCAGCCGTACGAGCCCCTCGTCGCTGGTCATCACGGTGTCCATGGCGGTGATCCGCCATCCGGCGTCGAGCAGCATGGGCAGGAGCGGATGCACACCCGGCACCGCCACCTGGATCAGCTTCGCACCGGGATGCGCCGCTATCGTCTGCAAGATCACGTCCACGCTGTCCTGCGGCGTCTCGCCCCCCGCCGGTCCGATCACCAGTGTGTCGCCGACCATCCGGGTGAACGCGTATCCCCCGTCGCTGCGGCGTACCCCGGCCCCCGGCAGTCCGGCGTACCAGGTGAGACAGTCCGTACGGTCTCCACCGGAGACCGCGGCGTCCATGGCCGCCGCCTCCTGCGGGCCGACCTCCGCCGCCGCGGGCGGCCCGCCCTCGAACGGGCCCTCAAGGTAGAGCAACGGACAGCGCGGCCGCATGCCATGCCGTATGTACAGCGCGAGCGCGCTCGCGTTGGCGGCGGCGAAGGTGATCTGGGGGGCGTCCCGGGGCAGCAACCGGGCGAGGATCATCCGGCCGACGCCCGACGACTGGTGATCGGGAAGGACGAACAGGTCGCCGAGGTGCGTCAGTGAACCCCGGCGCAGTGTCCCGCCGAACCCCGCGATCCGGCCGCCGGCCTCGCCCACGAGCAGCGTGCCGTACGCCCGTTCCGCGTCCAAGAAGTCCGGCGTTTCGGGCCATTTGCTCAGGAGCTCGAAATGCGCTCCAACGTCGCCGCGTACACGCGGCATGTCCGCGTCCTCTGCGACGCGGATGGTCGCAGCCGTCATCGCCACCCCCCGCGCTGATGGGACAATCCTCCCATACAGCACGGAGCGCGGCTTCAGCCCTTCATGGCACCGGCGGTGAGCCCGCCGACGAGCTGGCGCTCCGCCACGGCGTAGAAGGCGAACGCCGGCACCATCGCCAGCGTGACGTAGGCGAGCACGCGCGCGTAGTCGGAGGCGTACTGACCACTGAACTGCTGCACGCCCAGCGGGATCGTGAACCAGCCGGGATCGTTGAACACGACCAGCGGCAGCATGAAGTTGTTCCAGCTGAAGACGACGGTCAGCACCGAGACCGTGGCGAGCGCCGGCCGGGCCATCGGCAGCAGGATCCGCCAGAAGAAGCCGAACGCGGTGCACCCGTCGAGGGTCGCGGCCTCCTCGATCTCACCCGGGATGGCCCGGAAGAAGCCGCGGAGGATGATGATCGTCATCGGCAGTTGGAACGCCGCCTGGGGCAGAATCACGCCGAGCGGGTTGTCCAGCAGCCCGAAGATGCGCAGCAGGACGAACAGCGGCAGGATCGCCACCGCGAACGGGAACATCAGCCCGGTGACGAACAGGGTGAACATCGCCTCCCGGCCGCGGAAGGCGAACCGGGCGAACACAAAGGACGCCATCGCGGAGAAGAGGACCACGATGATCGTCGTCACCAGCGCGATGAACGTGCTGTTCCAGAGCTGGGTCCAGAACTCGGCCGACCCGAGGACGTCCGTGTAGTTCTCCGGCACCCAGGGGTCGGGCAGCCCGAAGGCGTTGGTGGAGAGCTGGTCTGTGCTCTTGAATCCGCCGAGCACTCCGTACACCAGCGGGATGATGATGAGCGCGGCGAGCAACAGCACGAGCACCTGCAGGAGGGCACTGCGCATCGGGCCGCGGTTCACCGACGTGACAGTGGAACGCCTGTGGTCGCTCATCGCTGGTCTCGCAGCACTGTGGTCGCTCCTTCGAGGTCGCGGCGCATGACGTATCTCTGGTAGAAGAGCGCGAAGACGAGGCTGATCAGGAACATGATCACACTGATCGCGCTGGCGTAGCCGACCTGGAACCGCTTGAAGCCGAACTGGAACATCGTGACGGCCATGGTCTCGGAGGAGTGGACCGGCCCACCCTCGGTGAGGATCCACAC
>BCRI01000209.1 GCA_001552515.1 Sphaerimonospora mesophila NBRC 14179 = JCM 3151
ACGAAGAGCCGGGACGTGCCAGGACTGCCAGATGGTGCGGGTCCGGCGAGCGAGACGGAGAGGTATACGAGAGGAACCGGTGTTTGAAGCCTCCTAAGGTGCCATCAGCTCGAACCTGGCGGATCTGGGCTGGTTGCGGTGCGTGTCCGCCTTTCTTCCAGGGTGGGCAACTCCCGGGTTGTGATTGCCAGGCGATCCGGGAGGCCATGGTGAAGTGCTGCGGGGTAGCCGTGGCGATGCCGCGGGGGTATAGCCGGGTGCCTACTCCGACGAGCGATCAGTCAGTGAACACGGGAACCTCCCCGGCCTCGCCCGTCGCCTACGCGGCCAGCGTGGGCGAGTTGGGCTGGGCACACCGTCGGCCGACCGGGCCGTGGGAGGGGCGGAGCCGCCGTAGTACTCCGAGCCGGGGAGAGCCCGGCACATGGGGAAGGGCGGCAGCGAGATCGCAAGGGAGGTGCTGCAATGTCCGGAGAATCCGGGGTGGATGCCCCGGTCGCGTGGCCTTCGGTGTTTACCGCTGAGGCGCGGGTACGGAGGATGCAGACCAAGCTGCACCGTTGGGCGGTAGCCGATCGCGGCTTCCGGTTCGACGATGTGTTCAACTTCGTCTGTGACCCGGCCACGTTGGTGATGGCCTTCGAGCGGGTCGCGGGCAACGCCGGAGCCCGGACGGCGGGCGTGGACGGCATGCGTGCCATTGACGTCGAGGCGTCCGGGGTTATCGCGCACCTGAACCAGATCCGCTCGGCGTTGAGGGCGGGGACCTTCCGGCCCCTGCCGGTGCGCGAGCGGATGATCCCCAAGACGGGTGGGAAACTGCGCCGCTTGGGGATCCCGACCATCACCGATCGGGTGGTGCAGGCCGCGCTGAAGCTGGTCCTGGAACCAATCTTCGAGGTGGACTTTCGTCCATGCTCGTATGGGTTCCGGCCCAACCGGCGCGCGCACGACGCAATCGCCGAGATTCACCTGTTCGGCTCCCAGGGATACCGCTGGGTGCTGGACGCCGATATCGAGGCGTGCTTCGACCGCATCGATCACGCGGCCCTGATGGACCGCATCCGAGCGCGAGTGAAGGACAAGCGTGTGCTGGCGCTGGTGAAGGCGTTCCTGAAAGCCGGGATCATGACCGAACTCGGCGAACGGAACGAGACCGTCTCCGGGACACCGCAAGGGGGCATCCTGTCACCCCTGCTGGCCAACATCGCGCTGTCGGTGCTCGACGACTTCGCCGCCGAACACTGGGCAAGGGCGATGGCGACCCGGCGGGACCGCGAACGACGCCGCCACCGGGGCCTGCCGACCTGGCGACTGGTCCGCTATGCGGACGACTTCGTCATCATGGTCCACGGCACCCAAGGGCACGTCGAGGAACTACGCGACCGGGTGAGTGAGGTCTTAGCACCGATGGGCCTGGTCCTGTCACCGGCCAAGACCGCGATTGTCCACCTTGCGGACGGGTTCGACTTCCTCGGCTTTCGTGTCGTCTGGATGCGCAAGCGAGGAACGGACAAGTGGCATGTCTATACCTTCATCGCCGACAAACCGGTCGAGACGCTGAAGCGGAAGATCAAGGCTCTGACCCAGAAGTTGTCGCATCTCGATTACAAGATCGCGCTGATCCGGATCAACCAGATCCTGCGCGGCTGGGCCAACTACTTCAGGCACGCGGTCGCCAAGCACACCATGCAGCGCCTGCACACCTTTGTCTGGTGGCGGGTGGTCCGCTGGGTGATGCACCGGCACCGCATGACGTGGACGGCCATCCGGCGATGGCTCCGGGATCCACACGGGCACTGGAAACCCATCGAACTGGACGGGATCAGGCTGTTCGACCTCGGCAGAGTACCGATCACCAGGTATCGCTACCGGGGCAACGCTATCCCCAGCCCTTGGCCGGACGCCCTGACAGGCCCGACCTCAGCGACATGATCTCGTGGAGAGCCCGTTGCTCAGTAATGGGCACGGCGGGTTCGGCGGGCGGGCCGGGGAAACCCACCGGGAGCAATCCCGGCAGGGCGCCCCGGCCCGACCCAACAACCTGTGCCGCGCGACCGAGGACGTCGTCCGAGCACACCGCGCCGACCTGCACGAACCCGAACAGGAGCCCGACCCCACGACCAACACCGAGCCTTCGGTGGAGACGGTGGCCATGGTCCCGATAGCGCAACTACCCGACTCGCTCACCGCGACCCGCACCCGTGAACGGCACGCCCTCATCCAGGAACTGGCGGGCCAGGGCATGACGATCACCGCGATGTCCCAGCACCTGGGCTTGGACCGCAAGACCGTGCGCAAGTATCGCGACGCGGACAGTCCCGAATCCCTCATCAACGGCCGCCGCAGCCGGGCTCGCTCCTTTGAGGAGTTCGTCCCCTACCTTCGCCACCGCGTCCGCAACGACCACGTCACCAACGCCGTCCAACTGTTCGCCGAACTCCAAGCACGCGGCTATCGCGGCAGCCGCCGCACCGTGCGCCGCTATATGGAGCCTCTGCGCGCCGCAGTCACCACGCCTGCGCTCCCGCCTGCACCTCCCACCGTCCGTGAGGTCACCCGTTTGATCACCAGCCACCCCGAGCGGCTCACCGAGGAGGAGACCACCCAGCTCAAGGCCATCCTGGCGCGTAGCCCGCAGCTGACCAAACTCGCCGAGCACGTGACGGCCTTCGCCAAGATGATGATGGAGCGCACTGGCGCCAAAGGCCTCAAGCCATGGCTGACCGCCGTCCTTACCGACGACATCCCTCAGCTGCGTTCGTTTGCCCGCGGCATCGAGCGCGACCTGGACGCCGTCACCAACGGCCTGTCCCTGCCGTATTCCTCTGGTGCGGTTGAGGGCAACGTGACGAGGGTCAAGGCGCTCAAACGCGGCCGGTATGGTCGCGCTAATCTCGATCTTCTCCGGAAGATCATCCTCTGTAGCCCGTGCTGAGATCACCGACCGTCACAGCACCACACACTTTGCGCCAGAGCCACCTTTACATGGCCACGGACAACTGGCAAAGCCAGGGCCCGTCATACGGTGGCAGCGCCTCGGAGAGAAGACGGACCCGGACTGTAACTTGCTCGGCATTGAGCCGCTGCCCACTGTCGCGGACGTAGCGACGCACGTGGCGAGCCTGTAGCACCGTGAGGCCTTCAACGCACCGGTCGACGCCAGGACGGCACCCGGGACCTCAGCCCCTTCTCCATCGGAGAGACGATCACCGGCTGTCATTTCCGCTTCGACAGCAACGAAGGTGGTCGGATTCGTGCCACGCCCGTCCGGCGCGGCCGTCGGCTGTCTCCTCGCCAGCCCTTCCTGACCATCGACCGCAGGAGAGAGCAGTGAACAACCATCCGGTGTCCGTCGCCGTCGGCAATCCATCAGCCGGTCTCCCGCAGCACGCGGTGACCTCCGGTCAATGACAAAAGGACGATCTGCTGCGCCTATTCGCCCGCGCCGAGTGGATGTCCCGACAGCCTCGTGCGGACCTGGCCAGGATCGCGCCGTATACGACTGTCGACCTGCAATTCCATCAGAACAGCACTCGCACCATGATCAGTTGTCAGGCCGCCACCAGCCTGCTCGGCGGCAAGTATGCCGGTTTTGCGGATGCGAAGACCACTCGCGCCGGTAACTTCTTCACGGAAACCCTGGAAGATACGGTCCGCGTACTCAGCTGCCATACGGATCTCCTCATGCTCCGACACGTTGACGATACGCCGGCGAACGCGCAGCTGCGATGGCCACGGTGCCAGTAATCAGCGCCAGGACGGGCGATCGTGATCACCCCTCTATGAGACCCGCTTCGGTGACGAGCCGATTGCCCGCATCAACACCACAGGGTCGTCCTGGTGCGTCGAAGTGGACCACCCCAGCAACCTCGTCCGCAGCGAAGAAGATGGCGAGTGGGCGCCCCGTAACTGGGTGGTCGGACCGCGCACCGAGGCGTGCCCGCCTCCGGACTGGTTCGATTCGGTCCTGGAACGCGAAGGCTGGGAGCGCTGCGCGGAGTGGCCCGAGCCGATCGGGCTAGCCGTAGCATCCGCCGAAAATCCAACACATTTGCCTGACCAGGTAGAACATGTGGCTGCTTTCTAAGGCCCTCCGCTCCCGTAGCTTCCCGGCGAAGTGGCAAGTAGTGAGCGTAACGCTCAGGACGTGGCTGTCTGCTCGTCGTGCTCGCGCAACATGCGCAGGATGGTCGCGGGATGCTGACCCTTCTTCTTGCCCTTGGTGATGACGAGCCGGACGGCGATGTCGCGCAGGCTCATCCCCTGCTCGCGCAGGTGGAGGGCCATCGACAGCATGGCGTCGTCGGTGACGGTGGCGCCGCCGATGGTCTTGCCGCGCGTGCGCGCGGACTCGTGGCCTTCCAGGGTGCGGTCGCGGATGTATTCGCGTTCCATCCCCGACAGGGCGGCCAGCACGGTGAACACGATCCCGGACGGGTCGTGCGTCCCCTGGAGTTCGCCGGTGAGGAACTCGAGGCCGATGTCGCCGGCTTTGAGCTGTTCGGCCAGCGCCGCGAGTTCGATGCCGCGGCCGAGCCGCTTGTGCTCGTGAACCACGAGGGTGACCGCCACACCGGAGGCCCGTAGCTCGCGGGCGAGGGCGGCGGCCCGCTCGAGTTCGGGCCGCCTCGTTGCGCGGGTGGAGATCTTCTCGGAGAAGATCCGGGTGACGCCCGCGGTCTTGAGGGAGTCGAGCTGGGTGTCCAGCGATTGGCGGACGGTGGAGGCACGGGCGTAGCCGATCCTCACGTGCCCGGTCGGCTCGGTCCCTGCGTCCACGGGGCGGGGCAGCTCGATCCAGACCGATCCCGGCTTGCGGACCGGAGGGGTCGGGACGTTGAGCGTCTTGGCCAGGTGGGGCAAGAGCCGGAACCGGGCGGTGTGGTATTGGACGGCCACCTTCCCCTTGCCAGTCCGGCACGGCGACCCCGCCGGGGCGCCGCAGAAGGACATCGGGCAGTCGAAGGCTTCCACGCGGGAAAAGTCGTCGTCGCTCACCCGGCGATCGTTTCATGGATGCGTTTCAAAGCTCCAGGGATTTGAAACGACTCATGGAACAGGATCAGGGCGGGAACGCCCTGGACGGCCGGACGCCCGGCGGCTGTTTCATAGGTGAACGCCCATGAAACACCGGCCCCAGTCGCCTCTACCCTTGCAATCGGATGGTCACATAGGGGTCAAATGTAGAGCGGGCCACGCCAGGTTTCCGCGGGAGGTGCGGCAGGGCGCGCGCCGCTGGCTGAGACGAAGGCGAGACCGGCAATGACCACGTCTCCCGCCTGGTTCACAACCTGGCCAGGGCGATGCGTAGCCTGTCTCTGCTCGAACCAGTGGTCCTCATCTGAAGAGGGTATGTATTTCATCTCCGAGCTCTAAGCTCGCCAGCAAGATCGGGTACACGCTTCGCCACGGACCCCTTGAAATCCCACGCTCGCACAGATGGAGGCCAACACTGTGAGCCGTAGCAGTAGCACCCTGGCGGAAATTCTCAGCCTCGCCAAGCGGCGCGGGTTCGTGTACCCGTCGAGTGAGATCTACGGAGGGCTGCGGGCGGCGTGGGACTACGGTCCGCTGGGCGTCGAGCTGAAGAACAACGTCAAGCGCCAGTGGTGGATCTCCATGGTGCAGTCCCGCGACGACGTCGTGGGCATTGATTCCTCGGTCATCCTCGCGCCCGAAGTCTGGAGGGCCTCTGGCCACGTGGAGACCTTCACCGATCCGCTGACCGAATGCCTGTCCTGCCACAAGCGCTTTCGCGCCGACCACCTCATCGAGGCCTATGAGGAGAAGCACGGCCACGCGCCCGAGTACGGCCTGGCCGACATCGGCTGCCCCAACTGCGGCAATAAGGGCGCCTTCACCGAGCCGCGGCAGTTCAGCGGGCTGCTGAAGACCTTCCTCGGCCCGGTCGAGGACGAGTCCGGCCTGGCCTACCTACGGCCCGAGACCGCCCAGGGCATCTTCATCAACTACCTCAACGTGCAGCAGTCGGCGCGCAGGAAGGTCCCGTTCGGCATCGGCCAGATCGGCAAGTCGTTCCGCAACGAGATCACCCCGGGCAACTTCATCTTCAGGACGCGCGAGTTCGAGCAGATGGAGATGGAGTTCTTCGTCAAGCCCGGCACCGACGAGGAGTGGCACCAGTACTGGGCCGACGAGCGCTTCCGCTGGTACACGGAGTTAGGTATTAACCCCGATAACTTGCGCCTGCGTGAGCATCCCAAGGACAAGCTGTCGCACTACTCCAAGCGCACCGTCGACATCGAGTACCGCTTCAACTTCGCCGGCGGCGAGTGGGGCGAACTGGAGGGCATCGCCAATCGCACCGACTTCGACCTGACCGTCCACTCCAAGGCCTCTGGCGTGGACCTGTCCTTCTTCGAGCAGGAAAGCGGCGAACGCTGGGTGCCCTACGTCATCGAGCCGGCGGCCGGTGTGGACCGCGCGACCCTCGCTTTCCTGCTCGACGCCTACACCGAGGACGATGCGCCCAACGCCAAGGGCGTCATGGAGAAGCGCACCGTGTTGCGCCTGGACCATCGGTTGGCGCCGGTCAAGGTGGCGGTGCTGCCGCTGTCGCGCAACGCCGATCTAACGCCCAAGGCCCGTGGCCTGGCCGCGCACCTGCGCAAGAGGTGGAACGTGGAGTTCGACGACGCGGGCGCGATCGGCCGCCGCTACCGCCGCCAGGACGAGATCGGCACGCCGTACTGCATCACGGTCGACTTCGACACCCTAGAAGACCATGCCGTGACGGTGCGCGATCGGGATTCGATGCATCAGCAACGTGTGCCGATGGGCAGCGTTGAGAAGTTCTTGATAGCACAGCTTCTTGATGTTTAATACCATTCAAGAAGTTGGACTACTGTTAGTGGATGGCGCGGCGATGCAAAGCCCATTGCATTGATACATCCATCCTGGTCCGCAGCCGAACTGCCAGTCGCATCCTCCGCTAAAGCAGGAGCCCGGACATTCGACGGGATCAGGTGTAAAGCAGTGACATTTAGGCTTCCTCAGTTCGGTGTCATGAGGTGGATCTTCGGCGGGGCCGAGGGTGATGAGGAGTAGGCGGGTCTCCTCCGGGCCGAACGCTGCGAGCGCTGCTTCCTTCAGACTGTCGAGCTGTGGATCAGAAGTCCGTGGCCTGCCAGCAAAAGTGGCTTCATTGCTGAAGATCTCCTCCGCTCGCGAGAGGACCTCGTCCTGGGCGGGAGAGAGGGTTTCTTGATGGGTGCTTCTGTACCGACGTACATGCTCTACCCACAGCCGGCTCCTGTCCGCGGGAGATAGCTCACCGAAGATGGCGCGCCTGTACGACATCGAGTAATTAGAGAAGGTGTTGTACTCTCGCGGAAGGCGGTGTTTATTAGCCTGAAGCCACGCCGCTAGTAC
>BCRI01000210.1 GCA_001552515.1 Sphaerimonospora mesophila NBRC 14179 = JCM 3151
GGGGACCGAACGTAAGCTCACCGAGGGATGGGCGGGCATCCCTCGCGTCCGGGTCCGGCAAGCCACTCCAGGCGACCTGCCCGCCGTCACCGAGCTCGCCCCGCTGGCGGGAGTACGGCTCGAAGACACCCTGGCCGACGCGGTCCGCGACGGCTCCAGTGCCGCCGGGCTGCGGGCGGGCATCCGTGATGGGCAGTCCGGCTTCCAGCGGCACATGGCGACCCGGTTCGCCGCTGGGGGCGACGTGGTGGACGCCTACCTGCACGCCTCTCTTGTGCTGGTTGCTGACCATCGTGATCAGGGGATCGTTGGTACCCTGATCGCATACCCGCCCGCCAATCTCGTCGCCGAGTTTCTTGACCACGGCAGCACCGCCATTACCGGGCGGGCCGGGCAGCACATGGCCATGCTCGGCGGCGTCGCACTCGCCAAAATCAAGGCTATCGCGATCGCCGAGGATGCCCGCGGTCACGGCATCGGCGCCGCACTGCTCAAACGCTGCAAGCAGCTCTACTTCCACTGTGGATACGTGCTGCTGTATGGGCAAATGCCGCCCACCCCAGGCTTGGACGCCTTCTACCGCCGCTCCGGGTTCGAGATCGGCCAACCCGGCGAGCCCATCGACCTGTGGGGCATCTTCGGCGTGCAGGCCAAGGCATTTCCCGGCGCGGATGAGCGGATCTTCCACCGCTGGCAACTGCCCCACTGACGAGGCCCGTGGAACTTGGCTCGCTCCCGACACGCCTCGGTTCGCTCCCTCGAATGCTGGCACTGTCGACCATCGAGGAGGTCGACCACATCACCGCGGCGATGGTCACCCTCGGCGCGGCGATGGCCAAGGTGTTGACGCCGATGGCCGCCGACGACAGCCTCCCTCCAGAGATGCGAGGTGCCGCCCGCATGGCCGCAGAGGCAGCTGAGATCGTGTGGAGCCACTCCGGCGGCGACTCCGCTGGCTGGTGAGGCGCCCAGAGCCTCGTGCCCCAAGGCCACCTCGCACCTCCTCCAGCAGACAAGGACCCCGCTTCATGCCACTACGCGAGTGGATCGAGCACTGGGTGTATGAGGTGGTGAAGGTCGCCCACCTGCCTGTACCTAACGAGATCGACGGACCGCACTGCATGATCGGCCCTACCGTCCGTATGCGCCGCCGGATCCGCCGCTGCGCTCCCTGGCTCGCTCCCCGCCAAGATTCCCGCGACTGTTGCTGGCACCACCACGTGGACTGGCGCCAGGCCGCTGACGTCGCGGTCCGCCTCGTCCGCGCCGCCCAAGCCGCGGGCCTCCACAGTGAACATATCGACGACTTCGTCATGAACCGCGTCCGAGACGAACGCCTCAGAGACCGAGAAGAGACCGCCATCGCCCTGCTCGTTTGCGCTGGTGTCGGCATTCAGCTCAACGACGACCCCGACGCCCCGTGGCACTACATCGACGGGCAACACCGCGTCGCCGCACAGCTCGACCAGGGCGTTAAGGAAACCATCGTGCAGCGATTTCAACTGCTCGACCCTGTCACTGGCAAACCACTACAAGACTAATCACGCGAAGGTGCGACGGCTACTTTGCGGCTCACCATAGCGACGGTATAGGTGCAAGTTCCCGTACTTTAGACCTACTAGCCC
Source organism: Sphaerimonospora mesophila NBRC 14179 = JCM 3151 (assembly GCA_001552515.1). GTDB lineage: Bacteria > Actinomycetota > Actinomycetes > Streptosporangiales > Streptosporangiaceae > Sphaerimonospora > Sphaerimonospora mesophila. The sequence goes on from BCRI01000210.1 coordinate 1,626, forward strand.
AGATCAGAGAGCCGTCGGCGGCTGGTGACACGTTGACTAACTGGTGCCGGTTTAAGTAGCTGCGGCAGCGGATTATTCGTCCGCTGGTTTCCGAGTTTCCGGCCCCGGAATGTCACCTTTGTTCGTCATGTCGGGTCTGGTGTTGTTGGAACGTTCTTGGCCTCTCGAATTCCGCCAGAAGGGAGAGCGGACCTGAGGGGTGTTCGGTTTTCGATCTCCTGTTGATCGTCTCTGGGTTCTGGCCTGACGAACGGTCTCTAAGCGATCTACCGCATGCCCGGTCCTTGCCCGATCAAGGAGGCGCTCGAAGCCGAAGTCCGCTGGTTGGCCACCGGTGGGGCCTACACGCGAGCGAACAACGAGCAACCAAACGAGATCAACTGCTCACCGCGAGACCCATCTTGACCGAGAAGCCCCAGGTCAGATGGGGTGTGGAGTGGTGGGGTGCCAGGGACTCGAACCCTGAACCGACGGATTAAAAGTCCGCAGCTCTGCCATTGAGCTAGCACCCCTTGCCGGCATGCTGGGTCGTGCTTCGCGAAACACTTCCCAGATGCAGGGTACAGAGCGTACCCGCCATCCGGCGACGTGCTTTCGTCCGATCACGATACTCGGTCAGCGGAAGGCATCGAGATCGGTCAGGGCCTTGCCCAGGGTCAGCAGGTGCACCTCCTGGGTGCCCTCGTACGTGAGCACGGACTCCAGGTTGTTCATGTGCCGGATCACCGGGTACTCCAGCGTCACGCCGTTGGCGCCCAGCACGGTCCTGGCCTCGCGGGCGATGTCCAGCGCCGCCCGGACGTTGGCCAGCTTGCCGAAGCTCACCTGCCGCGGCTTGAGCTTGCCGGCGTCCTTCAACCGGCCGAGGTGCAGCGCGGTGAGCCCGGCCTGGCCGAGGGCCACCGCCATCCAGGCCAGCTTCTCCTGGGTGAGCTGGAACGCCCCGATCGGCTTGCCGAACTGCACGCGGGTCTTGGCGTAGTCGACCGCCGCCTCAAGGCAGGCACGGCCCGCGCCCACGACCCCCCACAGGATCCCGAACCTCGCCTCGCTGAGGCAGGAGAGCGGCCCTTTCAGGCCGACCACGCCGGGCAGTACGGCCGACGCGGGCAGCCGTACGTCGTCGAAGTAGAGGGACGACGTGACCGAGGCGCGCAGCGACATCTTGCGGTGGATCTCCGGCGCGGAGAACCCCGGGGTCGAGGTGGGAACGACGAAGCCGCGGATGCCCTCGTCGGTGCGGGCCCACACCACGGCGACGTCCGCGATCGAACCGTTGGTGATCCACATCTTGGCGCCGTTGAGGATCCAGTCGCCCGACGGGTCCTGCTTGGCGGTGGTGCGCATGCCGGCGGGATCGGAGCCGTGGTCCGGCTCGGTCAGGCCGAAACACCCGATGGCCTCCCCGGACGCCATCCGCGGCAGCCACTCCTGTTTCTGCTCCTCCGAGCCGTACTTCCAGATCGGGAACATGGCCAGCGAGCCCTGCACGGACACGAACGACCGGAGCCCCGAGTCGCCCGCCTCCAGCTCGCGGCAGGCCACGCCGTACGACACCGCGTCGAGGCCGGCGCAGCCGTACCCGTCGAGATGCATGCCGAGCATGCCGAGCGACCCGAGCTCGGGGGCGAGCTCGCGAGCCGGGAAGACCCCCTGCTCGAACCAGTCCCCGACGTACGGGAGGACCCGGTCGGAGACGAAGCTCGCCGCGGAGTCCCTGACCATGCGATGTTCCGGTGTGAGCTGGTCATCGATCTCGAGGAGGTCGTCCATGAGGGCCAGCGTATCCGGGAAGGGTCGGGGTCTCGCCAGGGGGAATCCCGATGTGCACGGAGGCATGAAAAGGGCAGTCTGAAGTCATGAACGAGATGAACACCAACGGTCAGGTCAAGCGGCTACAACGCACCGACAACGGCAAGATCATCGCTGGGGTCTGCTCCGGCGTCGGGGAGTACATCGGCGTCGACCCCAACATCCTGCGCCTGGGGCTGGCGGTCGCCAGCTTCTTCGGCGGCCTCGGCATCGGCGTGTACGCGGTGGCCTGGCTCCTCCTGCCCGAGCAGAACAAGAACACCTCCATCGCCCAGGACCTGCTCGACAAGAACAAGGACGGCCGAGTCTGGCAGGACGCCAAGGCGAAGTGGCACGACGTGCAGAGCAACTGGTCGCGTCCTGGCCGGCCCGGGGACGACGCCCAGAGCCCGTACGGCTCGCAGCAGCCGTACGGCGACTACGGGCAGCACCCCTACGGCCAGCAGGCGCCGTACGGCCAGGCCTCGGCGACCGACCCCGCCGCCCGGCCCGAGGACAGGACGCAGTCCTGACCCCCTCAGGCCCCGGTGGTGGCCCGGACCTTGGCGATGATCTCTCTGCGGGAACCGGTCCAGAGCATGGTCAGCATGGCCGCGACGGAGAGTCCGGCCACGCCGGCCAGCGCGATCACGGGCTCTGGACCGAGTTCCTGGGCGGCCACGCCGCCGAGGAGAATGCCGATGCCCTGGGCGGCCAGCAGGCCTGACTGCACGAGTCCGAACGCCTGGCCACGCCCGGCCGGTGGAACGCATTGGACGAAAGCGGCGTTCGCCGCCAACTGGTAGGCGCCGCCGACGCCGGAAAGCGCCCAGAGCGCCAGGACGGCCGGCAGCGGCGGATCCATCGCGCACAGCACGAGGGGCGCGCAGGTCAGCATGGCGAGCCACCCCATCCCGCGCAGCCGCCCCGTCGGCGTGACGAAGCGCCCGAACAGGAACGCCCCGACGACCGTTCCGGCCGGCATCGCGGCCATCAGCAGCCCGGTGATCACCGGGACCGACAGCGTGCCGTCGTCGAGCTCGGTCGCGTACGGCACCGCGATGCCCTCCGGCAGCACGTAGAACCCGCACAGCCAGGCGAACCCGACGAGCGTGCGCAGTCGCCGGTCCCCGAAGACGAGCCGCGCCCCGTCCCTCGTCATCGCCCACACCGACGGCCGCCCATCGCCGTCGTCCCGCAGCGGCGCGGGGCGGCGCCGCACGCCGGCGACGATCGCCAGCGCGGAGGCGAGGAACGTCGAGCAGTCCAGCGCGAGCGCGCGGTACGGCCCCAGGCTCGCGATGACCGCCCCGCCGACGGCGAAGCCGAGCATCTGGACGGCCTGGTTGGTCACGTTCTGGAGGGCGGATCCCACCACGTAGCGGTCGCCCTCCAGCACCTCGGGCAGCAGCGCGGCGCGGGCCGCCGAGAACGGCGCGCCGAGCAGCACCACGCAGAAGACGAGCACGCAGAGCACGGCGAACGGCATCCCGGGCACCGCCATCACCGCGAGCAGCAGGGCACGCAGGAGATCGCAGCACAGCATGACCCGCCTGCGCGGGTAACGGTCGGCCAGCCCGGCCAGCAGCGGCCCGCCGACGATGGGCGGCAGATAGGTCAGCGCGTAGACGGCGGCCGTGGCGAGGGCGGACTCGGTGCGGTGGTAGACGAGGACGGCAAGTGCCACCTGGGCGAGCTGGTCGCCGAGCAGCGACAGGATCTGCCCGAACCACAGCGCGCGGAACTCCCTGACCGAGACGACCTCACCGTAGGTGACGCGAGGCTCGGGCGGACGGCGATGCCTGCCTGAGAGCCTGCCGGTACCGGGCTTCGTGGCCGCCATCTCACTCCGATGCGCTCCTGCTGCTCCGTCGAAACGACCACCGGCGCCGGCATCGGCTCATCTGTGACCCGCCTATCGCCCATGCCTGACGTACCGTGGTCATTGTGTTACTTACAGTGCCGGGCCGTACGGCGGATTGCAAGCCGGTCACCAACGGAGTCCGGTCACCAACCGGGTTCGGTCACGGGTCGGCCCGGGTCACCGAGCCGAGTTCGGTCGTCAATCGGGCCGGATCGTCAATCGGGCCGGGTCGTCAATCGGGCCGGGTCGTCAATCGGGCCGGGTCACCAGCCGAGTTCGTGGAGCCGCGCATCGTCGATGCCGAAATGATGGGCGATCTCATGAACGACGGTGATCATCACCTCTTCGACCACTTCGTCCTCGGTCTCGCAGATCTCCAGCGTGGGATTGCGGTAGATCTCGATGCGGTCCGGCAGGACTCCCGAATACCAGTCGCCGCGCTCTGTCAGCGGGATGCCGGTGTACAGCCCGAGAAGCCCTGGCTCGGGCGGATCGTCCACCACGACGACCACGACGTTGTCCATCAGCTTGGCCAGCTCCGGCGGGATCGTGTCCAGCGCGTCGGCCACGAGCTCCTCGAACCTCTTCAGCGGGACGTCGATCACGCCCCCATCGTGGCATCGCGTCCCCGCCATGGCGAGCCTGGGTCCCCGCGTTCATGGCGATCCTGGCTCCGGGACGGGCCCGCCATCGGGATGTCGCCGTACGGTGGCGCCGTACGGCCAACGGCGCGAGGATCGCCGCCAAGCGTGGCAGGAGTGGCCGGCGGACTGGGTGAGGGGGCGGCGGCGTGCGCTCAACTCCCACCGCGACGGAGCGCGAGTCACCGCCGGGACTCATCCCGGGAGCAGGACGCTCGGCACGGTGGAGTTGATCCTGGAGTCACTGGTCCGCGCCGGCTTCACGAGTACCGTTGCGACGTGGGGATTGGGTACGCTTGCGTGTTCCCTGGGTGGCTCCGTTCTCGAAGAGCAGGCCGACCGGGAGCGGGGGCTGACCGAGGAAGCCCGGAAAGACGAAGAAGGCCGGATGGGCGAGGAGCTTGCGCCCTACCCTTACCTGCGGGCCGTCCTCGAGGAGATCGGGGAGCCCCCCAGAGCGACGCCTCGTTCGAGCATGGTTTGTCGCTGATTTTGTCGGGCATGCGAGCGCGGCTGTCGGTGAATCCGGGTAAAGAGAAAGGCAATGAAGATCTTGGCGTGGAAGGAGGCCGTGCGACGGCTGGCCGGCGGCCGTACGGCGCAGATCGCGGCTGTCGTCCTGGCCGCCGTCATCGGGGGATGGCTGGGCCTGGCGCTCGGCGCCTCCGCGCAGACCTCCGTCGGACCGGCGGACATCGGGATGTCGGTGGCCCCTTCCTGGACCGGCGAGACCATCGTGGACGTCCGCCCGCTCGGCACGCTGAACTTCGACACGCACAACAGTCCGGTACGGCTCCACCTCACGATCGAGGCGGTCCATCCGGAGTTGGCGCAGGAGATCATCAATGATCCCCGGTGGGCCGACCGTCTGCCCGAGACGATCGAGCGGGACGCGATCGAAGGGCTGCGCACACTCGCCATCCGGGCGGTGCTGTTCGCTGTCGGCGCCGCCTTCCTCACCGGGCTGGTCGTCTTCCGCCGCCTCTCCCGGGCCGCCTGGACCGCGGCCGCCTCGCTGACCATGGTCGTCGTCCTCGGCGGGCTGTCGGCGCTGACGTTCAATCCCCGTTCCGTCGCCGAGCCGCGTTACACGGGCCTGCTGACGGGTGTTCCGTCCCTGATCGGCAGCGCCGAGTCGATCGTGAGCCGGTTCTCTGAGTATCGCGGGCAGCTCGCCAAGCTGGTCACCAACGTGTCGCAGCTCTACGAGGCCGGGTCCACGCTGCCGATCTTCGATCCCGACCCCGAGATGATCCGGGTGCTGCACGTCTCCGATCTGCACATCAATCCGATCGGCTGGAACGTGATCAGATCACTGAAGGATCAGTTCAAGGCAGATCTGATCATCGACACGGGCGACATCAGCGACCACGGCACCAAGGCCGAGAACGAGTACGTCAACGAGATCGGCCGTCTCGGCGTGCCGTACGTCTTCGTGCGCGGCAACCACGAA
>BCRI01000211.1 GCA_001552515.1 Sphaerimonospora mesophila NBRC 14179 = JCM 3151
TCCAGCTCGCGCTGGCCGGGAACCGCATCGGGGTGCTCAAGTCCGGGGGTGACGCTCTGGTGAAGGAGGGCGGCCTGTCGGCGAGCTGGGTGTTGGAGAACGACAACGTCATCCAGCTCGAGCTGGCCACCGGCACGGACTGAGTCCGGAACGTGCGCCGTTCCGAGCACCTCGGGACGGCGCACGTGGGCGTCCTCACCCCGACTCCTGAGGACATCTCTCGCACCTCTGCTCCCGGCGCGCCGCCTCGGCCCCGAGCGTTCTCGATCTCTCATGGCGTCGGCCCGCTCCACGGGAGACCTAAGCTTGGTCGGTGACTTCTTCCGCGGAAACCGGCCGGCACCCATGATCTGGGTGGGAGTGGCGATCGCCCTCGTCGGGGCGCTGGGATACGCGCTGGGCGCCGCCATACAGCAGTTCGAGGCCGTCAGAGACGGTGCCACGCTCACGCTGATGAAGCGGCGACGCTGGTGGATCGGCGGCTTCATCGGCTTCGCCGGGGCCTGCCTGCACGCCGTGGCGCTGAGCCTGGCGCCGCTCGTCGCCGTACAGCCGGTGAGCGTCACGACGCTCGTCTTCGCGGTGCCGTTCGCCGCGCTGATGTACGGCAGGCGGCCCCGGCGGGCCGAGATCGTCGGTTCGATCGCGGTGGCAGCCGGTCTGCTCGGCCTGATGCTGCTGGTCCCCGCGCACAACTCGATCCCCGTGCTGTCGGACGCCGCCGCCCTCGGGCTGATCGGGTGCATCGGACTGGTGGTCGTCGTCACGTTCCTGGCGGCCCGATGGGTGCGCGGCCCGCTGAAGGCGCTGTTCATGGCGATCGGCGCCGGCTCGGTCACCGGGACCGTCTCCACGTTCGTCCGGGTCGTCGGGGGCGGGCTCAACGGGGATCTGAGCCGTCTGCTGCACTGGTTCACGCTGGTGGTCCCGGCGCTGCTGGTCTGCGCCGTCGTGCTGCTGCAGAAGTCGTACGCCGTGGGCTACTTCGGCATCGCCTACGCCGGCGTCCAGGTGATCGATCCCATCACGTCGGTGACCGCGGGAGCCGTACTGCTGGGGGAGTCCCTGCCGACCGGAGCGGGCAACGTGATCCCCGCACTGCTGGCCGCCGGTGTGCTGATCGGCGGTACGATCACGCTGGGCCGCCTGACCCCTGATCGCGCCGCTGCCGCTCCACGCCGGTCCGGCGAGCCATCGGCGCCCGCCGGCCCTCCCGTCGAGGGCGCGGTGGGCGACGTGCTGGGCGCGGGCCGCGCCTGAGGACTCGCGAGGCGCCGGGAGGAGCGACGGGACCGGGGCCCCTTGCGACTGGGCACCTTGTGACTGGGGGAGACCCGTGACGGAGCAGCCGCGGTCGATCCGGCGGGACCGAGGCGATCGCCAGGCCGGACAGGTCCGTACGGCGCCCTCGGCACCCGCCGAGCCTTCGACGCCGGAGCCGGACGAGCCCACCGAACCGGACGGATCCACCGAGCAGGACGAGTCCACCGAGCGGGACGGCTTCGCGCCGACGACGGCGAAGACGAGGCGGCGGCTGGATCGGCACGTCGTCGGGGTGACCACGATCACCGTGGCGGCGACCGGGGTCTACACGCTGCTCGGGCTCGTCCGCTTCTACCTGTACCGGGCGACCAGCCTCGACCTCACCCTCTTCGACCAGACGATCCGCGGGTTCGCCACGCTCGGCGCGCCGACCAGCCCGCTGCGCGGGGTGGACCTCGGGGTCGGGGTGGACTTCGTCCAACTCGGCGAGCACTTCTCGCCGATCCTCGCGGTGCTCGCCCCGTTCTACTGGCTGCACGACGGACCCGAGACGCTGATCGTCGCCCAGGCCGTGCTGTTCGCGCTGGCCATCCCGCCGATCTGGGTGTTCACCCGGCGTGTGCTCGGCACGGCGCCCGCCTACTTCGTCGCCGTCGCGTACGCCCTGTCCTGGCCCGTTGCGCAGTCGGTCAACTTCGACTTCCACGAGGTCGCGTTCGCACCCGTGCTCACCGCCCTGGTCATCGAACGCTTCCACGCGGGCAGGCGTGTCGCCGCGGCGGTGGCGGCCGTCGCCTTCCTGCTGGTGAAGGAGGACGCCGGGCTCATGGTCGCCGGGTTCGGCTGCTGCCTGCTGGTGACGCGCGGACGGCGGCTCGACGGGCTCGGCTACCTCGGGCTCGGCATCCTCTACACAGGACTCGCCCGGGGGGTCCTGATCCCCGCGGTCGGCGGCGATCCCGGGCTCTACTGGGCCTACGACGAACTGGGCAAGGACGTGCCCGAGGTGCTGGCCACGGCCCTGAGCGATCCGCTGCGCGTGCTGAAGATGCTCGTCAGCCCCCAGGTGAAGATCGACACATGGGCGCTCCTGCTCTGGCCGGCGCTGCTGACCTGTCTGTTCTCACCGCTGACGCTGATGGCGCTGCCGCAGATCCTGGAACGGATGCTCTCCGACCGCGCCATCTGGTGGGGCGTCGACTTCCACCACAGCGCCTTCACGGTGGCCGTCCTGCTGTGCGCCGGCGTCGACGGTACGGCACGGCTGCTGCGGTGGGCCCGCAGAGCATGGCCCGATCCCCGCGCCGGCGCCCTGGCCTGGGCGGCCGGGGTGTGCGTGGTCGCGCTCACGCTCGTGCCGCGCTTCCCGTTCGACCAGCTGATCAGGCCCGAGTTCTACGAGACTCATCCGGACGTGGTCGCCGCAGGACAGGCGGTCGAAATGGTGCCCAGCGGGGTGGCCGTCGAGGCGGTCAACCACGTGGGGCCGCACCTGTCGGCCCGGACGACCGTGCTGCTGTGGAACGACCGGCCGCCCGTCGCCCAATGGATCGTGGCGGACACGGCCAGGGGCGCCTACCCGTGGGGGTCGGTGGACCGGCAGCGGGAGCGGGTGGAGGAGTTGAAGGCGATGGGTTACGAGGTCGTCTTCGATCGCGAGGGGTATGTGGTGCTGCACCGGACCGACCCGCCGCCCGGCGCGCAGCCCACGCCGACCAGGTGACCGGGGCCGGGAGCCGCGCCGGGCGGAAACCCCGGTCCTCGCTCCCTCCCGCTCCGCTCCCTCCGCTGGTTCACCGGAGCACGGAAACCGGCTCAACCGGGCCAGTGGCAGATCGCGTCGGCCTGGCGGAAGGCGGCATTCGTGCCGAGGGCGCCCATCGCCAGCAGCAGCGTGTCGCGTAGGGCCACGGCCGGTCTGCTGCGCCAACCAGTGAGGCGGCCGATCGCCCGCGACCGGCGGACGATCCGCGTGGTCCGCGCCACCCGTGCCCGGCTGTAGGCGGCCAGGTCGACGGCCTCGCCCGCTTCCACCGCCGCGCCCGCCTGACGGGCCAGCACGACGGCGTCCTCGATGGCCTGGCAGGCGCCCTGACCGAGGTTCGGCGTCATCGGATGCGCCGCGTCGCCCAGCAGGGCGGCCCGTCCCCGGTGGAAGGCGGGAAGCGGCCTGTCGAGGCTGTAGATGTCATGGCGGAGCACGGCCGCGGGATCGGCGGCGGCGAGCAGCGCGGGGATGGGGGCGCGCCAGTCCCCGAAAAGCCTGATCAGCTCGTCCTTCTCGTCGGAGGCGCGCGCGCCCGGCGGCGCCGCCGCTGTGGCGTAGCAGTACACCAGGCCGCCGGCCATCGGCATCACGCCGAAGAGGGTGCCGTCGCCCCACGTCTCGCAGGCCTGCGGCGGGTCCGACCCCCGGTCGGCCGGGACGACGATCCGCCAACTCGTCACGCCCGTGTAGCGCGGCTCCGGATGTCCCGGGAACAGCGTGGACCTGGTCGCGGAGCGGATGCCGTCGGCGGCCACGACGAGGTCGGCGTCGAGGGTCCCGTCGGCAGTCACGACCCGGCCCGCCGCCGGGTCGACCGACTCGACCCGGCGGTTCAGGTGCAGCGCGCCCGGCGGCAGCCGTACGGCCAGCAGGTCGACGAGCGTCGCACGCGGGAGCAGCACGATCGGGTCGCCGTAGCGTGCCGTCATGGCGTCGGTGTCGGTGCGGGTCAGCCACCGGCCGTCCGGACGGCGGATGCCGCCCTCACCCTGGATCGCGGACAGCCTCCTGACCTCGTCGCCGATCCCGATCATGTCGAGCGCCCGCAGCGCGTTCGGGGCGATGGCCAGCCCGGAGCCGACGGGCTCGATCGAGGCCGCCTGCTCCAGGACGGTCACCGTCCAGCCCTCCTGCGCCAGGGCGACGGCGGCCGTCAACCCGCCGATGCCCGCTCCGATCACTGCGGCGTGCGACATCACACCCTCCTTCACTACACATGTAGTAGAGCATACTACGGCCGTAGTGTCCTTCTAGGATGGGACGGTGTTCAGTCAGCGGGCGGCCCTCATCGCGGACACGGCCATCGCGATCCTGGCCGAGCGGGGCACACGCGGCCTGACGCATCGGGCGGTCGACGAGGCGGCCGCTCTGCCGCCGGGCTCGACCTCCAACCACGCGCGCACCCGTGCGGCGCTGCTCGAACTCGCGCTGTCCCGCCTGGTCGAACGTCAGGAGGCCGCCTTCTCCGCGGCGCTGGCCGCCGTCGCGCCCGGGGAGCGCGGGAAGGCCGCCGATCTGGCCGCCCTGGTGGCGCGGGCCATGCATACGGCGATGACCGAGCAGCGGGAGACGACGATCGCGAGGTACGAACTCGCGATGGAGGCGAATCGGCGGCCCGAGTTGCGCAAGGTCTACGACGAGCTGGGCCGCCGTTACCGAGAGCCGGTCACCGCCCTGCTCACGGCGGCGGGCTCGCCCGATCCCGTACGGCAGGGCAGGCAGCTGGTCGCCTATGCGGAGGGTCTGCTGTTCGACGCGGTGGTCGGGGCGGGGGGAACGCCCTCCCTCGATGACCTGCGTGCGGCCTTCGGGGAACTCCTTGGCCTCTTTCTCAGGGACTGACAGAGGCAGGGCGGGCGCTGAGGCGGGCCCGGTGGGACGGCCACTCGTCGTCGAGGATGGAGTAGTAGGGGCTGTCGCGCCAGGTGCCGTCGCTCCGGCGGAGCTGCCGTCTGAGCACGCCCTCGCGTACACCCCCGATCCGCTCGATGGCGGCCTGCGAGCGGAGGTTGCGGATGTCGGTCTTGAAGACGACGCGGGTGAAGCCCAGCGCGCCGAAGGCGTGGTCGAGCAGCAGGATCTTGCACTCGGTGTTCACCGAGGTCCGCCAGTAGGCCGTGCCGTACCACGTCGAGCCGATCTCCACGCTCTCGTCGACGCCGTACACGTCCCAGTATCCGGTGGAGCCGATGACCCGCCCGGTCTCCTTGAAGACGACCGCGAACTGGGTGGTGTCCGGCCGGGCCAGCAGCGCGGCGACGTGACGCCGCATGTCCTCCTCGGACGCCGGGGTCGTGGAGGGCCGCCACCGCCACACCTCCTCGTCACGGCCCACCGTGAACAGGTCGGGCACGTGGTCGAGGGTGAGCGGCGTGAGCTGTACGGACCGGCCTTCGAGGACAACGGGTTCCGGCATCTTGGCAGTCATGCGCCGACGTTATCCGGCGCGTACGGCATCGGCCGATGGCCACTTGGCGGTGATCACCGAGGACCACTTCGGCCGAGAGGTACGCGGGCCGACGACGGGATCTCCGGCGGGTCCGTCAGCCCACCGGCGCGAGGGACCTGAGCAGCAGGTCGGCGAAGTGGCGGCCGATCTCGGGGCCGGTCAGCGGGCCGCCGGGGTGATACCAGGTGCCGAGGTGGTGGACCGCGCCGAAGAAGAAGTCGACCACCATCTCGGCCGGGACGTCGCCGCGGAACACCCCGCCACGCTGGCCCTCGATCACCAGGTCGCGGAAGCGCTCGTGATAGCGGCGGCGGTCGGCCCTGACGATCTTGTAGACCTCGGGGGAAAGCTGATGCATCGACCGGAAGAAGACCTTGGAGTCGTCGAGGTTCTCCACCGTGGTCATGACGACGTCCCGCGCCGCCGCGTGCAGCCGCTCGGCGATCGGACCCGATGCGTCGGCGAACGTCGTCAGCCGCTCCATCTGCATGCGCAGCACGCGTCCGTAGATCTCGTGCAGCAGGTCGTCCTTCGAAGCGAAATAGTGGTACATGGCGCCCTTGGTCACTCCGGCCGCCGCCACGATCTCCTGCACCGACGTGCTCTCGAAGCCGCGCTCGGCGAACAGCCGGGTCGCCTCGGTCAGCAGGCGCTGCCGTACCGGCTCCTCGGTCGCCGCGCCGCGCGCCATCCGGTCCTCCCTCGTATGTCGCGAACAAGCATACCGACTGGTCGGTCAGGTCGGTTCGGACTGGCGGAAATGCGCCAGTTCCCTCACCTTAGGAGGGCTGGGATTCCCGATCGGGTATTCCCGAAGAGAGCAGCAGCGACGAGTGTGGGGAGTTCGCGTGCCCAGTGGGTCGATCTATGTCCCGCAAGACGAGAAGTTCACCGGTGCCTCACCGCAGAACCTCTATGTCACCTTCTGGTATGCCGGGCGCAAGAACAGGCTGCGCGTCCGTGCCGCCATCGCCGTGGGCGGGTTCGTCGTGGGGAACCTGCTGGCCGTCAGGTTCGGGCTCGCCGCGTTCACCACCGGACTGGTGCTCGCGGCCGCCGCCGCCCTCACCGACTTCCTCATCGCCTGGCGGTCGTACGAGCGCACGGCCGTGTGGCGGGGCAAGCGCCGGGGCGAGGTGCGGACCGGCCGGCTGCTGCGCAGAGGCCTGCGCAAGTACGGCTACCGCGTCATGGACGGCCGGGCCGTACCGGGCGAGGCGTCGATCGACCACCTCGTCATCGGCCCGGGCGGCCTGTGGATCGTGGACAACGAGGCCTGGGCGCCGGACACCATCATCGCGCGGTACGGCGAGCGCCTGTTCTTCGACGAGAAGTTCGGCACCTCCGCAGCCAAGGGCCTGATCAACGCCGCCTCGTCGATGGCGACGCTGCTGAGCCGGGAGACCGGCATCGACGTCAGGATCTCGCCCGTGCTCGCCGTGCACAGCGGCAAGATCGTGGGGGGTGACGGGATCTGGGGATGGGGCGGCACGATCACCGGTGAGGGACTGACCGTCGCCTATCCACGCCGGATCGCGCGCTGGATCCGGTCACAGGACGACGCCGAGCTGACGGACGACCAGATCGAGTTGCTGGCGCGTACGGCGGCCCGCATCCTCCGCCGAATGTCGTGACCGGATCGGGCCCGGAACGCCCGCGGATCCGATTTTGAGTGATCTGGCCGGTGCGATACTCTCTAGGAGTTCCGCGCCGCTAGCTCAGTTGGTCAGAGC
>BCRI01000212.1 GCA_001552515.1 Sphaerimonospora mesophila NBRC 14179 = JCM 3151
CGAAGAAGACCCAGCGGGCGGTGGCCAAGCAGAAGAACGCGATCGTGCTGGACGACAAGGCGGCAACGGTCAAGGGGCTGCGCATCTACGGCCTCGGCGATCCGCGGTTCACTCCGGACAAGTCCGTACAGGTGGAGGGGGGTTCCAACGAGGCGCTCTACGCGCTCGGTCGTGGACACGCCGCCCGGTTCGCGCCTCCGGAGCCGATCTCACCATCACCGTCGCCAACGCCGTCGTCTTCATCGTCGTCTTCACCGTCACCGTCTTTGTCGCCCTCTCCGTCACCGTCGCCCTCGGCCCCGGCGCCAGAGAAGATCGTCGCCGATGTCGTGGCGGTGCACGACCCGAATGTGGGCCGCGGGTTCTCGGGGGTCGTCCCGCTCGTGCTGTCCGGTCACGCCCACCAGCGCTCGACCGAGGTGCTGCCCACGGAGACCCGGTTGATGGTCCAGGGCTCCACCGGAGGCGCCGGCCTGCGCGGCCTCGAACACGACGAGCCGACCCCGCTCACGGCCTCGGTGCTCTACTTCAGCAAGACCACCCACAGGCTGGAGGCCTGGGACGACATCACCGTCGGCGGCCTGGGCGAACAGTCGATCCAGGTGGAGCGTCACCTGGAGTCGGAGCCTGGCCGTACAATTTTCCCGGAGTCGAAAGAGATCCCGTCGCCAGCGGGAACGATCACCGGCTCGCCGTCGCCGTCCGCTTTGGCATCAGGGGCAAACGTCCCCTATGCTTCAGAGGTCTCCGACGGAAGGCGTCACGGAACAGGGCAACGTCCCTGAGCCCCCATCGTCTAGCGGCCTAGGACACCGCCCTTTCAAGGCGGCGGCACGGGTTCGAATCCCGTTGGGGGCACGTGCGGGTTCCGGCTCACCGGGAAAACGAGAGGTCGAAGACCTCCGGGGAACTGGTAAGCTAGGCAAGCCGAACAACACGGAAGCGAAATCTTCCGGACACAGAGGTCCTGTAGAGCAGTTTGGAGTGCTCGCCACCCTGTCAAGGTGGAGGTCGCGGGTTCAAGTCCCGTCAGGACCGCGCACGGCGGAACCGCCGAGGTCAGGTAGCTCAGTTGGTACGAGCGTCCGCCTGAAAAGCGGAAGGTCGGCAGTTCGACCCTGCCCCTGACCACAATCTTTGAACAGCCAAAACGCCCCGAGCATCCAAGCTCCGGGGCGTTTTTGATCTCCAGTGACAGCAACGCTCTCCGAACTGTCCCCACCTGGCGCTACTCTCCCTCCATGAGTGAGATCGATGTTGCTTCTTTGTCTCAGAGGGAGGCTCCACTCCGGGACAGCGTGAATTCGATGAGGGCTGAGGTGCATCTCACCAAGAGCCCCGCGGTTCCGGCTGATGAGGTATGGGCTGCTGAGTTTCATGATCCTGACCTTAAGGGCCCCGTTTGGACGCGTGATTGGCTCGTCTCTGAGCTTGATCTCCTTACCTGGCAAGAGGGGGAGCGGGTACCTTATGTGCTGGAGTTCCGGCAAGTTGATTTCAACTGGGGAGCTAGCGCCTCTGGCTACTCGGTAATTCTGCAGGTTGCTGAATGGGTCGGTGCTGGAATCGCTGGTTCTACCGCCTACGAGGGTTTCAAGAGCCTCATTCGGCTCATGCGATCTCGGATAGATGCTGCAGGTTCACCCTGTGACGACTCCCGCTGACTCGAGATGAGGCGATCTCCCGCGGACACTGGAGGGTCGCCAGGACCTACGGGATGGAGGAAGCCACTCTTTGTCTGATCTCGGAAGATCACGATTTTGAGCGCGAGACCTGGACCGTGACGTTCATTGACAAAGCAGGGACTCAGTACGAGATCACGCTGGGAATAGCTGATGGCCTACCTTTAACCAGTCGAATGATTCGTCGGCTCTCACACGGATAGAGGGTGTCTGAAAAGTCATGATCGTGGTTTTGTGAGGCGGTGCAGGAGCAGCGTGCAGGTGGCGGCGTAGATGACGCTTTCCGAGGTTGTGATCAGATACTCGTAGTCTTTGGATAATCGCCGGTAGCGGCCCAGCCAGGCGAACGTTCTCTCCACGACCCATCGACGCGGGACCACCGTGATCGTCGGTAGCTCGCGCGGGGGTGTGCCTGTCTTGGCCCAGGTTCGCCGGTTGCCGCCGTCGCGACGTACCACGATCTGGACTGTCATCCCCAGCGCATCGTGGGCCCAGCCGATGAACCGGCTGCCGCGGTAGCCCTGGTCGGCCCATAGGTGCCGCAGTCGGGGAAACCGTTGTGCAGCGTGGTGCAGCAGCACCATCGCCCCGTCCCGGTCATCGGCGTGGGCCGGGCTGACACACGCGCGCAAGACCAGGCCGAGCGTGTCGACCAGCAGGTGCCGCTTGACGCCCAGCACCTTCTTGGCGCCGTCGTAGCCGTGCAGACCGCCTCTTTCGGTACCGCGTACGCTCTGGCTGTCGATCACTCCCGCACTGGGGGCGGGATCGCGACCGTGGCGGCTGCGTTCACGCTCCCGCAGCACCGCCAGGATCTGCTCCCAGCGGCCTTCGTTCCGCCATTGGCGCCAGTAGTGGTAGACCGTCTGCCAGGGTGGAAAGTCGTGTGGCAGCAGCCGCCAGGCGCAGCCGGCGCGTAGCCAGTAGGCGATCGCGTTCACGATCTCCCGTCGGGGGTGAAGCGCAGGGCGGCCGCCGCTTTTGGGGCAGGGACCAGCGGCTCCAGCAGCGCCCATTCGTGATCGGTGAGGTCTGTGGGGTAGGGCAGTCGAGGCTCAGGCATGGGGGAACCTCCCCCATCAGCACCTCACACGACTCCCGGCGTGACCAGCTACCTGAACGCCACCTTTTCAGACACCCTCTAGAGCGCTCCTTACTGGCTGTGCACGCGACACAACACCCGCTGGCGTCAACTCTGTTCACCCCGGCTTCCGGTTCTTCGCGTCAACAGGGCGTGCGCAATTTCGGTAACCGCCCTCGGTAGGTTCCGGGATTTGCTGACATATACATACCAGCCGTATAAGGATAGAGTGGCAACTCCGCTACAATTCCTTGGAATCGACATATGTGGCTAGCGTGATCGCATCAGATCAGAGAGGTACTATGAGTATTTTAGTGATCACTCTGGATAATGGTGCCGCGGACCTGCTCCGCAACCTGCATTCCTGGATGTCGGAAGAATCCGATTTGCGGGGCCGAGTCAGGATCCGCGAGGCGGCAATCCCAGCCGGAGCACTGGGCGCCCCCCTGGATGCTTTGCAGCTGATCTTAGGCGCCGGTGGTGGCGCGGCCACCGCCGCCAGTGTCCTGATCGCCTGGCTGTCCAACCGCTCCGGCGAAGTCGGGGTGAAACTGACCCGCGGCGGAGAGGACGGGGAAACCTTAGAAGTCACCGCCAAAGGCGTCAAGGGTATGAACCCGGCTCAGCTCCGCGAGCTGACCGCCCACATCACCCACCTGCTCGAGACCACCGATCCCCACGAATGACCGCCGATGGCAGCCCACGGCTGATGCTCGCCTCCCCGGGCGCCCGTGTTGTGGTGGTGGGCTCAGGAACCTACACCGCTGGATCGTCCCTGCCCGCGGTCGACTCGGTGGCCGACACGGTCACCGATCTCGGCCGCTGCCTGGTGGAGCGGGCGGGGCTGGACCCGGCCGCGCTGACCACCGTGATCGACCCGGCCGGACCGGTGGAATTCGGCGCGGTCCTCGTCGAAGCGGCCCGGCAGGCCACCGATGTGCTGGTGGTCTACTACCTGGGCCACGGCCTAGTGGACGCCGGCAACGAACTTCACCTGGCCACACACGCCACCGCCGACCTGACCAGGGGGATCCCCGCGCACCAGGCGCTGCCGTACTCCACGCTGCGCCAGGTGGTGACGCAGTGCACCGCGCCGGTGATCGTGATCGTGATGGACTGCTGCTTTTCTGGACGCGCCACTCCAGCCACCCGGGAGGTGAGCCAGCGGCTGCTGGAGGCCACCCCGCAGGGCACCTACCTGCTGGCCGCTGCAGGCCGGGACCAGGCCGCCTGGGCTCCGCCCGGGCAGCGGCACACCGCCTTCACCGGCGCACTGATCAACCTCCTCACCGGCGGTGATCCCACCGCACCGGCGGTGCTCACCCTGGATGACATCTACCGCTGCCTGGCCCGTACCCTGCCCGAGCAGGGGTTTCCCGCCCCCCGCCGCCAGGCTACCGACCACGGTGACCATCACCCCGTGGCACTCAACCCTGCCCGCCCTCCGGGCACCCTCCGCCCAGCAGATGGTCTGGGTGGTGGCCAGGTGGCACACGACAGCGGGCAGTTCAGCCCGTATCGGGGGCTGGCCGCCTATGGACCGCACGATACCGAGTACTTCTTCGGCCGCACCGAGCTGACCCGGGTGCTTGTCGACCGGGTCGCCGCTCAGGTCAGTGCTGGGGATTTACTGGTGGTGACCGGACCGTCCGGCTCGGGCAAATCCTCGCTGCTGCGCGCGGGCCTGATCCCGGTCCTGCACCGGTCGCCCGGCACCGAGGTCATCCTCCTTACTCCCGGCGCCGACCCGGTGGGGACGCTGGTCGCCCGCTTGGCCTCGCTAACCGGCATGCCCTCGGAGGACCTGCGCAAGCAACTGGAGCAGGACCCGGCCGGTGTGGCGAGTGTGCTCGGGCGGGCGATGGGGGCCCGTCAGGCGGTGATCATGGTCGACCAGTTCGAAGAGCTGTTCACCGCTTGCTCCGACGAACACCAGCGGCGGACCTTCATTCGGGCCCTCCACATCCTCTGCCGGAAAACCACCGGCACCACACTCGCTCAAGACACCGCGAACACGACGAGAACAACAGGTCCAGCAGGGGACACCGCAGACGCGGGCACGGCTAGAACCGCCGTCGCAACGGACGCGACAGGTATCCCCGCAGGTGGAGCGGTCACGGCGGTGGTCGTCATCGGCATGCGGGCTGACTTCTTCGGGCACTGCGCCGCCCATCTAGAACTGGTCCCCGCACTGGAACATGCCGTGGTCGTTGGCCCGATGACCCCCGCCCAACTGCGTCAGGCGATCGAAGGCCCCGCTCAGCGGGCCGGGCTCACCCTCGAACCCGGGCTGATCGACCTTGTCCTGGAGGACGCCGGTACCGACACCCTTGCCGAGACGGCCCCCGCACATCCGGCTACCGCCGATGCGGGCACCACAAGCAACGGAGCGGGCGGTATCGGTGGTGCCATCGGTGCGGGGGGAATGCTGCCGTTGCTGTCACATGCGCTGCTGGTCACCTGGCAGCACCGGGAAGGCCGGACGCTGACCATAGCCGGATATCTCGCCACCGGCGGGATCCGCCGAGCCTTGGCCCGCACCGCCGACACCACCCTGGATCACCTTGACCTGCCTGCCCGCCAGACCGCCCGCCGACTGCTTACCCGCCTGGTACGGCTCGGCGACGGCCAGGATGACACCCGCCGCGCCCTGCCGTTGACCGATCTGTTGCCCGCCACAGATGCTCCCGAGCATGCCGCCGTCCGCCAGGTGGTGGACCACTTCGTGCACGCCCGCCTGCTGACCGTGGACAGCGACACCGTGCAGATCAGCCATGAGGCCCTGATCCGGGCTTGGCCTCAGCTGCGCCAGTGGATCGACACCGACCGCGCCACCCTGCTGAGTCATCAGCAGCTCAGCGAAGATGCCGCCCAGTGGCACCGTCACCACCACGATGCGGCGTTCCTCTACCAGGGCACCCGTCTGGAAGCCGCCCAGCAGGCTCGTACGTTGTGGCAGAGCGATCCCGGCCGCTACCCCGCCCTGACCGACACCGCCCGCCACTTTTTGCACGCCAGCTACCAGGCCGAAACCCGCCGCACCCGCCGTCGGAGTCAGACGCTGCTCGCCCTGGGCTTACTTCTGGTCCTGACCGTCACCGCCACTATCACCGCCAGCTACCAGGCGGTCAGCGCTGCCCAGGAAAGCAGGAACTCCTTGTCACGCCAACTCGCGGCGCAAAGCGAGAGCATCGGTGATTCCGACACCATGCTGGCACGGCAGCTGAGCACTACCGCCTGGCACATTGCCTCCACCGACGAAGCGCGCGTAAGCATGCTCAAGGCTTTCTTCAGCGTGCAACGCGCCGTTTTCACCGGCCACCAAAACGCAGTGTATGCGGTGGCGTTCAATCCTGACGGGTCACGTCTGGCCACGGCCGGCCATGACGGTACCGCCCGTCTGTGGGCGGCGGGCACCGGCAGGCCGATCGCCATTCTCACTGGCCACACAGGCCGCGTAACGGAGGTGGCGTTCAGTCCGGATGGTTCACGTCTGGCCACCGCCAGCGACGACGGCACCGCTCGGCTGTGGGATGTGGTCACCGGCGAGCCGATTTTCACGCTCACCGGCCACAAGGGTTCTCTGTCTGCGGTGGTGTTCAGTCGTGATGGTTTACGTCTGGCCACCGCCAGCGACGACGGCACCGCTCGGCTGTGGGATGTGGTCACCGGCAAGCCGATTTTCACGCTCACCGGCCACAAGGGTTCTCTGTCCGGGGTGGTGTTCAGTCGTGATGGGTCACGTCTGGCCACCGCCAGCGCCGACGGCACCGCCCGGCTGTGGGATGTGCGTAGCGGCAGCTCAATTCACACTTTGACCGGACACAAAGGCCCCGTTGCTGCAGTGGCGTTCAGTCCTGATGGTTCACGTCTGGCCACCGGCAGTTACGACGCAACTGCTCGTCTGTGGGATGTGCGTAGCGGCAGCTCAATTCACACTTTGACCGGACATAAAGGCCCCGTTGCTGCAGTGGCGTTCAGTCCTGACGGGTCACGTCTGGCCGTCGCCAGCGGCTACGGCGATGTCCAGCTGTATACCGCTGCAGGCAAGCTGGTTTTCAGCTTCACCGACCATACGGACAGAGTGTTTGCGGTGGCGTTCAGTCCTGACGGGTCACATCTGGCTACCGCCAGCGACGACGGCACCGCCCGGTTGTGGGATGTGGTCACCGGCGAGCTGATTTCCACCTTCACCGGCCACAAGGGTTCTCTGACTGCGGTGGCGTTCAGTCGTGATGGTTCACGTCTGGCCACCGCCAGCCACGATGGCACCGCCCGGCTGTATGCAGCTACTGGCAAGCCCATCGTCACCTTCACCGGCCATGCGGACATAGTGTATGCGGTGGCGTTCAGT
>BCRI01000213.1 GCA_001552515.1 Sphaerimonospora mesophila NBRC 14179 = JCM 3151
GCCCGGTGGGCGTGTAGCGGCCGGCCTGCCCTCGCCTGTCCGGGTCTAGCCGTTCTCCAGGGTGAGCAGGCCGCGTCGGAATGCGGCGGCGACGGCGGCCGCCCGGTCGTTGACGCCGAGTTTGGCGTAGATGTGCAGCACGTGGCTCTTCACCGTGGCCTCGCTGATGAACAGGCGCGCGGCGGCTTCGCGGTTGGTGGCGCCCTCGGCGATGAGGTGGAGGACCTCCAGTTCCCGGGCGCTCAGCGGGTCGGCGGGCGCGCGGACCTGGCCGAGGAGGCGGGTGGCGACCGACGGGGACAGCACGGCTTCGCCCCGCGCCGCCGTACGGACGGCGCGGATGAGCTCATCCCGACCGGTGTCCTTGAGGAGATAGCCGGTGGCCCCGGCCTCGATGGCGGGCAGGACGTCCCG
Organism: Sphaerimonospora mesophila NBRC 14179 = JCM 3151; assembly: GCA_001552515.1. Lineage (GTDB taxonomy): Bacteria > Actinomycetota > Actinomycetes > Streptosporangiales > Streptosporangiaceae > Sphaerimonospora > Sphaerimonospora mesophila. The sequence continues at coordinate 415 of BCRI01000213.1, forward strand.
GTCGGTGTCGTAGGTGGTGAGGACGAGGATGCGGGCCGCGATGCCCAGCCTGGCGAGTTCCTTGATGGCCGCGACGCCGTCCATCCTGGGCATGCGGAGGTCCATGAGGATCACGTCGGGGTTCAGCGCCCGCGCGAGTTCGACGGCCTGGGCGCCGTCTCCGGCCTCGCCGAGCACCTCGAAGCCCGGGTCACCGGCGAACATGCCGCGGATGCCGTCGCGGACGATGGGATGGTCGTCGGCGATCAGCAGCCGGATCAGGGGCTCAGCCACGTGCCACCGCCGGGACGCTCGCGGAGATCGCGGTGCCGCCGCCGGGTTCCGACTCGATCTCCAGCCTGCCCGCCAGGCGGCTCACCCGCTTGCGCATCGAGGTCAGGCCGAAGCCGCCGCCGTCGCGGACCCGCTCGAGGTCGAATCCGGTGCCGTCGTCGCGCACGTCCAGGGTGACCACGTCCTCCATGTACGACAGCGTCAGCCCGACCCGGGACGCGCCGGCGTGCTTGGCCGCGTTGGCCAGCGCCTCCTGTGCGGTGCGGAGCAGCGTCTCCTCGACCTCCGGATGCATGGGACGGACCGTACCAGTGATGGTGAAATCCGCACGTACCCCGTTGATCTCGCCCCATTGGGTGACGACATCCCTCAGTGCCTCGGGTAGTGGCGCCACCTCCAACTGGCCGGGTCCCACCGCGTGCACGGAGCGCCGGGCCTCGGCCAGGCTTTCCCGCGCCAGCCGTACCGCGTTGTCCACGTGACGCCGCCAGTCCTCGGCACGCTGCGCCGCCTGGAGCTGGGTGATGATGCCGGTCAGGCCCTGGGCGAGGGTGTCGTGGATCTCCGCTGCCATGCGCTGTCGCTCGTCGAGCACGCCCGCCTCGCGGGCCTGGACCAACAGCTGGGCGTGCAATCCCGCGTTCTCCCGCAGCGCCTCCTCGAGCCGCTCCACCATCCGCTTGCGCTCGGCGCTCCGCTCGGCCGTGATCTCCCCGGCGAAGCTGAACAGGCTGACCAGGACCACGATGGCGCCGGTGAAGAACAGGTAGGTGAGGATTCCGGACGGCGTGGGATCAGGCAACCCACCGCCGTAGGTCGCGACGCTGATCGCCGCCGTAGCGGTCACCGCGACGAACCGCCACTTCCCCTTCAGGTACTGCCAGGAGTGGAGATGTCCGGTGAAGCTGAAGAAGCTCGCGAACCATATCCCCTGTGTGCAGAGCGCTCCGATCAGCACCACCAGCCCGGCCACGTAGACCACGCCTCGCGGCACCAGCCAGATCCAGGCGGCGGCGAGCGCGGCCAGACCGAGCATGACCCACGACCTGCCATCGATGAGCAGGGAGAGCATCGTGGAGGTCGCCAGCAAGACGTACGGCGCAGCCGCCATCTGGCGCTCCAGCAGCCGCTCCCATCGGTCGAGCCGCCCGGTCATGCCTCACTCCCAGCGGAAGAACTTGGCCGCTGCGATGCTGATGGCCACGGCGTACGCCGCCATCACACCGAGCAGCAGAGCGCTGGGAGCGCCGCCCGTCCAGACGTCCCGCAGGCTCTGCCGGAATGCCCCCAGCGGGGTGTATTCCCCAATACGAGCCAAAATATCGGGCATCTGATCCGTCGGCTGCATGAGCCCGGCGAGGTAGGCCATCGGGAAGTACAGCAGGACACCGATCCCGTTGGCGGCCCGGCCGTTCGGAGCTAGGGCCGCGATGAGCAGGCCGACGGCGAACATGGCCGCCGTACCGAGCAGGAAGGTCAGCGCGCCGGGCAGGACCCGGGTGGGCAGATGAGCACCGAGGACGGTGCCCGCGACGACAAGCAGCAGGGCGCATGCGGTCAGCGCGAGGACGAACTGCAGCAGCAGCTGCACCACCAGCAGGTTTCCTGGACGTACCGGCGTGGCGGAGAGCCTGCGCAGGATGCCCCGCTCGCGATAGGTGGCCATGGTGGTGGGCAGCAGGTACAGACCCACGAGCCCCACGGCGATCGCCAGCGCCATCGGCAGGAGCATGGTGTCGCCCGGCTCGATCGAGCTTCCGAAGACCACCAGGATGAACAGCGGGATGAGCAGCGAGAAAATCGCCCCGGGTTCCCGGGTCAGCAGCTTCAGTTCGACGATGGTGAGCTTGGTCATGGTCTTCCTCAGTCAGTGGGTGGAGCCGAACGAATGGCCGGTCAGGGCGACGAACGCGTCGTCGAGGGTGCGCTTGTCGATGCGCAGATCGCTGACCAGGACGTGGTGGCGGGCGAGCTGAGCGGTGACCGCCGTGGCGAAATCACCCCTGCCCGTGACGACCACCTGGTTTCCTGTCCTGGTCACGCCGGTCACCCCGGGCAGCCCGCCCAGCTCGACCAGGTCACCGGCCATTAACGTGAACCGCATCTGGTGATCGGCGTCGATCCCGTCGACCAGCCCGGCCGGGGTGTCGATCGCGACGACCTTGCCGCGGTCGAAGACGGCGACCCGGTCGCAGAGCTCCTCCACCTCGTCCATGAAATGGCTGACCAACACCACCGTCATCACGCCGCTCGCCCGGACCTGCTTGATCAGCTCCCAGGTGGTACGGCGAGCCTGCGGGTCGAGCCCCGTGGTCAATTCGTCGAGAAACGCCACCCGCGGGTTGCCCACCAGCGCCAGCGCGATGAACAGCCGTTGCTTCTGGCCACCGGACAACTTCCCGAAGCGGGCATTGCGCTTGTCCGCCAGCCCCCACTCCTCCAGCAGCCCACGCCAATCGCGCGGGTTCGCATAAAAGGAGGCATACAGGTCGAGCGCCTCCCACACCTTGATGTTCTCCGGCAACTGCGTCTGCTGGAGCTGCACCCCGATCTGCTCGCGTACCCTTCGCCCGTCCTTGACCGGGTCGAGCCCGAGCACGCTGACCGACCCGCCGTCGGGCCGCCTCAGCCCCTCCACACACTCCACGGTGGTGGTCTTGCCGGCGCCGTTCGGCCCGAGGATGCCGAAGATCTCACCCTCCTCAACGGAGAACGACACCCCGGCCAGAACCGTCAGGTCCGCATATCTCTTGCGGAGGTCTGTGACTTCGATGACTGCCATGGCTCAAGCATCTTTCGCCTGCCCCCGACGCGAATCGATCTCCCGGTCATACTCGTACGCGAATGCTGCTGACCGGAAAATCCACCGATCGGTTGATGCCGCCGAGGGGCTGTGCCGTACTTCCATGACCTCGATCGGCACTTCGCTGTGATTCCCGTCGACGACCTGTGGAAGTTCCGCGGCTCGGAGAAGCTCGCCACCACGACTGACAGAGAGGGGCTTTTCTGAGGGATATCACCTGGACCGGGCCGTCCTCACCGGACGAGGAATGACCGTCAACGCTCGGCTCGCCAGGAAGAGCGCGGGCCGAGGCGCGTCGGCAAGCGATCGGCCCACTTACCTACGCTAGCGTAGGTTACATCCTGGTAGGTTGTGCATCCGGAGGCTTTAGATGCCGATCACGTCTCGCCCGCTCACCCAGACGGAGCTTCTCATGGAGCTCGAACCCGTGGTCGGGCGAGAGCTGGACCGCCACCTCGCAGTGGCCAAGGAGTGGTTCCCACACGAGTTCATCCCCTGGAGCGAGGGCCGGACGTTCGACGGGGTCCTGCAAGGCGAGGCCTGGGCGCCGGAGGATTCCTCGATTCCCGAACCCGCCCGTGTTTCGCTCATCGTCAACCTCTTGACCGAGGACAACCTGCCGAGCTACCACCACGAGATCGCCACGACGTTCGGCAGGGACGGCGCTTGGGGCACCTGGGTGCACCGGTGGACAGCGGAGGAGGGCCGACACGGGATCGCCATCCGCGACTACCTCACCGTCTCCCGGGCCGTCGACCCCGTCGCTCTGGAGCGGGCCAGGATGACGCACATGCAAAACGGCTTCGCCACGGAGTACGACGGCATGCTCCAGCAGTTGGCATACGTCTCATTCCAGGAGCTGGCCACCCGGGTCGCCCACCGCAACACCGGGAAGGTGTCGGGAGACCCGATATGCGAGAGGTTGCTCTCGAAGGTCGCCGCTGACGAGAACCTCCACATGCTTTTCTACCGGAACCTCCTCGCCGCCGCGTTCGAGCTGGCCCCGTCGCAGACCATGCGAGCCGTCACCGATGTCGTGACCTCGTTCCAGATGCCGGGCCAGGGTATGGAGGGCTTCGCCCGCAAGTCCGTGACGATCGCCATGGCGGGCATCTACGACCTGCGCCAGCATTGTGACGAGGTTCTGACGCCGGTGCTGCGAGCGTGGAAGATCTTCGACATCGAAGGTCTCAACGCGGAGGGGGAGCAGGCCCGCGAGGAGTTGGCGGCCTTCCTCGCCAAGCTCGACGTGGCCGCGACCCGCTTCGAGGAGCGACGTGACGCCCGGCGGGCGAGGGCCGAATCAGTCTCGTAGCGAATGGGAACCGCGTCCGCCCTGCGGACGCGGTGGGAACGGGATGCCTAAGCGATGGAGCCGGTCCAGAGGCGGATGGCGTTCCGGTAGACCGTGTACAACTCACCATCGAAGTACGGCGAGACGCCGGTGTCGTACCGATTGTCGCCATCGGTGTCGGAAACGCTGATCGTGATGCCGTTGAGATAGCCGGTACGGCTGTCGCTCGTGTAACGGGTCAGCCACGGGGATCCGAGAGAGCCTTCACCGGTGAACGGGGAGTCCACGCCGATGGGCTGGTCCGCGCGGAGGCCCGTGACCTTCATCGCGAACGTCGATCCGGTCGACCGTCCGAGGGTCTCGCCCGTGTAGGGCTGAGTGCCGTCGGGGTTGGGGCCGGCGGGATAACCGAAGACGTCGGCCGCGGGCGCGAGCGGCTGGTTGAACGCGAGCCCCTGGCCGCCGACGTTGTCGGCCAGCTTCCCGACATTGGTCAGCATGTCCGGAGCAGAGGAGACGACACCGTTGTACACGTTGACGAAGGCGTAGTCTCGGTCAAAATCCCGGATGTCGTCGAAGTCATAGTGAGCGACGCCCTGCTTCCCGACATACAGGCCGAACGGGGTCATGCCCTCGGAGTAGTCGGGGACGAAAACCCACTTGGCGAGTGGGCCGGCCGGGGCTTCGATGTCCAACAGGCAGTGACCTGCTGTCGCTACGACGTTCCGGTAGGTCGAATGCACAGCCGTGCCGGTGCACCAGTGCGGCTGGAGGTCGCTGCCGATGAAGAACACCTTGCCCAAGGTTGTGGGCATCCTCCCCTCCGGCGAGGTCGGCCCCTCCAGCGGCGGGATAGAACCCGAGGGGCCGTCCGGAACGATGTCCGCGGGCAGGCGTTCCCCGCCGACCGCGGTCTGCACGGTGTACGGCGTGGCGTTCCTCAGGTTGGCGGCGCCGTCGGCGAGCCAGAACCTCGCGACCTGCTGGGCCGCCGTCACCGTGGGAGCCAACGGGACGACCACCGCACTCGCGGCGTGTGCCGGCTCGGTGATGACAGCGGAACCCAACACGCTCAGGCCGAGACCTAACGCGATCAGTGCACGCCTCAAGTCGATCTCCCGTCCAGTCGTGGGGCGTCTTCGCGCCCTGTCAGCGTGGAGAACCGGCCGATCAACACGGCCGGCGAACGGCAAGATCGTAACCTTGACGGGGACTCTGACTCCAGAAGATTTAGATCACATGTTCGATACAAGGGAGGTTCGATGGGCCATCAGCCCCTGACTTCGAAGACCGCTGTCAACGGACGCCAGATGCCGGCCCCGGCACTAATTTCGTGATCTTCCGGCGGAGGGCTGCCGGTGTTGGTGATCATGTCGGATGTCGATCTCGGAGTTGCTCGCGGTTCTCTTCCGCCACCTGGCCGGCCTGCAGATCGACCAGCTGCACCGGTCCGGCAGGTCGATACGGATCCAGGCCAGAACCCACACCACGCAGGCGGCGTGCCCACAATGCGGGATGAGCTCCCAACGTGGCACAGCCGCTACGAGCGACGGGTGTGCGACACCGCGATCAGCGGCCAGGAGACCATGCTTCACCTGCGCGTACGACGGTTTCGGTGCGGCGATGACGACTGCGCCGCGAAAACCTTCGCCGAGCAGGTGCCCGGGCTGACCGTCCGCTACGGGCGTTACAGCGTCCCGCTCCGCACGCTGCTGCAGACGATCGCGCTGGCCTTGGGCGGCCGGGTCGGCGCCCGGCTCACCCAACGCCTGGCCGCCGCGGTCAGCCGGATGACGCTGATCCGGCTGATCCGATCCCTGCCCGACCCTGAACCCGACAGCGGCCCCCAGGTGCTGGGCGTGGACGACTTCGCCCTGCGCCGCGGTCACACCCACGGCACGATCCTGATCGACATCGCCACCAGCCGACAGGTCGACGTGCTATCCGAGAGGTCAGCCGATGCGCTGGCCGCCGGGCTGTCGGCCGTCTGCTGCCCTGGATCGCTCGAACATGGAGTGAGCAGAGCTGTGCGGGTAAGGGGTTATGGGCAGACGTTTTGATAGGGCTTGTCGCGCAGGTACTGCACCCAATTGTCTTTACTCATGCGGCTTCCTGTGAGAGCACAGATAGCGGAGAACGGATCAGTGGGAAGATCCGCCTCCCATAGCCGGGCAGTACGGTCGCTGCTGGCGGTGGCCAAACGCAACCCATTAGGGCTGAAAACTAGCGCGTACACAGGCTTTTTGTGGCCGGTGAAGGTGACAA
>BCRI01000214.1 GCA_001552515.1 Sphaerimonospora mesophila NBRC 14179 = JCM 3151
GGGCCAGCAGGTGGAACGACTGGAAGACGAAGCCGATGGCCCGGTTGCGCAGCTCGGCCAGCCGGGTGTCGTCGAGCGTGGACACGTCCACCCCGCCGACCCGGAGCAGCCCGGACGTCGGCCGGTCGAGGCAGCCGAGCAGGTGCATCAGCGTCGACTTGCCCGACCCCGACGGCCCCACGATCGCCACGAACTCCCCCTGGCCGATGCGCAGGGTCACGCCGCGCAGCGCGTCGACGCGGACGCCGCCGTCGAGCGGATAGGAGCGGACGAGGTCGACGGCATCGAACGCCGGCGCGGACTGCAAGATCACGGATGGCTCCGATGCGGGTCGCGCCGTGTCTCTGCGAGAATCTGCAAGATCACCGCACATGTCGCCCCAGGTCACCGGCCTTTCCTGCGAGAAATTGCAAGATCACCACAACGGGGGTCGGTGGTGGTGGGTGTCATGGGAGGGGCTGACCGGGGGTGACGGCGTCGGCGCCTTTGATCACGATGCGCTCGCCCGGCGACACCCCGTCGAGGATCTCGACGACCGCGTCCCCCTGCGCGCCCAGGCGGACCACGCGGCGCTCGGCCCTGCCGTCCCGCACGGCCCAGACGATCGTGTCCCTGTCGCTGGTCGCGACAGCAGAGGCGGGTACGGCCACCGCGTCGGGAGACCGCCGCACGGTGAGCCGGACCACCGCGCTCATGCCGGGCTTCGGATCGGGTGCGGCGGCGCCGCCGTCGTAGGTCCCCTTGCCGAGTTCGAGCCGTACGGGATAGCTGACCCCGCCGGTCGCACCCTCCTTGGGCGAGACGCCGACGCCCACCACGGTGGCGGGGTAGCTCGCACCGGTCACCGCGTCGAGCTCGACCTGGGCCGGGGTCCCCTTGTCGACCAGCAGCACGTCGGTCTCGTCGACGTCGGCGGAGAGCGTGAGCGTGGAGACGTCGGTGACCGTGACGACGGCGTCCCCGGCGGAGACCGGCACCCCGGTGGCGATGACCCCGGCCGATCGGCCGCCGCCCGGAGCCGCCAGGCGGCCGCTCAGCGCGCCGAGGTCGAGTGAGCCGGCCGTCCCGCCGGCGCCGCCGAGCGCGGCGCCCAGACCGCCGATGCCCGCCGTGCCGCCGGAGGAGGGTCCGCCGAGCGTGACCACGCCGCCGAACGGCGCCCGGATGACCAGCGCGCTCACGGTCCGCCTTGCGGCGAGCACGGCCGCCCTGGTCTGCGATCGCGATGCCTCCTGGAGCGACGACAGGGAGGCGGCCAACCCGTTCAGCCCGGATCGCAGCTGCCCGGTCAGCTGTCCTGTCACCTGCGAGAGCGCCTGTTCGAGCGATCGGTTGAGGCCCGCGACCACCTGGTCGAGAGCCCGCCGCTGGGCCCGGTGCCGTGCCTGGGCCTCATCGATCGCGGTCAGCAGCCGGTCCCTCATCACCCGGTCGTCGACCGCCTTCACCGCCTTCCTGGCCTTGGCGAAGGACCGCGCGACCTGTGACTCCAGCGAGGCCGAGGACAGGCTGAGGTGCGGCAGCCGTACGGCCGCCGCCTGGGCGCCCGCGCCCCCCATGGAGATCGGCCTAGCCGCCTTCCTGTCGGCCTTCCGCGCCTCGGCGAGCTGCTCCTTCGCCTGGGGGGAGCTGATCCGCGCCAGGATCTGGCCCTTTTTCACGGTGTCGCCGTCCTGAACGTACAGGGCGGCCAAGGTGCCGGAGGCGGGGGCCGTCAGCGTGGCGGCGGCCCGCGCCGCGACGGTGGCGGGGGCCTCGACGACCTCGCTGACCGATGCGCGGGTGACCGTGCCGAGCACCGCCGTCGCCGGTTCCACTGAGGTGCACCCGGCGACCAGGAGAGGCGCAACGGCGAGCAACGGGAGAAGTCCGCGACGAAGCCTCACCGATCAATGGTAAAGGGAGGGCCAAGAGCCCTCCCCGGGAACCCGCGTACGACGGGGTGGTCAGCCGGAGGCGAGTCGGCGGCTGCGGTCGCGGGCGGCCTCGATGGCGTCCAGGAACGCGGCACGCACCCGATGCCGTTCGAGCTCGGCGATGGCGGAGATCGTGGTGCCGCCGGGCGAGGTCACGGCCTCCCGCAGGATCACCGGGTGCTCGCCCGAGTCGCGCAGCATGATCGCCGCGCCGACGATCGACTGGGTGACCATGTCCAGCGCGGCCGCCCTGGGCATGCCCAGCAGGATCCCGGCGTCGACCATGGCCTCGACCAGGTAGAAGAAGTACGCGGGGCCGCTGCCGGACAGCGCGGTCGCCGCGTCCTGCTGCGATTCGGGGATGCGCAGCACCTTGCCCACCGGGCTGAGCAGCGCCTCGGTCCGCTCCAGGTGCTCCTCTTCCGCGTACGTCCCGGCCGAGATGACGCTCATGGCCTCGTCGACCAGGACCGGGGTGTTGGACATGACCCGCACGACCGGGACCTGTCCCCCCAGGCGGGACTCGACGAACTGGGTGGTGATGCCGGCGGCCACGGAGATCACCAGCCGGTCGGCCGGCACGAAGGGCGCGATCTCGGCCAGCAGCGCCGCCATGTCCTGCGGTTTGACCGCCAGGATCAGCGTCTCGGCGCCCTTGGCGGCCTCGGCGTTGCCCGCCACCACCACGCCGTACCGCTCGCGCAGCGCGTCGGCCCGGTCCGGCCGCCGTGCCGTCGCTATGATCTGCTCGGGCCTGAACCCGGCGCGCAGCAGCCCCGAGAGCAGGGCCTCTCCCATCTTGCCGGTCCCGAGAATCGCGATCATGCCTCTACCTCACTACGGGGATCTTCCTCGCGGCTTGCCGAGCCCGTCGAGCTTACCGCCCGCATGACGGAGCGGCCGCGCTCGCGTTGCGATTGCGCAACCAACTGCATGTCGCGGCCGATTCTTACTCACGCTGTCAGGATGATCGCTCGATGGCGTCATAAGTCGGTTCCAACGGAGGAACCGCCGACGCCGAAGGGGTAACCAGGTGAAAAAGATCCTCATCGCGCTGGCCACAGCCGGCCTGGGTCTGAGCGGAGCACTGGTCGCGGGACCCGCGACCGCCGATGCCCGCCGGGCCCCCGAGTACACCCCGCCGACTCCCCAGTGGGCCCAGTGCGAGGACCTCCCGGCGGGAATCGAGTGTGCGATGGTCGAGGTCCCGATGGACCACCGCCGGCCGAACGGCCAGAAAATCAAGATCGCGGTGTCGCGCAAGAAGGCGACGGACACCGCCCACTACCAGGGCGCGCTGCTGTTCAACCCGGGCGGCCCGGGCGGGAGCGGCCTGGCCTACCCGTCCATCATGGGAGCCCGGCTCGGCGACGAGCTCGCCGCGCAGTACGACCTGATCGGCTTCGACCCGCGCGGCGTCGGCGCCAGCGAGCCCTCGCTGAGCTGCGACCCGCACTACTCCGATCCCGTGCGGCCCGACTACGTGCCGGCCGATCTGACGGAGGAGCTCGCCTGGGCCAAGCGGGCGCGCGGCTACGCGACGGCGTGCGGCGAGAAGTACGGCGCGCTGCTCAAGCACATGACCACGGTCGACGCGGCCAACGACATGGACCTGATCCGCAAGGCACTCGGCCAGCGGCAGATCAGCTACGTCGGCTACTCCTACGGCACCTACCTCGGCGCGACCTACGCGACGCTGTTCCCGGACAGGGTGCGCCGCCTGGTCCTGGACAGCATCGTCAACCCCGAGCGGATCTGGTACGGCCACAACCTCGACCAGAACCAGGCCTTCGAGGCCAGGGCCAAGGACTTCTTCGCCTGGACCGCGAAGTACGACTCCACCTACCACCTCGGCACCACCGCCGCCGACGTGGAGAAGGCGTACTACGCGGCCCGCGCCAAGCTGAAGGCGACCCCCGCCGAGGACAGGGTCGGGCCGGACGAGCTCGACGACACGTTCCTCGCGGGCGGCTATCTCAAGACCCGCTGGCCGCGCTTGGCCGACGCGCTGTCGCGGTACGTCACGGCCGGCGACGCGGCCCCGCTGGTGAGCACGTTCGGCGTCTACGGCGACAGCAGTGGTGACGACAACACGCTGGCGGCCTACTCCGCCGTCGAGTGCACCGACGCGCGCTGGCCGCGTCAGTGGGCCGCCTGGCATCTCGACTGGTGGCGGTCCTACCGTACGGCTCCCTTCCTGACCTGGGGCAACGCCTGGTTCAACGCCCAGTGCGCCTACTGGCCCGTCCGGGCGACGCACCAGCAGCGCATCGACGGCCGGGGGATCCAGAACGCGCTGTTCTTCCAGGACACCAAGGACGCGGCCACGCCCTATCAGGGCGGTGTCGAGATGCACCGGCTGTTCCCCGCCTCGCGCCTGGTGGTCATGGACGGCGGCGGCAACCACGGCCTGACCGGCCGCGGCGACGCGTGCGTCGACGACATCTGGAAGGCGTACCTGACCGACGGCACACTGCCCGCCGGCCGGCCCGGCCCGGACGTGCACTGCGCGCCGTTCCCCGACCCGGTGCCGCCGTCCGTGTCGGCGACGTTCAAGTCGGCGGCGCCGCAGCCGAGCGACGACTGGGTGCCCGGCGAGCGCTGACGCCCACCCGCCGGAACCACCGGGAGCCCCCGGCCCGTCGCGGGCCGGGGGCTCCGCGCCGGTCATCGGGCCCGGCGTCGGTCATCGGGCCCGGCGTCGGTCATCGGGCCCGGCGTCGGTCATCGGGTCCGGCGAGGCAACGTGGCGGCCCCGAGGACGAGGGCCAGCACGGTGGACCCCGCGACGATGAGCACGTCGCGCCAGAACTCCCCGCTCAGCTCGCCGCCTGCCGCGGCGCCCCGCATCGCGTCGATCGCGTACGACATCGGCAGCACGTCGGACACCCATTGCAGCACGGTGGCCATCTGATCACGCGGCACCAGGATCCCGCCGAGGAACGCCTGGGGGAGCATCACCACCGGCATGAACTGCACGGCCTGGAACTCGGTGCGGGCGAACGCGCTGCACAGCAGCCCCAGCGCGGTGCCGAGCACGGCGTTGAGCAGCGCCACGAGCACCAGCGGCCACACCTTCCCCGCCGGGTCGTAGCCCAGCCACGTGAGCGAGACCACGAGGGCCAGCACCACCTGGACGCAGGCCAGCAGGCTGAACGCGATGCCGTACCCGAGGAGGAGGTCGAGCTTCCCCAGTGGCATCGCCATCAGCCGCTCCAGCGTGCCCGACGAGCGCTCGCGCAGCGTGGCGATCGAGGTGACGAGGAACATCGTCAGGAAGGGAAAGACGCACAGCAGGATCGGCGTCCAGTGGGCGAAGGCCCGCTCGTCGCCGATGACGTAGTAGAGCAGGATCATCACCAGCGTCGGCACGAAGACCATCAGCGCGACCGTGCGGTGGTCGTGCCGCAGCTGGGTCATGATCCGCCGGGCCGTGGCGATCGTTATCGCCGCATTCACGCCGCAGCCGTCCTCTCCTCGATCAGGCGCAGGAACGCCTCCTCCAGATCCGTCGTCCTCGTCCGTTCGCGCAGGCCGTCCGGCGTGCCGTCGGCGAGGATCTCCCCCTGGCGCAGCACGATGAGCCGCTGACAGCGCGCCGCCTCGTCCATGACATGGCTGGAGACCAGGAGCGTCACCCCGGCCTCGGCGAGACGGTGGAAGAGCGCCCACAACTCCTGACGCAGCACGGGGTCGAGCCCGACGGTCGGCTCATCGAGGATCAGCAGTTCCGGACTGCCCAGCAGGGCGACGGCGAGACCGGCCCGGCCGAGCTGCCCGCCGGAGAGCGTGCCGCCGAGCTGGTGACCGGCGTCGGCGAGGCCGACCTCCGCCAGCACGCGCTCGACGTCGTCCTTCGGCGCGCCGAGGACGGCGGCGAAGTAGCGGAGGTTCTCCCGGACCGTGAGGTCGCGGTAGATGGCGGGACTCTGCGTCGAGTAGCCGATGCTGCGGCGCAGTCCGGCGCTTCCGGCCGCCTCGCCGAGGACGGTCACCTCTCCCCCGGTGACGACCTGCACCCCGACGATCGCGCGCATCAGCGTCGTCTTGCCGCACCCGCTCGGGCCGAGCAGGCCGGTGACCTGGCCTCTCGGCACGGTGAACGTGAGGCCGTGCAGCACCTCGGCCCCACCCCTGCAGACCCGCAGATCTCGTACGGCTATCGCGGGTCCGGACAAATTCATCATGCGTTGAATTTAGAGGGTGGGCCGTACGCGCGTCAACGGGTGCCTGAACCCGCAGGGCGCCGTGTCCGTTTCACAGGTATGCGAACGCTCTGGCTGGTGACACTCCTGTGCATGGCGGCGGCGGCCTGCGGACAGACCCCGTCCACCTCCACCTCCGCTTCGCCGGGCGGGCCCGACCGGCCGGTCGACACCCAGGCCGCGCCGTCTCCGGCCGTGCCCGTCGGACACACGCTCGACCCACGCAAAGTGCCGTGGAGCAGCGCCACCCCCGGCGAAGGCGGGCGATCGCTGGACGTGGTCTGGTGGTCGGGCGTCGAGCCCTGCCATGTGCTCGACCGGGTCGAGGTCGACGAGCGGACGGACAAGGTGATCGTCACGCTCTACGAGGGGCAGGACCGGCGCTCCCCCGACGCGGTCTGCATCGAGATCGCGATCCAGAAGACGACCAAGGTGGAGCTGCGCTCCCCGCTCGGCGACAGACAGGTGGTCGACGGCGCCAGTTGAGTCCGCTCCGGTCGTCGGCTCGGCGGTGCCTGGACGGATCGCCGATCACGTTGAACCGGGACGCCGCCGGGTCCGTACTAAGGGGCATGCGTACCATCCACGGCATCACCACCACGGTCGCCGGTGTGGCTTTCGCGGCGATCGCCACCGCGGTCGTCACCGTCACGGCCGCGCCCGGGGCGCAGGGCGCGGCGAGACACCTCTCACCCTCGTCCCCGCCCGGGCCGGTCGCCCCCGCTGTGGGCCCCTCGTCCCCCGCCGAAACCGTCCCGACGAAACCGCACGGGCGCACAATCGGCACGCACAAGGTGCGGTGGATCAGCGCCAAGCCCGTCGCTCACGGCAAACGCCTGCGGATCACCTGGTGGTCGGGCGCCGCCCCGTGCACGGTGCTCGACCGCG
>BCRI01000215.1 GCA_001552515.1 Sphaerimonospora mesophila NBRC 14179 = JCM 3151
GGACGTCAGGCGCTGCCAGGGGATGCCGGGATGCTCGGCCTGCGAAAACAGTTCGCTACCCGCTATGCCCTCGGCGCCGAGAGCACTGAGGATCACCAGGTTGGCGGTGTAGTAGGCGTACCGGGTGATGAAGGTCGACTGCTCCGCCAGATAGCCCGCGTAACTGTGATCGGTTCGCGTCTCGGCCCCGTGCAGCAGCCGGATGAGTAGTCCCTTGGCCCGGTCGCGATCCAGACCGGGCAGCAATTCGATCAGAAAATCGAGGGTCGGCTGTCGCTCGGTCAGCAGGGAAAATGACAGCAGCGCGTAGAGAAGCCCGTCCTCCAGCGGCGACGGACCGAAGAAGGCGTCGGCGTTCGTTTCACGCCTGATCATCGAACGAAGAACGTCACGGACCATTCGTGCGACCAGATACTCGCCGAATGTCGCGTGCAGGAACTCATACGTATGTAAGGACGCACCGTCTCGCACTGCGGAAGCCTGGTGAACGAAGAAGAACCGCCCGATCAGCTTGTCGGCCCGTGATAGTGGCGCCTGGAAGCTCGTGCTCTGGGCCGGGGGAGCCGGGAGCAGAGCGGTGAGGTCCGCTTCGAGTTCATCGGTGGTGACCCATTGCCTGCCGCGGTTGAACATCGCGAACGCCGCGACCGCGAGGTTGCGCAGTTCCAGCTCCACAGCCTGTGCGCTGTCCGACTCGGCCAGACCCGGTCGGTGCTTGCCCACCTCACGCCTGGCGAAGCGGGTCAGCAGCCGTTCGTACAGCTCGGCCTGGCTGAGCGTGGTCTCGCCGCGCTGGAGGGCGTTGCCGTCGGTGTCGTACAGGGCGAGCATCAGCAAGAGCAGCGGCTGTGACGCCAACTCCCCGTGTGCCAGCACACATTCCGCCGGCAACGGATCCAGCCCGTGGGCGGAGAAATAGTCCCGGTTCGCGGAGTTCCATACCGACAGCCACCGACGAACCTGCACCTCGGTGAAGGGCTCGAGCCGCACGAGCAGGCATCCGTGCGGAAAGCGCATCCGGTCGGCGACGGTCGTCCGCGTGGTCACCAGCATGACCACCGGGCGGCCGAGTTCGGTCTCCCGGCGCTGGAAGTCGACGATCTGTGCCAGGTAGTCCGACCGGTGGACGCCGGTGGCCTGCAGCAGCTCGTCCAACCCGTCCAGCATGACGACCGGCAGCGCGCCGCCGGCGGACCGCACCAGCTCCGGCCAGCTCAGCTGCTCTCCGATGGCATCCCGGACGGCTGCCTCGATCTGCTCCTGGATCGTCCCGTCCGACGGCACCTCACGCAGGGGCACCCGTACCGGCAGATAGTCGCCCTCCGGCAGTCGGCCGGCGAGGATCCTGGTGAGCACGGACTTGCCGGCACCCGGCTGGCCGAGCACGACCAGCGGCAGCCTGGTCGCCTCAGGCGAGGTGAGATAGCGGGCCAGGAACGCCACGATATCGTCGTTCGGCTCGACTTGGTTCCACCACGATTCCACGCTGGGAACGGCGTGCTCGGCGTATTCGGTCATTCGAAAGTCCGGGTTCACGTACGCTTCGGCGAGCGTGGGCAGGCTCATCCCCATGGGAATTTCGCCCGACTGCGCGATCGGCCGACTGAGCACCGCCCGATGCGCACGGGAGAGCGTATGCGGGTGTCCCGGCCTCCTGATCTGGGCGGCGATTCGGGTAAGCAGCGCCTCCAACTCGCCCAGGCCCGTGGCCAGATGATGTCGTTCGATCGCGTCACGCCAGAGTGCGAACTCAGGAACATCCACCGCCAACTGCCGGTGGAGCTCCTCGTACTTCCGGCACGCGGTTTCGGGGAGTTCCTGCCGCAGGGCGCTTTCGGTCTGAGTCCACTCGGTGGCGTTCAATCGGTCTCGAACGGCCAGGCCGGAGACGAACGAGGCCAGCTCTGCCGTGAGCTCGCGGTAATACTGCCGAATCGAGTACAGAGTGTCGGCGTAGGAGTGATGTGCTCGGAAACCGGCCGGTTCGATGGTCATCACCTTCGCGATGAACGATCCCTGGTGTGTGCCGCCACCGGCCAACGTCACCTGTTCGTCCTTCGTGAGGCGGAGCTCCTTTGGGTCGAACGGCAACGGCATCTCATCGAGAGCCTGGAAGAACGCGGCGACGATGATGGCGGCGTGGGCCGCCTCGAGCCGTGCCGTACGGTCGTAGCGGTTCAGGCCCGTGACGCGGTCGCGAAGCTTGCCCGCCACATTGGTGCCAAGCCGTACGACCTCGTCCTTGACATCGAACAGGGAGAGGACACCGGCGATCGGGGTGGCATCGAGCAGCGCGCCGCCGAGGACCTTCGCCACCTTGCTCTCCTGGCCGAGAAGCCGAACCGCGTCCGAGTAAGTGATCCCTTTACGCACCGGTCACTCCAACCATCACTTCAGGCGATGCCGACAGCCTTCATGACCTTGGTAGCAGTCCCAATGGCCACAAGTAGCCAGACAGCGTGATCGTTATAGGCGGTTCCGGAATGCGTCGACATCCGCTGTTGGTCAGTCGGCTCAGGTTTCTGTGCAGGACTGAGGGGCCGGTACGCGTTTCGGTAGCGAGGTCGGCCTGCGGCGTTCGGTGGAGACGACGAGCGCGACGCCCACGACGATCAGTGCACCGGCGACCAGCATGGTGGCCGTGACCGGCTCGGACAGAATGAGCCACCCGAGGATCACCGCCACGACCGGGTTCACGTACGCGTAGGTCGACGCCAGCGAGATCGGCGCGTTGCCGAGCAGCCAGATGTAGGCCGTGAAGCCGATGAGGGAACCCGCGAGCACGAGGTAGGCCAGGGCCGCCCACGACTGCCAGGTCACCTCGGCGAGATGCAGTCGCTCGCCCTTCGCCGTACCGAGGACGAGCAGCGCGACGCCGCCCGCAGCCATCTCGGCCATGCTGGCCACGAAGGGGTTGGCCGGCATCGTGATCCGCTGGGACATGAACGATCCGATCGACCACGACAGCGACCCCAGCACGACCACGGTGATCCCCACCCCGCTGCCGGCGGGGCCGCCGCCGACCGAGCCGAGTGAGAGGAACGCGACGCCGGCGAAGCCCACCAGCACCCCGGCCAGGGTGAGCGCGTGCGGCCGGTCGCGGAAGACCGCCCTGAGCACGATCAGCCACAGCGGGGTCGAGGCGACGAGCAGTGCGGCCAGGCCGCTGGAGATGTGCTGCTCGGCCACCGAGACCATGCCGTTTCCCCCGGTCAGGAGGAGGACACCGACCAGTGCCGCGCCCCCGAGCTCCCGTCGCGTCATGCGCAGCGGCACGGCCCTCACGCGTAGGACCGTGCCAAGGATCAGCGCGGCCGCGATGAAGCGGAGTCCGCCGCTCATCAGCGGGGGCATGGTCTCGATGACGATCATGATGCCGAGGTACGTCGAGCCCCACACCACGTACACGGCTCCGAGCGCCGACCACACCCGCATGTCATGACCGTCTCGTCTCATAGGTCATGACAATAGACCCGGGGGGCGGACTCAGCGGTTCAGCTTCTCCACGATGAGCCGGTAGAGCTGGCGCGGACGGCCGGGCTGGGGTGTGCGGTTCGGCGGAAGCGGCCACGCTAGCCCCTCGTCAACCAGCGTGCGCAGCAACCGCCGGGCCGTACGCGGCGTGACGCTGAGCATCCGCCCGGCACTCTCGGCGTCCACGACGGTGTCGCCGCCCTCCAGCTTGGCGGCCAGGCGGGTGAGCACCTCGATCCCCTTGGGCTTGAGCGGCACGGCCGGGTGGGGAGGCGTGCGGGGCGGCGGCACCAGTGCCCGGCCCTCGCGGTCGACCGCGAACCCCTGTGTCTGCTTGCCGCCCTGGGTGCGGGCCAGCGCGCCCCGGGCGTGAGTCTCCGCCTCGTGCGCCGTCCGCCCCATGCCGATGCCCACCTCGACGGCCAGCCCGAGCTCGTCGCGGATCCTGGCGGCGAACGGAAGCATGCGAAAACCATCCGTGGCCGCCGAGATCGAGCCCTTGGTGCCGACCACGAGATAGCCGTGGTCGTCGATCGGCCACACACTGGCGTTGATCCGGTTGGCCTCCTGGACGAGCAGGCGGTGCAGCGACAGCCGCAGCTCGTCCCGCCAGAAGCGTGGCGAGGTCCGTCTTATCGGCTCGCGCAGCGTCGGCACCTCCACCAGCACGACGGTGAGCTGAGACTCCTCCAGCCGATGCCGGGTGCCGAGCAGCGCCGCCGTGTGCAGCGCCGTACGGACCGCGGCGGCGGTCGGGCGGACCGGTACGGCGGGCACCCCGGCGGCCGACAGCCGGTCGGCCACCCCCTGTACGCATGTCAGCGCCCCGGTCGTCGACCCCTGGCGCATCAGTCGTTCATGAAAGGCCGCGATCGTGTTGACCGAGCCGGTGTCCTCCCGGCTGTGCACCTCGCTCGACGGGAGGTTCAGATCGACGTAGGCCTCGTCGATCTCCGAACGGCCCACCACGTCGATGCTCACCCGCCGGGGATCGATCCGGTCGTCCAGAGCCGCCCGTGCGATCGCCGCGACAAGAGCCGCCCCGCCGAGTTGCACGTGGGTGGCGGGCATCGTCAGCACGCCGGCCCGCCGGGCGAGCTCGAAGGGCACCGGGCTCGCGAAAAGGCAGGCGTCCACCCCGGGACCCAGCCGCGTGACCTTGTCCGCCGCTTCCTGCTCGTCCCGATAGGCGGCCGCGACCAGGCGACAGGGCACCGGGGCGGCTGAGTGCCCCATG
Organism: Sphaerimonospora mesophila NBRC 14179 = JCM 3151; assembly: GCA_001552515.1. Taxonomy (GTDB): domain Bacteria; phylum Actinomycetota; class Actinomycetes; order Streptosporangiales; family Streptosporangiaceae; genus Sphaerimonospora; species Sphaerimonospora mesophila. The sequence goes on from BCRI01000215.1 coordinate 4,712, forward strand.
AGCATCACCCTTTCGACCAGGTCATGTGACCCGACCACACCGATGGTGAGGTCCGGTGCCACCGTGCTCAGACGCGATCCGCGCGGATTCTCTTCCGTGCGCTCGACCAATGTTCGTCCCATCCCACGTGCCTTCGTCGTCATGGCTTCCATTGGAACGATCGCTGGTTAGGGCCGAAATGTCACGCCCGGATTTACCGGAATACCATTCGGGTGTCGCAGGCCCGGTCTCTACAATGCAATGTTTGCGCTGGTCAAGACGGAAAAATGGGATTGCAGGCTCACGCCTCGCTCAAAGTGGAAATTTCATGTTCCACATCTGCGCCGAGCGCCTGCATGCGCTGGGCGAGCGCCGCGTGACCGCGATCGATGAGATATCCCGATCCGATCGTGGTCTCGCCCTCGGCGGCCAGGCCCGCGAGCACGAGCGCGATGCCGGATCGCAGATCGTGCGCGGTCACCTCGGTGCCGTGCAGCGGGGTGGGACCGTGTACGACCGCGCGGCTGTCGTCGACCTCGATGTTCGCACCCATCTTGTTCAGCTCGCCGGCGAGAGCGAATCGGCCGTCGAAGATGCGCTCGTGGATATAGCTGGATCCCTCCGCCAGGCACGCGACCGTCATCAGCGGCGACTGGAGGTCGGTGGCGAAGCCGGGGTAGGTGTCGGTGATGACGTTGATCGGGCGCAGCGCCCGCTCCCGCCGGACGTGCAGTACGGCGCCGTGGGTCTCGAACTCGACGCCCATCTGCTCGAGCTTCCAGCGGACCACGCCCAGGTGCTCCAGGGAGGCGCCGACCAGGTTCACCTCGCCGCCCGTGATCGCCGCCGCCATCGCGAACACGCCCGCGTCGAGCCGGTCGGGCATGACCGTGTGCTCGACCGCGGTCAGCTCGTTCACTCCCTCGACCGTGATGAAGCCGGTGCCGCCACCGCGGATCCGTGCGCCCATCCGGCTCAGCATGGCGATCACGTCGAGGACCTCGGGTTCGAGCGCCGCGTTCTCGATCACGGTGGTGCCCCTGGCCAGCGAGGCCGCCATGATCAGATTCTCGGTGCCCGTGTGGGAGGGCGTGTCGAGGTAGAGCGGATGGCCCACGAGCCCGGCGGCCTTGATGTGGATGACGCTCTCGCCCTCGTCCACGACCGCGCCGAGGCGCTTGTAGCCGAGGTAGTGGAAGTCCAGGTTGCGGCTGCCCAGGTTGCAGCCGCCGATGCCCTCGATGACCGCTTCGCCGAGCCGGTGGAGCAGGGCCGGCACGAACAGCACGGACCCGCGGAACCGTCGCGCGATCGCGGCGGGCAGGACGGGACTGGTGAGCCGGGAGGCATCGATGACGAGCGTTCGCTCGGTCTCGTGGAACTCCACCTTGGCGCCCACGGCCTGTGCGAGCTCGACCGCCCGGCGCACATCTTCGATCACCGGCACGTTGCGCAGCACGGTACGGCCCTCGGCCGCCATCAGCGCCGCCCCGATCATCGGCAGCACGGCGTTCTTCGCACCCTGGATGAAAGCGGTACCACGCAGCACGTTGCCACCACGGACGCGGTAACGAACCATGGACGAAACTCCTATGTTGGGGGAGGGATGGGGGATCCGCATGAGGCGGCGGCTTTGCCTCAGCGTAGCCCCTGATCCGGATGGTTCAGCCGAACTCGCACGGGCTCCTGTGACGGGGGTGACCGTACGGTCCGGGCTGGTTTGAGCAGTGCCCCGGGCCGGGGCGCTGAAACAGGCCTGTTCACAGGCTCCGTTCAGGCCCCGTTCAGATCCGAGGTCGGGCTCGGGCCTGATCGGACCAGGCTCAGACGGACCTGATCGCACCAGACCCCGACAGACCCAGCCACGCCCGGACAGACCCGGCCCAGACCAGGCTCAGGCGCCGGACGCGTGCAGGGCGATGTCGGAGCGGTGGTGGGAGCCCCGCATCGTGATCTCGCCGAGCACGTCGTAGGCGCGCGTCCTGGCCTCGGCCACGTCCGCCCCGGTGCCGACCACGTTGAGCACCCGCCCGCCGTTCGACACGAGCCGTCCGCTCCCGTCCAGGGCGGTCCCCGCGTGCAGGACGTACGCCCCCTCGACACCGATGGGGAGGCCGTCGATCGCGTCGCCCTTGACGGGATCGGCGGGATAGTTCTCCGCGGCCAGTACGACCGTCACGGCCGCGCCGCCCC
>BCRI01000216.1 GCA_001552515.1 Sphaerimonospora mesophila NBRC 14179 = JCM 3151
AGGTACGGGAGCCGCCGCGGCGTGATCCCGTCGGCGGACCTGTTTCCGTTTCGGAGCTTCGCTACTTCGGCGGAAGCGGGGTGCTGCGCATGCGTCCGGACGGCGGCGCCAGCGGCACGTCGCCGCGCTCCCCGTCGTCTGTCTCGCCGTTCTCGGTCGCGGCCCCGTCGTGGGCGTCGTCGGCGGATCGCTCCTCCGGGTCGGCGGCCTCCCTGTCACGAGCGGGGTCGGGGACGCCGGTGATGTGCCGGAGCGGTTGCGTGTCGACCCCGGACTCGTCCACCTGCGCGTCCGGGGCGGACGTGTGATCGGGCACCGGGGCCGCCAGCGGACCGGACGCGGGTGTGTCCTCCGACGTCGGCTCCGTGGCGGCGGCCTCGGCAGCCGCGGGGGTGTGCACGGGCCCGGACCCGGTGGGGGTCTCGCCGGTGTCCCGGCGTCTGGGATGGACGAGCACGTCACCGGCGTGGGGACGGACCAGGTCACCCCAGCGGAGGGGGCGGTCGCGCGGTGCTTCCGCAGCTTGAGCGGGCTCCGGTCGCGGCGGAAGGGCTGCGACCGACGGCGGCTCGGCCGTAGGCGCCTCCGGGGCCGGAACCTCGGTCTCGGTCTCCCCGGAGTCCGTGCCCTCGGTCTCGGGGGTCCGGATGTCGTCGTGGGCCTCGGCGGGGTCACCGGTGTCCGGGGCCGAGTCGGCAGCGACGTGGGGAGTCAGGTCCGTCTCGCCGTGGTCGGCGGGAGTGGGCGGCGTGGTCGGCGCGGTTGCCGTGGCGGCCGGGCCCGCGGAAGCGGGTCGGGGCTCGGTGGCGGAAGGAGCCGGACCGGGCCGGGCGGCGCTGCGTTCGCGGTCGAACGGCAGGAAATCCGCGGCGTGCCCGTCCTCGGCGGCGTCCTCGTCCTCGTCGAGGTCGGCCCGGTTCGTCCGCGCGTGCTTGAGCAGGAGCAGCAGGAGCCAGAGCCCGAGGACGAGCATCACCCAGGGGAACAGCGCCACGACGATGGCGGCCGGCCTCGGTTCGAGGGTCGTGCCGGCGGCGGTGGCCACGGCCGTCGCCGTGGCGGTCGCCAGCAGGAGGATCAGGATGAAGCCGGCCTGCAGCCGGACCAGGAGTCGTACACCGCGCAGCAGCGGAACGCACACCAGCGCGACGATCAGCAGGATGTCGAACGCCGCCGGATACAGATAGGCGAGTTGTGGATCCGCGTTTCCGGCGAGGGCCAGTTGGCGCAGATCCTCGAATGAAAGCGCGCAGGCCGCCCCGGCCAGCAGGGCGAGGGCGAGAGCCGCGAGGCCGATGGCCGTACGGCGCAGCGCGAGCGGGGCGTCGACGGATCGGGACGGACGGGACGCGGAACGTGCGGCGGCGCGGTTTCCCGCGGCCGCGGTGCGGCGTTCCGAGGTGCTGGCGACACCGTGCCCTCGGGAGTCGGCGCCACGGTGTCCTTGAGCGGGGGGAGTCGCGTTCATGGCTTTTCGAGCCTACAGAATCGGCCAGGCGGGTAGATCGTGCAGCAGCGTGCACCTTCACCGGCGAGTCGCGGAGGTCGCCCGCGGGGCGGCCGAGGTTCGCCGGCGGGCCGTACGGGGGGCCGGCGCGACCGGATGCGGCGTGAATCACCACCGCTCTGGAATCATCTGCGGTGGACGAGCGTTGGGCGCTCGTTGTACGGATGTTCTTCAAACGGACAGGGAGGATCTCGATGCTGCCGGACAGTGCGCGTGATCTCTTCGACGGGGTGAACTTCGCCACCGTCGCGAGCCTCAACTCGGACGGAAGCCCTCAGGCGTCGGTGGTCTGGGTCAAGACCGACGGCGACGACATCCTGTTCTCGACGGTGAAGGGCCGCCGCAAGCACCGGAACATCGTCCGCGACCCCCGGGTGTCGATCGTGGTGATCGACGCGGCCAACCCCTACCGGTACGCCGAGGTCCGCGGCACGGCCACGCTCGCCGACGACAAGACGGGGAAGCTGATCCAGGAGCTCTCCCACAAGTACACGGGTCAGGACTGGGTGGAGGCCGATCCGGACAGCGAGCGCGTCATTGTCCGTATCACTCCCAACAAGACCTTCTCCCGCTGAGTCGGTTTTCACGCGATTAACGGGACTTACGGGGCACAAGTGCTTGCCGTACGGTAGGAAATGCCTCCACGAGGCGCTCACGAGGGCGTAAGTAGGGCTTGCGCCGTAGCGTCAGGCGTTAGCCTTGCGTGTGTGAGCCTGCACCTCTACGACACCAGCACACGTGCTGTCCGCGAATTCGTTCCGGTCGAGCCCGGCCGGGTCTCGATGTACCTGTGTGGTGCGACCGTCCAGGCTCCGCCGCACATCGGCCACATCCGGTCCGGGGTCAACTTCGACGTGCTCCGCAGATGGCTGATGCGGCAGGGCTATGACGTGACGTTCTGCCGCAACGTCACCGATCTCGACGACAAGATCATCCGAGTGGCCGCCGGGGAAGGCGTGCCGTGGTTCGTCGTCGCGGAACGCAACCAGCGCGCCTTCACCTGGGCCTACGACCAGCTCGGCTGCCTGCCGCCCACGGTCGAGCCGCGCGCCATGGGTCACGTCCCCGAGATGGTCGAGCTGATGCGGCGGCTCATCGACAAGGGCCACGCGTACGCCGCGGGCGGCGACGTCTACTTCGACGTCGTCTCGTACGCCGAGCGGTACGGCAAGCTCTCCAACCAGAGGCTGGAGAACATGCGGGCGGCGGGCGACACCGACACCGACTCGCTCAAGCGCGACCCGCGTGACTTCGCCCTGTGGAAGGGCGCCAAGCCCGGCGAGCCGACATGGCCGACGCCGTGGGGGCGCGGCCGCCCCGGCTGGCATCTGGAATGCTCGGCGATGGCCACGAAGTATCTCGGCGAGACCTTCGACATCCACGGCGGCGGCGTCGACCTGATCTTCCCGCACCATGAGAACGAGATCGCCCAGTCGCAGGCGGCGGGTGACGGCTTCGCGCGCTACTGGCTGCACAACGGCCTGCTCAAGCTCGGCGGCGAGAAGATGAGCAAGTCGCTCGGCAACTCCCTGCTGATCCCCGAGATGCTCCGCAAGGTCCGTCCGGTCGAGCTGCGCTACTACCTCGTCGCGGCCCACTACCGGTCGGAGATCGACTACTCGGAGGAGGCGCTCCAGGAGGCCGCGGCGGGCTACCGGCGCATCGAGGGGTTCGTCACGCGGGCGGCCGAGGTGATCCACGACGTGGACGCCGACGCCCCGCTGCCGCAGGCGTTCATGGACGCCATGGACGACGACCTCAACGTCTCCCAGGCGCTGGCCGTGATCCACGAGGTCGTCCGCGAGGGCAACGTGGCGCTGGCCCAGGGCAACAAGGAGCAGGTCGCCCGGCTGCTCGCCGAGACGCAGAACATGCTCGACGTGCTCGGCCTCGACCCCAGGTCGGAGCAGTGGCGTTCGGGCGGCGACTCGGGCTTGCGCGAGGTGGTCGACGCGCTGATCGCGGTCGCGCTGGAGCAGCGCCAGGCCGCCCGCGAGCGCAAGGACTACGCGGCTGCCGACGCGATCCGTGAGCAGCTCGCCGCGGCCGGCGTCGTGGTCGAGGACACCCCTCAGGGCCCTCGTTGGGAGCTGTCGCGGTAGCCACGGCTTGCCGCTTCGCCGTCGCTTCTGACAAAGCTTCCCGGCGTGGGCCGTACGCTAGAGACCATGGCTGGACGGGCTTCGAGGAAGCCGACTAAGAAGCAGAGCACGCCCAAGGGGTCGGGCGGGAAGATCCGCGGTTCCCTGGAGGGCCGAGGCGCGACCCCGCCCGCTCACATGCGGCACTGGTACAAGGACAAGGCCCGCGCGCAGCGGCTTGAGCGCGAGACCGCCGGGCGGGCGTCCGGCGAGCGTACGGCTCGCACGCCGACTCGGCAGCGCCGGGACGACGCGCCGGAGATCATCGGTGGGCGCAACCCCGTCCTCGAGGCGCTGCGCGCCGAGATCCCGGCGAGTGCGCTCTACATCGCGCAGCGGATCGACAACGACGACCGGGTCCGGGAGTCGATCAAGATCGCTGCCGATCGCGGCATCGCGTTGCTGGAGGTCACCCGCGACAAGCTCGACCGGCTGACGGAAAGCACCGTCCATCAGGGCATCGGCCTGCAGATCCCGCCCTACGAGTACGCCCACCCGGAGCAGCTCGTCGAACGGGCGCAGGACGCCGCCGAGGTGCCGCTCATCGTGGCTCTTGACGGGGTGACCGACCCCCGCAACCTGGGCGCCATAGCCCGTTCGGCGACCGCGTTCGGCGCGCACGGGCTCGTCGTCCCGTCCCGCCGCTCGGCCGGCGTCACGGCGGGCGCATGGAAGACCTCGGCAGGCACGCTCGCCACCCTCCCGGTCGCTCGTGCCTCGAACCTCACCCAGACGCTCACCGCGTACCGCGAGGCCGGCCTGTTCGTGATCGGCCTCGACGGGACCGCGTCCGTGGACGTCGCCGACGCCGAGTTGGCCAGCGAGCCGCTCGTCGTGGTCGTCGGCTCCGAGGGCAAGGGCCTGTCCCGGCTGGTGCGGCAATCGTGTGACCTGGTCGTACGGATCCCCATGAACGCCGCGGCCGAGTCGCTCAACGCGGGCGTCGCCGCCGGGATCGCCCTCTACGAGGTCGCCCGACGCCGTCGCCGGTGATTCCACCGTGACGATAGGGCCTCCGGCCCACTAAACTCGTCTCGGTAGGCCGCCTTAGCTCAATCGGCAGAGCATCTGTCTTGTAAACAGAAGGTCTGGGGTTCGATTCCCCAAGGCGGCTCTCGTACGCAAGGCCCCTGACCAGCCGTTCCCTGGTCGGGGGCCTCGTGCTTTCGCTGCTCATCCGGTCTCTTCGCCGTCGTTGGGAGCCACCCTGGGAGCCACCCGCTTCCGTTTCCCCAGCAGAGCGCCGGTAATAGCCTCCGTCGCCGCCCGCCGGTCGCCCTCCATCAGATGGCCGTACACGTCCTTGGTGATCGCGACGCTGGCATGCCCGAGGACTTCGGAGACCACATGAAGCGGGGTGCCCTGGGCGAGCATGAGCGAGGCCCCCGAATGACGCAGCTCGTGCGGGTGCCAGTGGCCCAGGCCCGCGTTCTTGGTGAGCCGGGAGAAGACGTGAGAGAAGTTGTCGGGGTCGGACGGACGGCCCGAGGCGGTCGGAAAGATCAGGCCATGCTCCACCCACGCATCGCCGGTCTTGAGTCGCGCGGCGTTGTGTCTCGCACGGTGGGCCTTGAGCGCGTCGACGAGTTCGGAGGTCAGCGCGAGCGTCCGGCGTGACTTCGGGGTCTTCACCTCGCTTATTACGATCTTCGTCTTGGTCTCCGCGTTCGCATCACGGTTCTTGAGCCGCTTCACCGAATGCGTCACCCTGAGCGTCTTCGCCTCCGGGTCGAATGAGTCCCACATCAAGCCCAGGGCTTCGCCCCGACGCAGCCCGAAGACGAGCGAGAGGAGCACCACCAGGCCCAGGCGGTGTTCGGCGACCGCGTCAAGGAGCATGTGCCCCTGGTCGACCGTGAGGGTTCGGCCCTCGGCCTGGCGGATGCGCGGAGGAAGGGAGAGCGCCGCGACGTTCCGCACGATCAGGCCCTCTCGTTCCGCCTGGCTGAGGGCTTTCCGGAGGACCGCCCGCATGTTCCGGATGCTGTTGCCCTTGTAGCCCTGCTCCCGCTTGGTCTGCCAGAGGGAGTCGACGTGGGCGACGGTAAGGCCGGTCAACTTGTGTCGGCCGAGGCCCGGCCTGAGGTGCAGACGGACCGTGTCCTCGTAGTCGTCCAAGGTCGAGTCGGAGATGTGGCCCGGCAGAGTGGCCAACCATCGGTCGAGGAACGCCGCGACAGTGATTTTGTCGTCGGGCACCGGAATGCCCTTGTCCAGGCCCTCGCGGATTTTGCGGATCTTCTCGACGACCTCGGCCCGGGTCTTGCCCGACACCTTCTTTCGGAGGCGCTTGCCGTCCGGTCCGTATCCGAGTGAGATGGCCCCGCGCCACCGGTCGCCGTCCTTATAGATGGAATCCTCGTTCTGGCCGCGCTTCCTGGTCACGCCGCCTGCTCCTGTTCCAGTTGGGCGACGAACTCGGCCAGAGCTGTCGCGGGGATCCTGCGAAGACCGTCGATGCGGACGGACCGTAGCGCGCCGCATCGCATCAGGGCGTAGACCTTGGTCCGGCCGATGCCGAGGAGTTTCGCGGCCTCCTCGGGCCGGACGAGCAGGGGAGAGAGATCACCTTTCATGCCGCCTCCTCTCTGATTGCCGAAAAATCTTGGCCCTCTGCTTCGGCTCTCAGCCGGTCCATGTGGTCGCGCCAGCGCTGGCGTTCGTGGACCGAGCGCAACAGCCGTACGCCGATCGGAGCCAGGTCGGGATCGGTGGGCTTGACCGGCCGCCAGAGGTAGCGGTGCGGGTCAGATGATTGATCGGGCAGGCCGAGGGCTTCCAGGACCCAGGTGCGGCGGTCCTGCTTGTGCTCGGTCAGCGACTTGTTGGACCACTTGCGGGAGACGAGGACGCGGCGGCCTGCGTAGCCGAGGTGTTCGGGCTTGTGGGCCTTGCCCTTGCACCGGCCCGGAGCCATCCCTGCCTTGGCGCCCTTGGGCTGGATGCCGTAGCGCAGCCAGTTCGGGCACGTCGGCGCGCACGGCTCGAACCGCAGCGCGTCGAGCAGCCGTTGGGTGTGTGCCTTCTGGGCGGGGTTGTCGGTGTCGAGGCCGTCGCCGATGCTCTTGGTGAGGTACTTGGCCAGGTAGCGGATGCACTGGTCGG
>BCRI01000217.1 GCA_001552515.1 Sphaerimonospora mesophila NBRC 14179 = JCM 3151
GCCGCCCGAGCCGGTCGTTCAGCATCTTGCCGGTCAGCTTCGGCCACCAGAAGTAGAACCCGGCGAACATCGCGAACACGACCGTGCCGAAGACCACGTAGTGGAAGTGGGCGACGACGAAGTAGGTGTCGGTCACATGGAAGTCGAGCGGCGGCGACGCCAGGATCACCCCGGTGAGCCCGCCGAACAGGAACGTGACCAGGAACCCCACGGCGAACAGCATCGGCGGCTCGAACGACAGGTGCCCGCGCCACATCGTGCCGACCCAGTTGAAGAACTTCACCCCGGTCGGCACCGCGATAAAGAAGGACATGAGTGAGAAGAACGGCAGCAGCACCCGGCCGGTGGCGAACATGTGGTGCGCCCACACCGTCGCCGACAGCACGGTGATCGCCATCGTCGCGCCCACCAGGCCGATGTACCCGAACAGCGGTTTGCGGCTGAACACCGGGATCACCTCGGTGATAATCCCGAAGAACGGCAGCGCGATGATGTAGACCTCGGGGTGGCCGAAGAACCAGAACAGGTGCTGCCAGATCATCGGGCCGCCGGTCTGCGGATCGTAGATGTGCGTCCCGAGTTTGCGGTCGGCCTCCAGCGCGAGCAGCGCGGCGGCCAGCACCGGGAAGGCCAGCAGCACGAGGACCCCGGTGAACAGCACGTTCCACGTGAACAGCGGCATCCGGAACATGGTCATGCCGGGGGCGCGCATCGCGATGATCGTGGTGATGAAGTTGACCGTGCCGAGGATCGTGCCGACCCCCGCCATGGCGAGCCCCATGATCCACAGATCCCCCCCGATCTCCGGGCTGTACGTCGCGGTGGCCAGCGGTGTGTAGGCGGTCCAGCCGAAGGAGGGGGCGCCGCCCATCGCGAAACCGCCCAGGCTGATCAGCCCGCCGAAGAGGAACAGCCAGAAGCTCACCATGTTCAGCCGGGGGAACGCCACGTCCGGGGCGCCGATCTGCAGCGGCATGATCGCGTTGGCGAACCCGGCGAACAGCGGCGTCGCGAACAGCAGCAGCATGATCGTGCCGTGCATGGTGAACATCTCGTTGTACCGGGTCAGGTCGACGTACTGCATGCCCGGCTGGAGCAACTCGGCCCGTATCACCATGGCCATGGCGCCGCCGAGCAGGAAGAAGGCGAACGAGGTGATCAGATACAGGTTCCCGATCACCTTGTGATCCGTGCTGGACAGCCAGGAGGCGACGACGGAGCCCAGCGGGCGCCGACCAGGAAGCTTGGTGGGCCGAGAGGCCTGCGTGGTCATGTGGCCCCCCTGCCCGATTGCATGCTCCCGTCACATAAGGATCAGCGCGGCGGGAATGCCGGAATCACACGGCTGGTTATGCCCGCTGAAGACCGGAAGAAAGACATCTGTCAATCCTCTAACGACTTTTGAACAGTCCGATCTGGATCACCAAAGACTCGGGACTTGTGAACCCTCACCGCTCGCCCAGCGCTCGGCTTCGACCTTCACCTGGCGGGCCTGTGCAACCCCGCGTCATTCACCGGGGGGATCTGACTGGGAAGACCCTGACACGACGACCACACTTGGCCCGGCAGTGTGAAGTCTGGAAATTCTGTCAACCCAAGGCGCCGGAAACCGAACCCGTCGTGCATCTATGTCCGTAGCGCGTCGGCCGACTCACTCGGTGGCATGCCCAGCCGGCTCTGGGCAGGGCGCGGCAGCCGGGTGTCCAAGAAGACCGCCGACCAAGCCGAACAGGGAACCACTCACGTCGGCAGCATGGAACGGAGGACGTACGGCAGGATTCCGCCATGGCGGTAGTAGCCGGCCTCGGTGGGTGTGTCGATGCGCACCTTCGCCGTGAACTGGATGCTGTCGCCGCTGCTGTTCGCGGTGACCGTGACATCGTGGGGCGGATCTTCAGCGCCCGCCAACCCGTGGATGGTGAACGTCTCCTCCCCGGTGAGGCCGAGGGACCGCGGGTTCTGGCCGGGAGCGAACTGCAGCGGCAGGACACCCATCCCGACCAAGTTGGAGCGGTGGATGCGCTCGAACGATTCGGCCAGGACGGCCCTGACGCCGAGCAGTGCGGTGCCCTTGGCCGCCCAGTCGCGTGAGGAGCCCGAGCCGTAGTCCTTGCCCGCGATGACGAGCAGCGGTACGCCTTCGGCGGCGTAGCGCATCGCCGCGTCGAAGACGGTGGTCTGCTCCCTGTCGGGGAGATGGCGGGTGAATCCCCCCTCGGTGCCGGGTGCCAGCAGGTTCCGCAGCCGGATGTTGGCGAAGGTGCCACGGATCATCACCTGGTGGTTGCCGCGGCGGGAGCCGTAGGAGTTGAACTCCTCGCGTTTCAGGCCGTGGGCGCTCAGATATCGCCCGGCCGGGGATTCGGTCTTGATCGCGCCGGCGGGTGAGATGTGATCGGTGGTGACCGAGTCGCCGAGCAGGGCCAGCACGCGGGCGTCCTCGATGTCTTCCAACGGCTCGGGGGTCCGGCTCATGCCCTCGAAGTACGGCGGTCGGCGCACATAGGTGGAGCCGGCATCCCAGATGAACAATTCTCCTTCTGATGTCGGCAGATCACGCCATAGCTCGCCGCCGGCATAGACGTCCGCGTAGCCGCGGCTGAACATCTCTGCGCGCAAGGAGGTGGAGACGATCTCCTGGACCTCCTGCCCGTTCGGCCAGATGTCGCGCAGGTAGACCGGCTCGCCGGTGGCGTCGAGGCCGAGCGGATCTCGGGTGAGATCGACGTTCATCGATCCGGCCAGCGCATAGGCGACCACAAGGGGCGGAGAGGCGAGGTAGTTCAGCTTGGTCTCCGGGTGGATGCGGCCTTCGAAGTTGCGATTGCCCGACAGTACGGCGGCCACCGCCAGGTCGGCATCCGCGACGGCCCGGGACACTTCGTCGATCAAGGGACCGGAGTTGCCGATGCAGGTGGTGCAGCCGAAGCCGACCAGGTCGAAGCCGAGCTCGTTCAGGTACGGCGTCAGCCCGGCGCGCTCGAAGTAGTCGATCACGACTTTTGAGCCGGGCGCCAGGGTGGTCTTCACCCACGGCTTGGTTTTCAGCCCCCGCTCGACCGCTTTCTTGGCCAGCAGCGCCGCGCCGACCATGACGTCGGGATTGGACGTGTTGGTGCAGGAGGTGATGGCCGCGATCACCACTGCGCCGTGCTCGATCTCAAAGGACGTGCCGTCCCGCAGCGACACGGGAATGTGCTCGAGTGGGGGGCAGGTCATCGTCCCGGAGGTGTCGAAACACGTCGGCGTGTCGCCGGGGTGGCCGCGGGTCAGCGAGAAGGGGTCGGAGGCGGGGAAGGACTGCGCGCTGCTCTCGTCCAGCCCGGCGAGTTCCGGTTCGCAGTCGACGTAGCCGCCTAGTACCGCGCGGAAGACGCATGCCGCGTCGGCCAGGGCGATGCGGTCCTGTGGGCGCTTGGGTCCCGCGATCGACGGGACGACGGCCGACAGGTCCACCTCCAGTGTGTCGGAGTAGTCGGGCCGGCGATCGGGGTCGTGCCACAGGCCCTGTTCCTTGGCGTACGCCTCGACCAGGGCCACGTGGTCGGCGCTGCGGCCGGTCAGCCGCAGGTACGATAGCGTTTCCGCGTCGATCGGGAAGATCGCACAGGTGGCGCCGTACTCGGGGCTCATGTTGCCGATCGTGGCCCGGTTGGCCAGCGGCACATTGGCCACGCCGGGTCCGTAGAACTCCACGAATGCCCCGACCACGCCGTGCGTCCGCAGTATCTCCGCGATGGTGAGGACGAGGTCGGTGGCGGTGCTGCCCTCGGGCAGCGCGCCGGCCAGCTTCACCCCGATGACCCGGGGGATGAGCATGCTCATCGGCAGGCCGAGCATGGCCGCCTCCGCTTCGATGCCGCCGACCCCCCAGCCGAGCACGCCGAGCCCGTTGACCATCGGGGTGTGCGAGTCGGTGCCGACCAGGGTGTCGGGGAAGGCCACGCCATCCTCTCCGAACACGACGCGGGCGAGGTATTCGAGGTTGACCTGATGGCAGATGCCCGTTCCCGGAGGGACCACCCGCAGATTTCTCAGCGCGCTCTGCCCCCAGCGCAGGAACTGATAGCGCTCCCGATTCCGCTCGTACTCCAACTCGACGTTGCGCCTGAATGCTTCGGGGCTGCCGAAGTAGTCGGCGATCACGGAATGGTCGATGACCAGCTCGACCGGGCGTCGCGGTTCGATGCACGCCGGGTCGCCGCCGAGGCCGGCCATCGCTTCGCGCATCGCCACCAGGTCCACCAGGCACGGCACGCCGGTGAAGTCCTGCATCAACACCCGAGCCGGGGTGAACTGGATCTCAGTGGCCGGCTCGGCCGCCGAATCCCACTGCGCCAGCGCGGTGATCTGATCAGTGGTCACCTTGCGGCCGTCCTCGTTGCGCACGAGGTTCTCCAGCAGCACCTTGAGGCTGTAGGGCAGCCGCGCCGCACCGTCCAGGGCGTCGAGACGGAAGATGGTCCAGGAGGACCCGGCGGTGCGAAGCGTTCCCCGGGTGGCGAAGCTATCGATCGGCACTTCGAACCCCTCCTCGTGATCAACCGGTAATCAGGGGCGCGGTGCTCTTGCGGGTCCGTTTCCCCATCCCCTGTCAACGCCTTGCGGCGCCGCGCCCCCCGCGGCGCCGCCAGGCGCGTACCAGCCGTACCAGCGGGTCGTAGCACTGGTCGGCGATCCGCTCCTTCATCGCGATGATCGCGTTATCGGTGATCTTGATCCCAGCCGGGCAGACCTCAGTGCAGCACTTGGTGACGTTGCACAGACCCAGTCCGTCCTCCTCCCGCAACTCCCGGAGGCGGTCGCCGGTGTCCAGGGGATGTATGGCCAGCTCCGCGTGGCGGATGAAGAACCTCGGGCCGGCGTAGATCGGTTTGTTCTCCTCATGATCGCGGATGACATGGCAGACGTCCTGGCATAGCCAGCACTCGATGCACTTGCGGAACTCCTGCGAGCGCCCCACGTCCTCCTGGAACATCCGGTACTCCCCAGGCATGAGGTCCGGCAGCGGGGCGAAGGAGGCGATGTGGCGGTCCCTGTCGTAGTTCCAGGAGACGTCGCAGACCAGGTCCCGGATGATGGGGAAGGTCCGCAGCGGGGTGACCGTGACACGGCCGTGCGGCAGGGCCGACAGCCGCGTCATGCACATCAGCTTGGGGTGGCCGTTGATCTCCGCGCTGCACGAACCGCATTTGCCTGCCTTGCAGTTCCAGCGCACGGCGAGGTCCCCCACCCGGGTAGCCTGCAGGCGGAGCACTGCGTCCAGGACGACCTCGCCCTTCTGCACTGGCACGAGGTATTCGACGAGCTCACCGCCGCTCGCGTCGCCGCGCCACACCCGAAGTGACAACTCACCTGCCATGACATCCCCGCCTTCCGCTGTCGCCACGCGTCGGCCCGCCGCGGCCGTGGTCCTTCAACGGGTGCCGATGCGCCTCGCGTACGTCCGAGGCCACATACCCCTTCAACAATTGGCTAATCGGGATATATCGTGACAAACGGCATGATCAGGGGTAGCGGGAGGAAGTGGGGGCGAGGTGAAGGTCAAGGAGATCATGACTGTCCCAGCCGTCACGGTGCCCGAGGGTGCCACCATGCCCGAGGTGGCGGCCCTGCTGCGCAGCCGACGGTGACTGCCGCGGTCGAGTTCGCCGACATCAGCCCTCCCCCATTCGTCTCGACACCCTGTTCGAGTACCTTTACGCCACCCCGGTCCCCAACGTCTTCACCGGTCTGCCCGACGCCGCGCTGCCCGAGGAATCGCAGACCACCGAAACGGCTTCCGGAACACGCCACCGGTCCGACGGGGCCGCCACCCACCCCGCTCTCGGATCTGCGCGGCTCCCGGCTGACCGACTCCAGCCGCACCAAGTACATCTCCCGCTTACGCGGCTACCTCCGAAGAAGAGGACTACGTAGAAGAGGAGCGCTACGAGGAGGCGGAGCCTACGGAGTACAAGCTGAGGAGCGGCTGTGACTGCGGCCCCAGCGCCCGTCACGGCCGGGCTTCCGGCGGAGGTGAGCGCGATGTCCGAGGAATTGAGGGCGGCGGGGGCCGAGGCGACGGCGAAGTGCCCGGGTCCCGGCCGTGCCTCCGCAGGAGGCCGGGCCTCCCTGACGGGAAGGCCGGGCCTCCGCCCTATGGCCGGTCAGTCCTTGAAGGAGTCCTTTACCTTGTCGGTGGCGTCCTTCACCTTTTCACCGGCCTGCTTGAGCTTGCTTTTGCTCTGCTCGGCCTGCCCACGGGCCTCGACGTCCTCATCGTCCGTGACCTTGCCAAGCCCTTCCTTGGCCTTGCCACCGAGCTCTTCCGCCTTGTTGCGGAGCTTGTCCTCGTCCCCCATCGGGAACACCTCCTTATCGTCGAGCCGACGTTTTCCCCTCTCCCGGATCTAGCTGTCTAAACACTTATAACCATTGCATATGACGCATATGTGTCTATATTTATCGTCAGAATCCAACGAACAGTAAAAGGTCGACGAACAGTAAAAAGAGTGAAGGGGACTTTTCTTGACCACGTAACGTGCCGTCACGTTGACGTGCGTCCAGTGTGCACTGCGAAACGCCCGCGTCCCCAAACCCGGTCGCGCTTGACGCCCTCACCCGATCGCCACATGGCTGGACGAGCGCGGGACCAGCGATGGGCCGCTGTGAACCGGGTAGCCGCGAGGCGAAGGCGGCAGATCGTGGGATTGCGCAGGAGGAGTCAGCGGATCTGCCGGGCGTGTT
>BCRI01000218.1 GCA_001552515.1 Sphaerimonospora mesophila NBRC 14179 = JCM 3151
GCCGGAGCCTGTCAGCAGGTCAGCGGCTTGAAGGGGCTGAGGGTTATCGCACGTGGCCGGACAACAGCGCCGCCCACACCTGCTGTGCCTCGGCCAGCTTCCAGGCATGCGTCTGAGACACCTCCGGCGTGACCGGGTCGCCACTCATCCGGCGGATGAATGCCATTCCCCCGCCCGAGCACAGCTCATACCAGGTCTCGCGATGCTCACCGCAGGTCCAGGCCAGTACACGGAACCGGGCGAACCGCTGGGAGGCATGCCACGCCAACGGCTTGGCGTCATCTTTCAGGGGCGGCAGATGCGGCGCCGGGCACGCATCCAGGTCGTCGATCTGGCCGAGGAGCGGGTTGATGCTCGTGTCGGGGGTTTGGGTGGTCACCGGGCCGTCCTTTCGAACCGGACCTGTCCGGCCGCGTCGAGAGACGCGCGGAAGATCACCTTTCGGGACCAGTCGTCGGGGACGGTGCCGAAGTCGTAGACGCGGTGGATGATGTGCCCCCACGCCTGGGCCTCCGGAGCGGTACGGCGCAGGGCCAGCCGGAGGGCGTCCATTGAGGCGGCCTGCTGGTTGGTAGTCCCGCACGCGCCGAGCTGCTCGACGCCGCCGATCGTTTGGAAGACCTCCCACTCGAACATCTCGGCCGGCAACTGGCCGCCGTCGCAGTACAGGCAGTCCTCACGGGAGGAGGTGGCCAGCCCGAGCACGGTGGCCGCGACCTGCCCGCGCCGGGTGACGATCTTCCAGCCGCGCCCGTCGCACGCGGTGCACTTAACTGGTGCTGTCATGCCGCAGAGAATGCACCGGGGGTAACTGTCTGGCCTATTCCCTTGGGATATATCACCGGGGTATATAGAGTTCCCAGCAACAGCCGACATGCGCCACCAACCGGGGGAAACGACCGGAGGCCGGAATGCACGGGAACGCTTTCGAACCGATCCAGATCCCCGCATGGGTATGGGACCGTGACGAAAGCCGCGAAAAGCTAAAAAACCGTGACGTGGCTGGGCTGTTCACCCTCGCAGTCAAGTACGCCGGGGCGAGCCAGATCCGGATCAGCGCCGCAACCGGCATCGCCCAGGGCCGCGTCAGCCAGCTCATACGCGGCCAGAGGCAAATTACTGACCTTGAGGTGTTCGAGCGCGTCGCCACCGGCCTGGGCCTGCCCGACCACGCCCGCATGTTGCTCGGCCTGGCCCCACTCGACATCACCTCACCAAACGGCGACAACGACGACGAGCACCAGGAGCAGAGCCGGGAACTGGTCGCGCGGATCGAAGCGGCCGCCGCGATCGACCCCACAATGGTGATGATCCTCACCACCGACACCAACAACCTGCGGCTACTGGATCGCCGACTCGGCAGCGTCGCCATCGCCGAGAAAATGCGCGCCCAAATATCCCAAATACGGCGCGCCCATCACCACGCCGTACGGCCCGGCATACGCGCACAATTAGCACACGTGCTGTCCGAAACCGCCGCCCTGGCCGGATGGCAGGCCATCGACACCTGTGCCCTCAACGACGCATGGGACCACCACGAAAGCGCCATAGCCGCCGGCCACGAAGCCGACGATGACGCAGTCCTAGCCTACGCACGAGGACAGCAGGCATACGTACTAATCGACCTCGGACGCCCGGCCGAAGCCGCCGAGGTCATCCGCCACGTCCGCGCCACCTACGACCGCCGCGTCCCCGGACACCTGAGAACCTGGCTCGCCGCGGCAGAGGCTGAGGCCGCCGCGATCCTGGGCGACGAGACGGCCTGCCGCACCGCCCTGGACCAGGCCGCAGCGCTCCTGCCCGATGAGGAGGCTGACCCGAGCCTGCCCTACCTCGCACTCAATGCCCACCACCTGGCCCGCTGGCGCGGCAACTGCCTGGTCCACTTCGGCGACCCCGAAACCGTCGAGGACCTACGCTCAGCACTCGCGGGCATGGACGGCACCTTCAACCGCGCCGAAGCCGGACTCCGATGCGACCTCGCCCACGCCCTACTCGCCATGGGCGAGACCGACGCCGCTCAACCGCACCTGTACCGGGCCGAACACCTGGCCACCATGACCGGCTCACGCCGACACGGCCGACGCGTCCGCGAACTACGCCGAGCCCTTACCCGCGCGACCCGTTGAGCCGCTCCCGCGCATACAACAGCCCGACCAGCACCCCGGAGTTCCACACATCCCCGCGGGCGATCATGTCCGGGATCTCCTTCATCGGGATCCACTCGATGAGATCCGCCTCTACCTCCCCCGTGGGCTGTCCGACCAGTTCGGCCCCACGGGCGAGGAACACGAGGTGCTCGGAGTCGACCATTCCGACCATCGGCTGAAACGTGATCAGGTGCTCGATCTCCGTGACTCGATAGCCGGTCTCCTCCTCCACCTCACGAGCGGCCGTGTCCTTGGGGTCTTCGCCGACCTCGACCAGGCCGCCGGGCAGCTCCCAGCCCCAGCGGTCGAACAGGAACCGATGCCGCCACATCATCAGCACCCGGTTCTGATCGTCGACTACGACCGTCATGGCCGCCCGGCCCAGATGCACCGCATGATGCTCGAACCGCTCACCATCGGGGATCTCGACATCGACCAGGCCCAGCCGGATCCACTCGTTGTCATAGATCAGCCGCTCACCATGCACGACCCAGCGCGTCTGCTCCTCATTGGTAGCCACACCGCGACGCTACCGCCCAACATCGCCGACGTACATGGGAACCCTGACGGCGCCCTCACCGACCTGGCTATCTATAGCAGGACTGTCCCTGCCGACGTCTACCCTGGTCCGCATGACTGCGGAACCCATCCCCGATCTCCTCTCTGTGCCGTCCTCGGAGGTACGCGAAGGCGACGCGTACGACCTGATGGCTGACTTGGACCCCGAGTCGATCGACCTCATTATCACTTCACCACCCTATTGGGGCCTCCGCACATATGGCCTCGATCACAACAGCGACATCCTTAAAGAATGGAAGGCGGAGGGAAACAGTCAAGAGGAAATACCACCCTATGAGTGGTATCGAAAGAATGGTGGAGTTCTCGGGTTAGAGCCATTGCCTGAATGGTTCATTTTCCATCTGGTTGAGATATTTCAACGAGGCGCCCACGCCTTGAAACCAATGGGAAATATGTGGATCAATATAGGCGATACCTACTTCGCGCGATGGGCTAGCCTGCGCCACAACGGCAGGCAAGGGCTGGGTGACAATCCGAGAGAGCGGCGACGCACCCCCATGGGCGGGTTCAGACAGGAGAAACAACTTCTCATGATTCCCGCTCGGTTCGCCATCGCAATGCAGAACAACAGATGGATTCTACGTAATGATCTCATCTGGCACAAGCCTAACATCCCCCCGCGACCAGAAAGGGACCGCTTGCGACTCGCGCATGAGCACTTCTATCACTTCGTTAAGCGGCCAAAGGAGGGGCGTCCGAAGTATTACTACGATATCACTAAAGTGGAAGAGGATGCACGTGATGTCATCACAGTGAATGTCCAAGGTGGATCGGATGGTCACTCTGCCACTTTCCCGCCCAAGCTGATCACACCTAGAATCTTGAGCTCTTGCCCGCCAGGAGGTTTAATTCTGGACCCTTTCTCGGGAACGGGTACTGCCTTGGCAGTCGCACTGAAGCATGGACGGAGAGCTCTTGGATTCGAACTCTCACCTACCTTCAGCGCCGCATCTCAGGCTAAGATTCAGGCGGAGACGTACGGATCCTGTGGCTCCACACGCTCAATACGCCATACTGATCCGTCATGAGCGAATCAAAACCCAAGAAGCGTGCTGCCCCCAAGGGTCCCCGTAATCACGTGGCCGAGTGGTTCGGGCACCGCGTCTACCCGGTCGTCGCTGACACACCGGAGAGCCTGCGTGATCAGCAGAGCAAGCGGTGTCCCTTCCTGAGCCTGGCCACCGGACAGCAGCACGAGTGCATCAAACCAGCTCAGTCCCTGGGCGTCTGTACGATTAGCACGAGCAACGCAGGGGGCCGGCAAGATTGGCTCGTGTGCCCATTCCGCGTGGTTGAGCCCAACTTACTCGACGACGCAGCGCGCCGTCTTTTCGGTCACAACCCCTCAATAGACATCATGCTAGTTCCCGCACCAATACTGACCGTCCAGGAAAAGGCCGAACAGTTCCGCGCAGCAGCCATGAACGGCACGCCATGCATGGTCTACTTCCAAAACAAGCTGGGAGGAGAAATCTCGCTAAGCGCAACCGAGCGCTCCCCCGAATTCTCCTTCGACTCTACCATGGTAGAAGTCTTGGCAGACGGTGCGGGAAATCTAACGCTAGGCCGTTATGGAATTTTCGAAATTCAGACTATGGACTTCCATGGTAGCTACTCTCATGCCGTAAGGGATCTGAGCGACGCCCTGAGGCTACACAAGACCAAGTTTAGTCAAGCGGTTCGAGAGAATCCCGAATGGCCGGGCAACAAGATTGAAGGCCCCAATATAGCGAATGTCTTCAAGCGGACCTTCTATCAGATGATGTTTAAATTCCAGATTGGAGCGCACGAGCATTCCGCTGGATGCATCTTCGCTATACCTTCCGCGGTATGGGAAAGCTGGCAGCGTCATCTAGGCAAGCCGGATCTTGTTCGGAAACAAGATGGAACCTACCGTCTCGTCTCTCCAGACCACGAAGAGCAGACGGACCCATCCTCATGGATCTACGTGTTCCAGATCGACGAGTCCGAGACTGAGACCCCGAACAAAATTACGCTTGCCAGGGTCATTGGCACCGATGCTCCTGCGCTCTCACACTACGCATTGGATGTAGCGCCAGCCGCCGCTCTCGAAGAGGGAGGAAGTGCAGACCGTATTCTGGACACCCTACGGAGCCGTCTGGCGCAGTATCTTCCAGAGTTCAAACCCTCGCCTCGGCCGAGAGCAGCGCCTGCGGAGGGATCAATCCCGGAACGCGTAGTGACGGAAACACTGTTCGACGTGAGCGGATCAACAGACCCAACATTGCCGAATTGATCCTTTATGAATCAAGGGCGGCGCTCCGCGCCGCCGCCTCGCGGCCCCTGCGCCCGCTCGGCGGCCGGGCATGCGGCCTGGGGGCCGGTCCCGGCCGCCGGCGGCCCGGGCCGCTACATCGCGCCAACCTCCGAAGCCGGACGTTTGTCGGGGTCCCGCTCTAACATGCACCTCAGCCCGAGCGGGTGGGCCTGAAGATACGGAGGGGATCAGGATGGCGCAACGGTTCGATGCGAACGCCTTCCGTCGGCAACTCAGAGAAGCTCAGCGAAAGGCCGAACAGGAGGCGAAGCGAGCGGAGAGCCAGCTGAAGCGGGAAATCGATCAATACAACCGGAAGGCCCGCCAGCACAACCAGCGAGTCATCGCGGACTACAACCGGAAAGTTGATGCTCACAACCGCGCTGCTGAGCGCCATAATCAGCGGGTGGTCGACAACCTAAACCGCCAACTCCAGCAGGCAAGCTCGCGCCCAACCGTCCGCTACACCATAGAAGAGCGGCAACTGGCTGACAGGGTGCAGCAGGCTGTTGCAACTCAGGACACAAGGGAGTATCACGTCTTCCTGAGCTACGCTCGGATCGATGGATCTTCGGTTGCCACCGAGCTGAGAAGTCACCTCGAGGAACTGGGAGTGGCCGTCTGGTTCGACGAAGTCGCGATCCGACCAGGCAAGAGCCAGGCTCTCCAGATGGACCGGGGCCTACAGCGGGCTCACGCGGGGGTGGTTCTGCTCACGGCCGCTTACCTCGCAGGGCGGTTCTGGACAGAGCGCGAACTGGGCGCGCTACTTCACAAACCCACTCTCATCCCTGTTCTCCACGGCGTGACCTTCGCGGACGTTGCCGAGTACAGCGGAATCTTGCCTGATCTGGCTGGATTCGAGACGGCCCGAGACACGGTGAAGGACATTGCTGAAAAGATCGCCGTCGCGGTACTCGGCCCAGACGAGACATAGGGCAACGTGGACGCTCACGAACACCTTGCCTCCGGCGGGGGCCTCCGGCTCCGGGTGTCGTCGAGCTGGAGAGCGCGGGGCCGCGGTGGCTGAGGTAAAGCCCGCGCATCCCGTCTGCCATCGACCCAGGCCGAGCCCAGCAGACCGACTCCTCCGGCTCAAGCCCGTCTGTGACCGTTGGCGTCCAATTGCCGAGGAACGGCTACCGGCTGACGTACACGCAAAGACGGGCTTGACCCTCCGTCGCTGGCCCGCTGTCGCTTCGCGATTGGGTCGACGGCAGACGGGATGCGCGGAGGGCGGGCGTGCGCGTCCGCGCAGGTGACGGCCCTCGTCGGGTTGCAGTTTGGGTTGCAGTTCCCCGCCGTACCAGGCAGTTCCAGGGGGACTGTCGAGCGGTGTTGGTCCAGGTGGAACCGATCGGGACGGTCGTGATCCGAGCTGCTAATGCGGTTTGGGTTTACCGCCCATCCGGGGTTCAAATCCCCGAGCCTCCGCACTTCAGAGCCCCTCTCGTCGATCACGGCGGGAGGGGCTTTCTGATCTCCAGGCCCGTGAGGGCGGATGCTCATGACCTCCTTGCGCGGGTCCTGAAGCGCGGTCATGATCCCAACGCCGCCCGCCCGCCCTTGGTCGTCAGCGTGGCCAACGCCGCCGTGATGCGCTGGCGAAGATGCTTGTCCGGCTGGTAGGCGGTGAGGAACGCCACCTCGTCGACGATCACAATGATCAAGTGGCGGCGACCCGGCGCGCCGGGCGTGCGGCCTAGA
>BCRI01000219.1 GCA_001552515.1 Sphaerimonospora mesophila NBRC 14179 = JCM 3151
GCTCGGAGCATCACCCGGAGGGCCGATCGTCGCAGCGCCGGAAGGATCACCTGAGGAGTCACCCGGAGAACCATCCATGAGACCGCTTGAAGCACCAGTTGCGGGCCCGTCCAGGACACCACTGGGAGCACCACCCGAGACGCCACCCCCGAAAGCGCCCGGAGCATCATCCGCGACGCCATCTGAGGAGTCACTGGAAGAGACATCCGCAGCCTCCCGGACACGCCGAAGAACATCGTGGCCACGGTCATCGATGCGCGACTGGGGAACGTCGGCCGTACGAGCCGCACCAGCGGACGCAGGAGCGCTTACACCGCCGCTTCGCGCGTCGCCTTCACGTTCACCTGGGCGCACACCGTTCCCGGGCACGCCGCTCCCGACCACTCCGCCTGAGAATGCGACATCCGGGGACGGGCCGGGAACGGTGGCAAGCCAGTCAGGCCAGCCAGACCACGACGCGGTACCTCCCCGATCGTCGGAGGAACGGGCGGCCGCACGCGCCGACGCCTCGGCCCGCACCGCAGCCCACCACTCAGGACCCAGCAGCGACCGTCCCCCGGAACGCGACGGATCCGGATCGAACAATCCGAGCGGCTGGGTCAGCTCTGCCGGCTCCACGCGTTCCCCCTTCCCGACTTCTCGCGAGTCGCTGCTGCATCGAAAGTCTGTCTAATACTCCGTAGATCGCGGACTTCCCGCCAATCGGATGTAGGGACACGCACGCCCACCATCGCCGACCGCCGCCGACGATCGAAGATCGTGCACGGCCGTGGGTGACGGATCGGCGACCTCGTGACGGCGGCCGATGCTCGATGTCAGGATCTACGGCTTGAGTCTTCGAGCAACGCGGCCTCGAACATGCACGATCTCCAGAGAGCGTGGGCCGCCCCCGCTCTAGTCGATCTTTTGGGATGGGACGGAGGCCTCATATTCGTCATGAACATGCTCCCTGTCCCCCGCACATCACTGGATGCGAGCCTCGAACTCGTCGGGAGGCCGGGCCGACGTCAGCACTGTGCGGGCTTGCGCCAGGAGCATTCGAGGCCGTCGGCCCGTGGGGCCCGGCCGGTGGAAACCTGCTCCGGTGAAGTCCGGTCCGGTGTGGCCTGGGTCGGCGAGGCCTCGGCGTTCAGGTTTCCGGCCGTGGCGTCCACGGGGGAGGACCTGGTGAACTGGGCCAGCCTGACCGCGATCCGATCCTCCAGATCCTTCGGAGATCCCGACAGGTAGCCGTTGGTCAGGATCGAGAAGACCAGCGGTTCGCCCTCCGCGCTCGTCACATAGCCCGACAGCGCGGTGACACCCGTCAGCGAACCGGTCTTGGCGTGCACGTTCCCCGCGGCCGGGGTGCCGCGCATCCGGCTGCGCAGCGTGCCGCCGACCAGCCGGTCGGTTTGCCCCGCGACGGGCAGCGACTCGTACCAGGTCGGGAACCACGGCTTGCCTCTCAGCGAGACGAGCAGCGACGCGATGCCCGACGGAGTCAGGCCGTCCGCCCTGGACAGACCGGAGCCGTCCCGCAGACTCAGCGTCCGTACGCCGTTGGCCCCGGCGAACGCCCTGGTCACCGCGAGCCCGGCGGACCAGGTGCCGGCACCGGAGACCTTGCGGCCCATCGCCTTGGTGAGGATCTCGGCGTGCATGTTGTTGCTCAGTTTCATGAAGGGCGTCAGCAACTCGCCGAGCGGCATCGACTCGCGCGTGGCCAGCGTTTTCGCCCCGGAGGGCGTGGCCCCGCGCACGGTCGGGCCGATGACGCGCACGCCGTGGGCGGCCAGCCCCTTGCGGAAGAGCGAAGCGGCGTACAGCGTCGGATCCCACACCGCCACCCATTCGTCGTACGGCTCGGCGACCGTCCCGGTGATCACCACGGTGTCGTCGCCATGCTGCCGCTCCACCAGCACGTCCGTTTCGTCGCCGGTCACCGCTCTGTTGACGATCTTCACGTAGTCGGTCTCCGGCGTCGTCGTCACCTTGACCGGTCTCCCGGGGCGATCCCCGGGAGCGACCGAGACGATGACAGATCCCGCGTCGTAGTCGGTGTCGGGTGCGGCCGTAAGCGCCGATATCTGCGCCGCGTAGTAGTAGGGCTCATCGTCCCAGGCCCAGTCGGTGCCGAGCCGTACGTCGTCGAACCAGGTGTCGTCGGCGATCAGCCGTCCGGTGACGACCCTCACCCCGGAAGCGGCCACCTTGGCGGCGAGCGCGTCGTAGTCGGCGGCGAGCATGGTGGGGTCCCCGGTGCCCCTGAGGTAGAGGTCTCTCCCCTTGGACAGCACCTGCGTGCTGAACCGATGGTCGGCGCCGAGCGTCTCCAGGGCCGCCGCCGAGGTGAGCAGCTTGGTGTTCGAGGCGGGGGCGAACAACTTGTCCTGGTCGAGAGCGTACAGATCCTCCCCGGTGACGGCGCTCCGTACGACCACGCCCGCACGCGCCATCGTGAGCCGCGAGTCGCCGAGGATCTGGTCGATGTCCCGGGCCAGGTCGGTGACTCCGGGGGCGGGGTCGAGCGCGTGGGCGGGGACTCCCGAGCCGGCGATCCCGGCGAGCAGCGCCGCGGAAGCCAGCGTGATCGAGATTCGTCGTGATGAACGCACGGTCGCTCCAACATGAGGGGGCCTTCCGCGATCCTGAGGAACCACCGCCCAGGCATCAATACGGAAACATGCGTATCTACTCGAGCCGCTCTACCCGATCCGCTCTACTTGCTCGCTCTGCTTGCTCGCCCTACTCGATCGGCTCTGCTTGATCCGTTAGGACGCCCTAAACCAATCGACACGTTCGCACCTCGGATAGCAGGATGCCATGCATGACACGAACCGACCTACCGGCGACCTGGGACGAGCGGGCCACGCTGGCGACCTTCCTCGACTACGTCCGGGCGACCGTGCACGCGAAGTGCGAGGGGGCCGCCGAGGAGCACGCCCGCAGCGCTCCCCTGCCGACCTCCCCCCTCACCACGATGTCCGGCCTGGTCAGCCACCTGCACTGGGTCGAGTACTTCTGGTTCCAGGTGGTGTTCCTCGGGGAGGAGGACCGGGGACCGTGGACCGAGGACGATCCCGACCGGGAGCTGCGCATCGGCGTCGAGCGGCCGCTCGCCGAGCTGCTGGCCGAATACGAGGCCCAGTGCGCCCGATACCGGGAGCTCGTCGCCTCCCATGACCTGGACGACACGGCCAAGCGCGCGTTTCCCCAGGGCAGGAACGTCACGCTGCGGTGGATCATCATGCACCTGATCGAGGAGACCGCACGGCACAACGGCCACCTCGACATCCTCCGCGAGATGGCCGACGGGGTCACCGGAGACTGAATCGCCTCCCCTGCTTTTCCGCTACTTCTCCGCGCCTCCGACGCCGCGGGAGCGCAGGCCGGTGATGCGGCGCAGCATGTCCCACCAGAAGGGCGCGCCGAACAGCAGTGCCACGGCCGTGACGAGGAAACCGGGCCAGTGCCCCGGCGACGACAGCCGGTCCCACCAGCCGCCCCAGTTCCACGCCCAGGTCGGCCCGCCGTCGCCGCCCTCATCGCCGCCATCGCCTCCACCGCGATCACCGCCATCACCCATGGTCACGCTGACGGGCGCGTTGGCGAAGATCTTCACGAACGCGGGGGTGCTCAGCACGTCGGTCACGCAGGCGTAGGCGTCCTGCTCCGGCCCGCATTCCCGCGTGATCGGGGCGAGCGCCGCCGGCCCCGACTGGGCGAAGGCGCTCACCCCACTTCGATAGGCGTTGTCCCTGAGCAGGTTCTTGCCGTACTCAAGGGCGTCCGCCCCGAACAGCAGCGTCACCGCGACCGCGAGCACGGCCACGACCCAGCGGACGTAACGCCGGTAGAGGATGCTGAGCCGCTCCATCTCTCCGTCGAACCATTCGCCGACGCCGCGGCGGAACGACTCGGCGTCGTGCTCCACCCGGTCCCAGACCGCCTTGAGCGGCCGGTAGAGCGGGCTCCTCATGCGGTCGAGGTCCCTCATCAGCGCTTCGACCCCACCGTGCTCGGTCGCGATCTCCATGACGGCGACCGCGAACCGAACCGGGGGGATGTCGGCGATGGTGGTCTTGCCGCGCTTGCCGTGGTCGATCTCCCGCAGCCGCTCGTGCAGGAGGTCGGTCAGCGACCTACCGGACAGCGACTCACCGGGCCCGCCCCCGTCCACGGGCGCGGGTCCGGGGCTGAACCGCGGCCGCGGGTCCCTCCCGAACGGCAGCCGCGCGAAGACGCCCAGCACGCTCGCGGGCAGCCGCGAGCGCCCCTGCGCCGGCGGCGGCAGCAGTTCCATCAGGGGAGCCCGCAGCCGGTGGCCGAGCCCCTTGAGCGCCCGCAGGAGCCGGTCCAGGAAGCGGGCCGGCGGCGCCTCGCCGTCCGGTTTCTCCGCGCCGTCGAACGTGTCACGCAGGTACGCCCACAGGAACTTGCTGCGAATCGCCAGCAGCCTGACGATGCCCTCGTTGATGCCGCTCACCAGTAGCGACAGCAGCAGGAAGGCCAGCACGAGACCGATGGCGAGATCCGCGTAATACGAGATCAAAGCGATCACCCGCACCGTTGATACACCGTCGCCCGGCGAGCGGGCAACGATTCGATCGGAACGGCATGGAAGTACGCCACCGGCGCGGTCGCCGCGCGACCCCGTCCCGGCTCATTCCTCGTGGAAGCTCAGTACTCGCAGAAGCTCAGTACTCGCAGAAACTCGGTCCTCGCAGAAACTCAGCCAGAAAGTCAGCGAGAAACTCAGCCAGCAACTCAGTCCTCGTAGAAGACCCGTTCCACCACCGCGCGGGCCCGGCGGGTCACCCGCCGGTAGTCGTCGAGGAAGTCCTCCGACCCGTCCGGCGGATATCCGAGTGCCCGCGCGATCAGGGCACGCTCCTTCACGACCGCTGGGACGCTGTCCCCCGCCCGGCCGCGCACCAGCATGATGGCGTCGCGGACCCGGGAGGCCAGCCGCCAGCCCCGCGCCAGCGCCGCCTCGTCGGCCTCGTCGAGCAGGCCCGCCCCGACCGCCGCCCGCAGCGCGTCGAGCGTCCGGGTCGTCCGCAGCTCCGGTACGGCTCCCGCGTGCCGGAGCTGGATGAGCTGGGCCGTCCACTCGACGTCGGCCAGGCCGCCCCGGCCGAGCTTGGTGTGCAGGCTGGGATCGGCCCCGCGCGGCAGCCGCTCGGCCTCCATCCGCGCCTTCAGCTTGCGGATCTCCCGTACGGCCTCGGGCGCGACGCCTCCCACCGGATAGCGCAGCGGGTCGACGAGGTCGATGAACTCGCGGCCGAGCTCCGCGTCCCCGGCGCAGAACCGGGCGCGCAGCAGCGCCTGGGCCTCCCAGTGGGACGACCACCGGCCGTAGTAGGCGCGATAGGAGGCGAGGGTGCGTACCAGCGGGCCCTGCCGTCCCTCCGGCCGCAGATCGGCGTCGACGTGCAGGGGCGGGTCGGGCGCCGGGAGCGCGAGCAGCCTGCGCAGCTCCTCCGCGACCGCGTGGGCCGCATCCGCCGCCTCCCGTTCCGACGCGCCGGGCCCCGCCCCCCGGGAGAGCCCCGCCCCCTCCCCGGAAAGCCCCGCCCCCTCCCTGGAAAGCACGGGCGCGTGCACGAACATCACGTCGGCGTCGCTGCCGTAGGAGCACTCCAGGCCGCCGAGCCGGCCCATCGCGATCACCGCGATCCTGGTGGGGAGGCCGGCACCGTCCGCCACCTTGTTGAGCGCCGCGTCCAGTGCCGCCTGGATCGTCACATCGGCCAGTGACGACAGGGCCCGGCCGACCTCCTCGACGTCGATCAGGCCGGTGAGGTCGGCGCATGCCGTACGCAGCAGTTCCCTCCGGCGCAGCGCGCGCACCGCGGTGACCGCGCCCTCGGCGTCCGGGCCATGCCTGCCGACCGCGGCGGCGGCCTCGGCGGCCACCGCCGAGGCGGGCCGTACGGCGAGCTCGGCGGGCGAGCCGAGCATCGCGACCGCCTCGGGCGCGTGCAGCAGCAGCCCGGTCACGTAGCGTCCGGTGCCCAGCAGGTGTGCGAGTCGTTCGGCCACGGCGGTCTCGTCGCGCAGCAGCCGCAGATACCAGGGTGTCGACCCGAGTCTGTCGCTGATCTGGCGGAAGCCCAGCAGGCCCGCGTCCGGGTCGGGCGCGTCGGCGAACCAGCCGAGCATGACCGGCAGCAGGGTCCGCTGGATGGCGGCACGCCGGGACAGGCCGCCGGTCAGCGCGGCGATGTGCCGCAGCGCGCCCTCGGGGTCGGCGTAGCCGAGCGCCTCGAGGCGGGCGGCCGCGGCCTCCGGCGAGAGCCGGGCCTGGGTCTCCGGCAGGCGGGCGACCGCCTGGAGCAGCGGCCGGTAGAACAACTTCTCGTGCAGCCGCCGCGCCTGGCGCGCATGCCGTTTCCAGGTCTCGGTGAACTCCCCCGCCGGATCGGCGGTCATGCCGAGGGCCCGGCCGAGGCGGCGCAGCTCGGCCTCGCCTGCGGGCACCACGTGCGTACGACGCAGCCGGTGGAGCTGGAGCAGGTGCTCGACCCGGCGGAGGAAGGTGTACGCCTCGGCGAGCGCCCTGGCGTCGTCCCGCCCGACATATCCGCCCTCGGACAGGGCGGCCAGCGCGGGCAGGGTGGCGCGGCGGCGCAGCCGGGGATCGGCGCGACCG
>BCRI01000220.1 GCA_001552515.1 Sphaerimonospora mesophila NBRC 14179 = JCM 3151
GGCCACCTCGGCAAGCCGTCGCGTCATGGCCGCAAGCATACGACGGGAGGCCCGGCGCTCCTGTCGATCAGTCGCTACCCGCGATCCCCGCGTAAGCCCCATGTAAGTGATCTGCAAGCGCCCCTTTCTAGGTTCTGCGACGTCGCACATCGTCTGTGCACACACACATCACCTGGAAAGACGTCATGAACAATCTCAAGAAGGTTCTCGCCGTCGCCGGCGCGTCCGCCCTGCTGGCCGTGACCGCCACCGCGTGCGGCGCCGCCGCCAATGCCGCGACCTGCCAGGAGGCGATCAAGGCGTTCAACGACTTCAGCCCCAAGATCACAGCCGCGGCCGGCGACCTCGAGGGCTTCAACAAGGCGATGGCCGGGTTCGGGAACGATCTGGCGGAGCTGGCCGGCAAGGCCGACGGCGACGTGAAGAGCTCCCTCACCAAGATGGCCGAGTCCTTCAAGAACTACAAGATCGACGCATCCGATCCGGCGGCCGCGACGGCGAAGCTGCCCGAGCTCGTCTCCGAGATCAACGGTGCCACTCAGGAGCTCGCCACAGCGTGCTCCTGACATGTCCGCCCCGCTGACCATCTGACGCGGTCGGCGAAGCCGCCCGGTCTCCTCCCGGCCGGGCGGCTTCGCCGCCCATCACAGGTCAGTAGTCGAGGCCCCAGTCGTGCGGCCCGAGCAGGTAGCTCTCCCCACTCGGCACGAGGCGGCCACCGCCGACCAGGGTGTCGAGGCAGTGCCGTACGGTCTCCTCGGGCAGGCCGGTCATCCCGGTGATCTCGGCGGCCGTGGCCGGGCGTTCCGCCACGTTGAGCGCGGCGGCCGCCTCGTAGACGGCCAGGTCGGCGCCGGACATCTCCTGGACGTCCTCCAGGCTCTCGTCGTCACGGTCGCGGTCGTCCATGGTCGTCACAGGCCGCGCATCCTCGCCCCGCTGCGCAACCGCTCGGGGTCGATGTGCCGATCGGGGAACCGTTCGAGGTACTCCCGCTCCAGCTCCTCCGTCCGGGAGGTGTGCCGCTCCAGCGCGTCGTCGGAGCCGTGGAAAAGCGCGTCCGACCGCGTCTGGTGCAGGTGGCGCAGCTCGCGGAACAGGTCCTCGTCCTCGAGCGCACGCGGGTCGACACCCATGGCGCCCGCGGAAACTCCTCGCGGGCTCGTACTCTCCGCGGGGCCCATCGTGGTCATCGCGGGTTCTCCTCCTCAGACCTCTGTCGGCTTGTCCCACCGCTCGTCGGGATTTCCGTTGTCGGGCCGGGCGATGGGCGGATCCGTCGCCGACGGCGTGTGCTCCTCGGCGAAATCCGGCTCGCTCTCAAAGTCCGGTTCGTCCTTTATGTTCGGATCGTTCTCACGTCGCATGCCGGTCTCCTGCCCCCTTGCCGGGCCGCCATGCATGGGCGGAGCCGCGAGACATCGCGACGTCGTACGGCCCGCACCCCGCGGGCACGGGCCGTACGACCGGACATCAGGACGTCAAGATGTCAAGACGTCAGGACGCCGAGGACGCCGAGGACGTCAGGACAGGTCGAACTCCCCGCCCTTGACGCCGTCGAGGAATGCCTCCCACTCCCCCGTGGTGAACAGCAGCTTCGGACCCTCCGGATCCTTGGAGTCCCGTACGGCGATGCCGCCACTGATCCGGGCGACCTCGACACACTGGTTCCCCACGGTGTTGGAGCGGGCCGCCTTGCGCCAGGCGGCCCCGGCCAGGTCGTCCGCCGCCTCGATTCCCCTCATCTTCCTGCCATCTCCTTCTCGACCGACTCGATCTTCTCTATGGACTTCTCCGGGCCGAGCGCGGCGGCACGAAGGTGATCGAAGACCTGGACATATCCGCGGACGTGCTCCGGGTTCTCCAGATAGAGCTCGCCGCCCATGTTCTCCAGCAGCACCGCGTCGGCGTCCTCCGGATCGGGGAAGGTGAGGACCGCCATCGGATTGCCCATCCCGAGGTAGGCGCCGGCGTCGAACGGGAGCACCTGGATGGTGACGTTCGGCTGGACGGCGACCTCCCCGAGCCTGCGCAGCTGTTCCGCCATGACGGCGGGGCCGCCCACGGGTCTGCGGAGCACGGCCTCGTCGAGGACGGCCCACAGGTCCAGGGCGCCGGGTCCGGCGAGGCGGCGCTGCCGCTCCATCCGGACCGCGACCCGCCGCTCGATCTCCGCGGGATCCTTCACCAGCGCGGCGCCGACCACCGCGCGGGCGTAGGCCTCGGTCTGGAGCAGCCCGGGCACCAGGAGGGGTTCGTAGTTACGGACCGAGGCGGCCTCCGCCTCGAGCCCGACGTACGGCCCGGGGAGCACGTCCCCGTAGGCGTGCCACCAGCCTCGTCGGCCGGCCTCCCGGGCGAGGTCGAGGAGAGCCTCGCGCTCGGTGCCGTCCACCCCGTAGAGATCGAGGAGTTCGCGCATGGTCCGGCCCTGCGGCCGGGTGTGTCCGGTCTCGATCCGATACACCGTGGAACCCGCCACGCCCAGCCGCCGGGCCACGTCCTCGCGGCTGTATCCGGCCTCTCGTCGCAGGCGTGTCAACTCGCCGGAAAGCCGGCGCAGCCTGACCGTCGGGCTTCGTCCTGTCCCCATGAGACCGAATACCCCCTTTGCCAGGAAGTGTGCAATGGTGCATTCGCACTATTGCGTGGCCGAATTCCAAAGTGCAGGATGAATGCAGTCTGGCACGGACGGCGACCGGTCATAGGCAGGCGGGTATACAGGGAGTTATCACAGGATGACAATTCTCAACCTCCCGGGGAGAATCGCGATCTCGCGGCCCTACTCGGGAGAGCCCTCGGAGGCCGGGAAGGCCCGGCGGTTCGTCGCCGCCGTCCTTGACTCGACCGAGGAGATCCGCTCGCATGGCGGGCACCCCTGCCGCGACGACGCCGTTCAGCTGATCGGCGAGTTGATCGCGGAGTCGCTGCGCCACGCCCACGCCTGCGCGAGCCGTCCCGATTACACGGTGACCGTCCGGGCCACCGGCCGCTGGACCCGGGTGGCCTTATCCACGCAGGCCTGCGGCTGCTGGACCGCTCCTGAGCTGACGCCGGGCCGCGGTGTCCACCTCGTCGATCTGTTCACCGCGCGATGGGGCGTCTCCACGAGCCGGGGCGGGGTCTCCGTCTGGTTCGAGCTCGGGCACAAGAACGCGCCCACGGCCGCCACCTCCGACTCGCCCCCTGACCGGGCCGGCGCGGGCCGGGTCAGCGCGGACCCCGTCCGCACCGAGCCGGTCGCCAGGGACCCCCACCGGCGCTGACGCGGCGCCGAGGGCCCGTCCCGCCGCCCCACAGTCCCCCTCCACAACTCGGCAATACGGTCTTTTGCCGCTATTAGGCCTGATTCTGGGTAGACGCCGCCATATCGCACGAACGAGGGGGCGATATGGCGCAAATAAGCACCGATATTCCGGCCCGACTCGATCGCCTGCCCTGGGCCCGCTGGCACTGGCTGGTGCTGATCGGGCTCGGCGCGGTGTGGATCCTCGACGGGCTCGAGGTCACGATCGTCGGCGTCATCGGCCCCCGGGTCACCGACCCCGGCAGCGGGCTGGGCCTGACCGACAGCCAGGTCGGGGTCGCCGCGGGCGTCTACGTCGCCGGCGCCTGTCTCGGCGCCCTCTTCTTCGGCCATCTGACGGACCGTTTCGGCCGTAAGAGGCTCTTCCTGGTGACGCTGGTCGTCTATCTCGTCGCGACCGTCGCCACGGCCTTCTCGACCGAGGCCTGGTACTTCTACCTGTGCCGCTTCTTCACCGGCGCCGGCGTGGGCGGGGAGTACGCCGCGATCAACTCGGCGATCGACGAGCTCATCCCGGCCCGGGTGCGCGGCACGGTCGATCTCGTGGTGAACGGCTCGTTCTGGCTGGGCACCGCGATCGGCGCCGCCGTCGCGATCCCGATGCTCGACCCGGACGTGCTCGCCATCGACGTCGGGTGGCGGGTGCTGTTCGGCATGGGCGCGGTGCTGGGCATCGGAATCCTGCTGGTCAGGCGGCTCGTGCCGGAGAGCCCCCGATGGTTGTTCATCCACTGCAGGGAACGGGAGGCCGAGGAGATCGTCAGCCAGATCGAGGCACGGGTCCGGGAGGAGATCGGGGAGCGGCGGCTCGACCCGCCGGGCCGGGAGATCCGGATCAGCCAGCGCCGGCACACCCCGCTGACCGAGGTGGCGGCCGCCCTGCTGCGCCGCTACCCCAAGCGGACGCTCGTCGGTCTCGCGCTGTTCATCGGGCAGGCGTTCCTCTACAACTCCATCTACTTCACGTACGCCCTGGTGCTCTCGACGTTCTTCGGAGTGCCCGACGGCAGCACGCCCTGGTACCTCGTGCCGATCGCCATCGGAAACTTCTGCGGACCGGTGCTGCTCGGCAGGTTCTTCGACTCGATCGGCCGCCGGGTGATGATCTCGGGCTGCTACGTCCTGTCCGGCCTGCTGCTGCTCGGCACGGCCGCCCTGTTCAACGGCGGGGCGCTGTCGGCCGGGACGCTGACCGTCTGCTGGATGGTGGTCTTCTTCTTCGCCTCCGCCGGGGCCAGCTCGGCCTATCTGACGGTCTCCGAGATCTTCCCGATGGAGACCCGGGCCCTGGCGATCGCACTGTTCTACGCGGTGGGCACCGGCCTCGGCGGCATCATCGGGCCGGTCCTGTTCGGCCGCCTGGTCGAGAGCCAGGTGGTCGGCAACGTGGTCTTCGGCTACACGATCGGCGCCGCACTCATGATCCTCGCCGGGCTGGTCGAGTGGTTCATGGGCGTCGAGGCGGCCCGGCGGTCGCTGGAGGACATCGCCGCACCGCTGAGCATCCAGGAGCGGGAGATCGCCTGATCACGGCACGTCTCCTCGGCGGTCTCCGCCCGGCGGCCACACTCCCGCCGTCGCCGCTGGCGTGACATGCCGTGATCGCGGTGTCCGGGCGAGCCGCCGTACGGGCTGGCAAATGGCGTAAATTGCCCCAATTGCGATAGGACTGGGCACGTCAGGTGCGCTGCGAGGCGCCGCCATAGCCGTCCGAAGGAGTACGGTTGACCCGCTACGGCCAGATGTTCGGCCCCGACATCACCTTCCTCGGCGTGGACCGCTGCGATCTGAACGATCCCGCCGGTTACGCGGACGCCGATGTGATCATCGTGGGGGCGCCGTTCGACGGCGGCACCTCGCACCGGCCGGGGGCGCGCTTCGGGCCGAACGCCATCCGCCAGACCTGCTACCTGCCGCACGACGGATCGCGCCCCAGCCTGGCGATGCGCGTCGACGCGCTGCGCGACCTGCGCGTGCTGGACGCCGGCGACGTCGAGACGTACTCCGGCGACATCGAGGGCAGCCTGCGTGCCATCGAGGACGCGGTCGCGCGCATCGCGGCCTCCGGCGCGATCCCCATCGTGCTGGGCGGAGACCACACCGTGGCCCTGCCCGACGCGACCGGAGTGGCCCGCCATCACGGGTTCGGCCGGATCTCCATGCTGCACTTCGACGCGCACGCCGACACCGGGCACATCGAGTTCGGCCACCTGTACGGCCACGGGCAGCCCATGCGGCGGCTCATCGAGTCGGGCGCCATCCGCGGCGACCGGTTCCTGCAGATCGGCCTGCGCGGCTACTGGCCCGAGCCGGACACCCTGGACTGGATGGCCGGTCAGCGGATGCGCTCGTACGAGATGACCGAGATCGTCGCCAGGGGCCTCGACGAGTGCCTCACGGAGGCGTACGGCATCGCCCTCGACGACTGTGACGGCGTCTATCTGTCGGTGGACGTCGACGTCTGCGATCCCGGCCACGCGCCCGGCACCGGGACGCCCGAGCCGGGCGGCCTGTCGGCCCGTCAGCTTCTCGACGCGGTCCGCCGGACCTGCTACGAGCTGCCCGTCGTCGGGGTGGAGATCGTCGAGGTGGCCCCGCCGTACGATCACGCGGACATCACGGCCTATCTTGGCAACCGTGTCGTCCTCGAAGCGCTCTCGGCCATCGCCCGCCGCCGCAAGGACACCGCCGAGGGCACCCACTGGGATCCCGCCCGGCCGCTCCTCGACGGCCGCTGACCCGGGTCCCTGACCCCCGGTGATTGGGACGGGCGTGCCGGACTGTATCCAATCGGTCACGGAGAGCCCTGATCGAGTTGATTTCGGTCGCTCGGTGCTTCACACTACTGGTGATCGGCAGCCGTCGATCATGAGGGTTTTCGGGGACCCGCGATTGTTTAAGTGGCTCAGGCGCCGGGCAGCGGCGAGCCGTGCTCTCCTCAACTGAAAGCTGGTCGGCGATGGGTTTCGCGTTCCTCGGCCGGGACATCGCGGTAGATCTCGGTACGGCGAACACACTCGTGTACGTACGGAAGAGGGGCGTCGTCCTCGACGAGCCCTCCGTGGTCGCGATCAACCTGCACACCGGCAAGATGATGGCCGCGGGCGCGGCGGCCCGGGAGATGATCGGGCGCACCCCGCCCCACGTCGCCACGCTCCGCCCGCTGCGCGACGGCGTGATAGCGGATCTCGAGGCGACCGAGCGCATGCTCCGCCACTTCATCGAGCTGGCGCACCCGAACCGATACCTCGCCAAGCCCCGCGTCGTCGTGGCCGTGCCGAGCGGCACGACCAGCGTGGAGCAGCGCGCGGTCAAGG
>BCRI01000221.1 GCA_001552515.1 Sphaerimonospora mesophila NBRC 14179 = JCM 3151
TACACGACGGAGCCCGCGGCGATGGTGTAGTCGACGTGCGCGTCGCCGACGGGACCGGCGGCGCGGCTGAACAGGTTGCGGTCGAGCACGGCGAGGTCGGCGCGGTTGCCGACGGCGATGGTGCCGGCGTCGTCGTCGTGGTTGACATGGGCGGAGCCGGCGGTGAACGCGGCCAGCGCGACCGGCAGCGGCAGCGCCTGCTCGGGCAGGAACGGCGCGTTGTCGCGGTTCTCCGGGTCGATCCGGGTGACCGCGACCTCGATCTCCTCCAGCGGGTCGGCGGTGGTCACCGACCAGTCGCTGCCCATCGCCAGGGTCGCGCCGCTGCGGAGCAGGTCCCCGAACGGATACTGCAGGTCGGCGCGGTCCCGGCCGAGGAACGGCAGCGTCAGCTCCTCCATCTGCGGTTCCATCTGCGCCCAGTACGCCTGGCAGTTGGCCGTGACGCCCAGCTCACGGAAGCGGGGCACGTCGTCGGGGTGCACCAGCTGCAGGTGCGCGATGTGGTGCCGCCGGTCGCCCCCGCCTCCGTTGGCCGCCCTGGCGGCCTGTACGGCGTCGAGCGCGTTGCGTACCGCCCGGTCGCCGATGGCGTGCATGTGCACCTGGAAGCCGAGCCGGTCCAGCTCGGTCACCGCCGCGGCCAGCAGATCGCGTTCGACGTACGACAGGCCGTGGTTGTCGGTGTGTCCGCCACAGCCGTCGCAGTACGGCTCCAGCAGCGCGCCGGTGTAGTTCTCCATCACCCCGTCGGTCATGATCTTCACTGTGGTGGGGCGGAACCGGCCCGGCGTGTCTCCACGCCCCAGTGGAGCGGCGCCGGCCTCCCGCTGGCCGAGGAGCTCCGGGATCTGGTCCAGCTCACGGTGCCGGTCCCACCACAGCGCGCCCACCACGCGTGCGGTGAGCCTGCCGGAGGCGTCGAGCGAGCGGTAGGCGTCCAGTGTGGCCGGGGTGACCCAGGCGTCCTGCCAGCCGGTGATGCCGAGGGAGTGCAGGTGCTCCTGCGCGTTGAGGATCGCCGCCTCCCAGTCCGCCCGGCCGGGGAGCGGGACGTGACGGTCGTTGAAGGTGTAGGCGGCGCCCTCGTGCAGGGTGCCGGTGGGCTCACCGGTCACCGGATCGCGTTCGATGCGGCCGTCGGCCGGGTCCGGGGTGTCCCTGTCGATTCCGGCCATCGCGAGCGCGGCGGAGTTCACCCAGGCGCCGTGCACGTCCCGGTTGAACAGGAACACCGGGCGGTCCGGCACGATCGCGTCGAGGTCCTCCTTCCGTGGCGTGCCGCCGGGGAAGTACTCCATCGCCCAGCCGCCGCCGACGATCCAGGGCGCGCCGGGATGGGCCGCCGCGTAGGCGGCGATCCGGTCGAGGTAGGCCTGCCGGCCCACCAGGCCGCTCAGGTCCACGTGCAGCCGGTTCCGCCCGGCGAACGGCGCGTGGACGTGCGCGTCCTGGAAACCCGGCAGCACCATCTTGCCGCGGGCCTCGATCACCCGGGTGCGCGGGCCGATGAGCTCGGCGACGGCCGGCGCGCCCAGCGCGACGATCCGGTCTCCGCGCACGGCCACCGCGTCGGACCAGCTCCGGGCCGCGTCCACGGTGTAGACGTCGGCGCCGGTGATGACGAGATCAGCGTACGGAGTCACTCGGTGCGCACCTCCTGGTCGGGGTTCCGGCGGGAATCTCAAGGGGTCTCATAGGAAGTACAGGCGGGACAGGGACACCCGCTCGGCCGGCCCGGACGTGAGCGGCTCACCGTCCAGGTCGACCAGGCCGGTGCCGGGATCGACGTGGACCCGTCCGGTGCGGGTGTTGCGCACCATGTCGGGCAGGCCGATGCCGCGCGTGCCGCGTACGGCCACCCGGCGGCGGCGGGTGGGCAGGCGGTCCGCACCGGCGTCGCGGGCGGACCGGCTGACGAAGGCGACGGCGAGCTCGGCCGGGGCCGCGCCGTACCCGCCGAACTGCGGGCCGAGGACGAGCGGCTGCGCCTGGTCCACCGCCGCGTTGGGGTCGCCGGTCACGCCCCAGGCGGGGAACCCCGCCTTGAGCACGAGGTGGGGGGTGGCCGCGAACCGGGCCGGCTCCCACAGCACGATGTCGGCGAGCCTGCCCACCTCGATCGAGCCGATCTCGTGGGCGAGGCCGTGCGCCAGCGCCGGGTTGACCGTGAGCTTGGCCAGGTAACGCAGCACCCGGGCGTTGTCGTGCCGGTCGTGTTCCGCCCCCCGCTCGGCCTTCATCTTCGCGGCCAGAGCGAAGGTCCGCCGGATCGTCTCCCCGGCCCGGCCCATGCCCTGGGCGTCGGAGGAGGTGATCG
The DNA here is from genome assembly GCA_001552515.1 of Sphaerimonospora mesophila NBRC 14179 = JCM 3151. Lineage (GTDB taxonomy): Bacteria > Actinomycetota > Actinomycetes > Streptosporangiales > Streptosporangiaceae > Sphaerimonospora > Sphaerimonospora mesophila. Next base: position 2,321 of record BCRI01000221.1, read on the forward strand.
GGATGACCCCGAGATCGTGCAGCACGTCCTCGGCGCCCATGGTCTGCGTGCGGATCCGGTCGCGGGCCATCGCCTCGTCGCTCGGCAGGTCAGGGGACAGCCCATGACAGGAGACGATCATGTCGTAGTGCTCGGCGACGGCGTCCCGGCCGAAGGGCAGCGTCGGGTTGGTGGATGAGCCGATGACGTGCGCCTGCCCGGCCAGGCTGAGCACGTCGGGCACGTGCCCGCCGCCGCAGCCCTCGATGTGGAAGGCGTGGATCGTGCGCCCGTCCAGCACGGCGAGGGTGTCACGCACTGACAGACTCTCGTTCAGGCCGTCGGTGTGCAGCGCGACCTGCACGTCGTGGTCCTCGGCGACCCGCAGCGCGGTGTCGAGGGCCCGGGCGTGCGCGCCCATGTCCTCGTGCACCTTGAAGCCGCAGGCTCCCCCCTCGACCAGCGCCTCGACCAGCGGCTCGGGCCGGGAGGAGGAGCCTCGCGCAAGGAAGCCGATGTTGACCGGCCAGGCGTCGAACGCGGCGAACGAGGTGCGCAGCGCCCACGGCGAGTTCACCCCGACCCCCCACACCGGGCCGAACTCCTGGCCGAGGATCGTGGTCACGCCGGAGGCCAGCGACGCCTCCATCACCCGGGGAGACATCAGATGGACGTGGGTGTCGATCGCCCCGGCCGTGGCGATCAGACCCTCCCCGCTGACGATCGCCGTCCCGGTGCCGACCACCACGTCGACCCCGGCGAGGGTGTCGGGGTTGCCGGCCCGCCCGATCGCGGCGATCCGGCCGGCGCGGATCCCGATCGAGGCCTTGCGCACCCCCAGCACCGGGTCGAGGATCAGCACGTTGGACACGACCAGGTCGCAGGTGTCGCGCACCGAGGTCGCCCTCAGGTGCAGACCGTCGCGGGCGGTCTTGCCGAACCCGGCCAGGAACTCCTCCCCGGGCCGCTGCGCGTCGGCCTCGACCTCCACCACCAGCCCGGTGTCGCCGAGCACCACCCGGTCCCCGGTCGTCGGCCCGTACACCGCCGCGTAGTCGCCGCCGTTCACCCGGTCTCCCCCGTCTCCCTCTGCTCCCCCGACCTGCCTGGCCCGCCCGTTCTCCTCGGCTCCCCCGGCTCCTCCGGCTCCCCTGGTTCCTCCGGTTCCGCCGTTTCCTGGGTCTCGTCCGCTCCCAGGTAACCGCAGGCGCGGGCCCGGTCCAGCGCCGCCTCGAGAGCGCCGGGCGCATCCAGCGGGCCGTCGACCAGGCCGGCGAAGCCGACCACCACCCGCGCGCCGCCGATCGGCACCAGGCGCACCTCGCTGATCGCGCCGGGGTCGAACCGTACGGCCGTTCCGGCCGGCACGGCCAGACGCCGCCCGTAGGCGGCGGCCCGGTCGAAACGCAGCCGCGGGTTCACCTCGAAGAAGTGGAAGTGCGAGGTGACGCTGATCGGCACGGTCGCGGTGTTGGTGACCCTCACCGTCACCACGTCGTCGCCGTACGGCTCGGGCCGTACGGTCAGCGCGGGCAGTACGGCACCCGGCCCCGTCGGGTCGAACCCCGCCGGACCGAACGGCTCGGTGACCACCGCCAACCGGGTGCCGTCGTCGAAGACCGCCTCGACCTGCACCTCGGTGACCACGTTGGCCACCCCGGGCAGCACGTCGTCGAGGGTCAGCACCGAGCGTCCCGCCGCGATCGCCTCGCTCAGCCGCCGGCCGTCCCGCGCCGCCTCGCAGACCGTGTCGGCGATCAGTGCGGTGGCCTCGGGCACGTTCAGCCGCAGACCGCGCGCCAGCCGGACCCTGGCCAGCTCGGCCGCGGTGAAGAGCAGCAGCCGGTCGCGTTCCGCAGGGGTGAGTTGCACGACGATCACCTCCGTGCCCCGGATGGGCGCAGGGAATCGGAGAAGGTGAGCGAGATTAGACCACGTACAGGAACGTTCCTGCAATGGTCTGAAGGAACGTTCCGGCAAACGTGATCGGGATCGTTACCTCAGGCGATGTCTCCGGCGACGCCTCACGCGACACCTCAGGCCGTGGCGGCCGATCTCTGCGAGTACGGTTGACCTCGATGAACGATTCTCGACCGATCACCCTGCAGGACGTGGCCCGCGCCGCGGGGGTGTCGAAGACGACCGTCTCGGACGCGCTGAGCGGCCGCGGCCGGCTGCCCGCCACCACCCGCGAGCGGGTGACCGCGGTCGCACGCGAGCTGGGCTACGTCGCCAACCGGAGTGCCCGGAACCTGCGCGGCGGTCGCACCGGAGCCATCGGCCTGTACTTCCCGGCGCGCACGATCGGTCTCGAGTACTACATGGATCTCGCCATCGGCGCGGCCGAGGAGGCCCTCGCACACGACCTGGCGCTCACCCTCGTCCCGACCACGCGGGATCCCGGACGCACTCCGCCGCTGCACATCGACGGCGCGGTGGTCTCCGACCCCGTGCTCGGCGATCCGATGCTGGAGACCCTGGCCGCACTCCGCATCCCGGTCGTCACCTGCGAGCGTGATCTGACGCCGGGTGCCCGGCACGCGGGCCGGGTCGAGTCGGACCATCGATCGGGGATCCGCGTTCTGCTCGATCACCTGTCCGGCCGCGGCGACCACATCGCGCTGCTCTGCCCGGGCGAGGAGACCTCCTTCGGCCTGGACATCCGCACCGCCTACCGGGACTGGTGCACCGCGACCGGCCGAGAGGCGCTGGTCTTCGACGTGCCCTTCGTCTGCGATCCGGAGCATGTGAGCCACGCCGTGGCCGAGGCCCTGCGTGCGCCCGGCGGGATCGACGCCATCGTCTCCGTGCCCGACGGCGGCGCGACCAGCGCCGTGCACGCCGCCCTCCAGCAGGGCCGGCACGTGCCCGCCGACCTGCTCGTGGCCTCCTATGTGGACAGCCCCTCCCTGCGCGGGCTGGCCACCCCCATCACCGCGGTCGACATCGCCCCGCGCGAGATGGGCCGCCGGGCGGCGCGACTGCTCGCCGGGATCCTCTCCGGCGGCATCGCACCCGGCACGGTGGAGGTCCTCCCCACCGAGCTGATGGTCCGGGCCAGCACCTCGCCGACCGGCTGAGTCCTGCCGGGACCACGCATCGGCTCCCGGTCTGCGGTGGAAGGGCGACAGGAAAGTCCCCCGTCGGCGTACGCGCCGGGCCGCTCCGGCTGCTCTCCGGCGGGCCACTCCGGCTCCGTACCAGGCTGGCTGACCCGACCAGCTGACCCGACCAGCTGACCTGACTCGCCACCCTGGCTCAGCGGCTCACTGGGCGGCGACGTGCGACCGTCCGGCGAAAGCACCGCGCCTGATACCGCGCCTGATACCGCCCATGAAGGCGACCCGTTCGGCGGCGGAGGGCCACCGATTGGGACATTAAAGGGTTAAATAAAATTAGTGCGACAATATCAGCCCGTGCAGTACGACCACCCAAAATAGGGCGACCGCGACTCTTCTGACATCGAGTAAATAGCGTACGGCCAGGCACTTTCTTCTCGTAATTTCTTTGAATTTCTTGGAAGATACTATTGCCTTCGTTGAGTTGTCGGTGAAAGAATTGCAACAGGCGTTCGAAGTGGTGGAATGTTGGAAGGGGGATCGATGAAGTCGGCGGCACGGGACACGAAGTCTGCGGGTCGGCTCGATCCGGTTCTTCCGCTTTCCCACGCCGAGCCCTTACTGGGCCCGCAATGGTGGGCCAGTGTGGAGGCCGAGGCGCAGGCCCGTGCCATCGCACCTGCCAGAGGCGATTCGGTGGACGCTACGTTGTGGTCCGATTGGCCCGACTGGATTGCCTCCGTCCCCGGCACGACCCCGAACAGTGCGAACCCGAACACCGCAATCCCTGACGCCACAATTTCGGGCGGTGTACGCCAACGTGTAGGCGAAGGTGACATCGGCAGCGGCAGCGATCCCGCTGCGGACCTCGGGATCGGGCGAACCGACGATCACGTACCTGTTGATGCGGAGACGGGTGACGCTACGTCTGACGGCGAGAGCGGCCACACGAGTGGTGGAACGGCTCACCCCGTGGACGGCGGCGCCCAGGCTCGGGGTGGTCGGGTTTGGGGTGATCAGCAGGGCGGGATCGGGGCTGAGGAGCTTTCGTGGCCGTTGGTGAGCCAGGTGCGGGAGGCCGCGCTGGCGTTGGCGGTGACGGCGCTTCCGGGCTCTGCGGAGGTGTGTCTGGCGCAGGTGGAGGAGTTGGCGTTCGCGCGGGATCGGCTGGAGGCGGCGATCGCCCTACGGGCCGCGCGGGTACATGCCGCCGGGGCCGCCCGTGAACACGGGCATGCCTCGACCAAGACCTGGC
>BCRI01000222.1 GCA_001552515.1 Sphaerimonospora mesophila NBRC 14179 = JCM 3151
GCCGGTTACTACATGATCATCCTGTACGCGGCGCTGCAGGGGATCGACCCGGCGCTCTACGAGGCCGCTCGGATGGACGGCGCCGGAAAATGGCAGATCGCGCTCCGGATCAAAATTCCGCTGATCGCTCCCGCGGTGCTCCTGATCCTGGTCTTCTCGCTCATCGGCACCCTGCAGTTCTTCAACGAACCGCAGTTTCTGCGTTCCCTCGCGGCCGGCACCATCGGACCGGACTTCACCCCCAACATGTACGCCTACCAGCAGGCGTTCGCGCTCGCGAATTTCAACTACGGTTCGGCGATCTCCTTCGCCCTCGGCGGGCTCGTGTTCGTCGGCGTCTACGCATTCCTGTTCTTCACCCGTAAGCGGAGGAGCTTTCTATGAGGACCGGCCGCTCCGGCGCACGCCGCCCGCCACAACGCAACCTGCCCATGCAGGTGCTCCTCGGCTTCCTGGTCGTGTATTTCCTGGTGCCGTTCTGGTGGGTCATCGTCAACAGCTCCAAAGACGCCCCCGGCCTGTTCGGCGGCGGCAGCACACTGTGGTTCACCGACCGGATCGACTACTTCGAGAACCTCAGGCAACTGTTCACCTACGACGGTGGCATCTACGGCAGGTGGATTCTCAACTCCACGCTGTACGCGCTCGCGGGCGGGCTCGGCGCCACGATCCTGGCCGTCATGGCGGGCTACGGATTCGCCAAATACCGGTTCGCCGGCAGACGTTTCGGCTTCTCGATCCTGCTCGGCGCGTTGATGGTGCCCGCGACCGCCCTGGTGATCCCGACCTTCGTCATGTTCTCCGGGCTCGGCCTGACGAACACGATCTGGGCGGTGATCCTCCCATCGCTGCTCAACCCGTTCGGGGTCTACCTGATGCACGTGTACGCGCGGGACGCGGTGCCCGACGAGATCCTGGACGCGGCGCGGGCCGACGGCGCAGGTGAGGTGCGGACGTTCCTCCAGGTCGCGTTCCCGCTGATGCGGCCCGCTGTGGTCACGGTGCTGCTCCTGTCGGCCGTGGCGTCCTGGAACAACTACTTCCTGCCCCTCGCCATGCTCTCGGACAACCGCCTCTTCCCGGTCACCGTCGGACTCGGCGTCTGGCAGGGAATCGCCTCGGCGAACAACGCGGGCAGCACCTCTCTGTGGAGCCTCATCATCCTGGGCGCGCTCGTGTCGGTGATCCCACTCATCATCGCGTTCTTCACCCTCCAACGACACTGGCGCGGCGGACTGTCCGTCGGAGGTCTGAGGTAGGCCGGGGCCGGTCTTCCGCCGATCAAGCGCTTGCCCATTGATCGCCGCCTCTCCGGCGGCCGGACAGATGACAGGAAGGTGTGCCGATGTCGATGACGGATCGCCCGCTGCGCAGCCAGGAGTGGTTCGGAGCGGAAGGACGCAACGGGTTCATTCATCGATCGTGGATGCGCAACCAGGGGTTCGCGGACGACGTCTTCGACGGCCGGCCCGTGATCGGCATCGCCACCACGTGGTCGGAGCTGACGCCGTGCAACGCCCACCTGCACGACCTGGCCGAGTCGGTGAAGCGCGGGGTGTGGGAGAGCGGCGGCCTGCCGCTGGAGTTCCCGGCGATGAGCCTGGGGGAGCCGCTGATGCGGCCGACGACCATGCTCTATCGCAACCTGCTGTCGATGGAGCTGGAGGAACTGGTCCGGGCCAACCCGCTCGACGGGGTGGTGCTGCTGTCCGGGTGCGACAAGACCACGCCCGGGCTGCTGATGGGCGCGGCCAGCGTCGACCTGCCGACTCTGATGATCACCGGTGGTCCGATGCTCAACGGCAAGTTCCGCGGCCGCGACATCGGATCGGGCACCGATGTGTGGCGCTTCACCGAGGAACTGCGCGCCGGCCGGATGACCGCGGCCGATTGCAGCGAGGCGGAGGTCTGCATGTCCCGCAGCCGGGGGCACTGCATGACCATGGGGACCGCCTCCACCATGGCCTGTGTGACCGAGGCGCTGGGCGTTCAGCTACCCGGGGCCGCCGCCGTACCGGCGGTCGACTCCCGCCGCTACGCGCTCGCGCACGCCGCCGGTCGCCGGATCGTGGCCATGGTCGAGGAGGACCAGCGGCTGTCCACCGTGCTCACCCGGCAGGCCTTCGAGAACGCCATCCGGGTCAACGCCGCGATCGGTGGCTCCACCAACGCCGTGGTGCACCTGCTCGCGATCGCCGGGCGCCTCGATGTCCCCCTGTCACTGGAGGATTTCGACACGCTAACCGCCGATGTGCCCATGCTGGTGAACCTGATGCCCTCCGGCGCGTACCTGATGGAGGACTTCGCGTACGCGGGCGGAGTCCCGGCGGTGATGAAGGAGATCGCCTCCCTGCTGCACCTGGACCAGGTCACCGTCAGCGGGAGGACCGTGGCCGACAACATCAGCGGTGCCCGGTGCTGGAACCGAGAGGTCATCGGCACCATGGCGGAGCCGTTTCAGCCCGCCGGCTCGGGGACCGTCGTGCTGCGCGGGTCGCTCGCGCCGTCCGGGGCCGTGCTCAAGGTCTCCGCCGCCTCGGCCCATCTGCTCCGGCACACCGGGCCGGCGCTCGTGTTCGACCGGATCGAGGACTATGTCGCGGTAGCCGATGACCCAGACCTGGACGTCACCGCCGACACGGTCATAGTGGTACGAAACGCCGGACCCCGTGGCTATCCCGGCTTCCCCGAGGTGGGTAACGTGCCCATGCCGCGGCGGCTGCTCACCGCAGGGGTCACCGACATGGTGCGGATCTCCGACGCCCGCATGAGCGGCACCGGGTACGGCACCTGCGTCCTGCACGTGGCCCCGGAGGCGTCCGTGGGCGGCCCCCTCGCACTCGTGCGTACCGGCGATCCGGTTCGGCTCGACGTCCCCGCGCGGCGTTTGGACCTGCTGGTCGACGACGCGGAACTCGAGCACCGCCGCGCCGCCTGGCGGCCTCCGCAACCGGCCGCCGACCGGGGATGGGTACGGCTGTACAGCGAGCACGTCATGCAGGCCGACAGGGGCGCGGACCTGGACTTCCTCATCGGGGGCAGCGGCAGCGCCACACCCCGCCACTCACACTGATCACGGATGGCCGTTCGGTCAAGAAGGCCGGACCGGCCGGCGAGCTTCCGCCACTAGGGTTGTGAGCTGTGAGTCTGAGGCCCGTGCGTGCGGTGGACGCCGACGAGAAAGTCGATCGGCAGGCACGGATCCTCGATGCGGTGCTTCGGCTGCTGTCCCTGCAGGGCATCTCCGGGGTCAGCATGCGGGCCGTCGCGCGTGCGGCCGGGGTGTCGTTGGGGCTGGTCAACTACTACTACGAGGACAAGACGAGCCTGATCCGCGCGGCCCTGCACCGCATCGAGGAGCAGGACATCGCGCTGGTCGAGCCGGACCCCGCCCTGGAACCGGAAGAGCGGCTGCGTGCCGCGCTGAAGCGGGTGGCCGACCCGGAGTTCCTGACGACGGAGTATCTGTCCCTGCGCCTTCAGCTCTGGGCGCTGGCCCAGGCTCACGAGGACTTCGAGCGCATCAACACTGAGGCCCAGGAACGCTATCGAGCCGGGCTCGCCGAGCTCATTCGCGCGGCCCGTCCCGGGTTGCCGCGGGGCGAGTGCGACAGGCGGGCCGCCGACATCAACGTCATCCAGAACGGTCTGTGGCTCACGGCCCTGCTGGGGCTCGATCACGCCTCGATCGGCAGGAGCGTCGCCCGCTGTGAGGAGATCGCGCTCGCCGAGTGACCGGTTCCGGCGGCGAAACTGGACGGACGTCCAGAAGGGCATTGAACGGTCGTTCAAACACTCGTATGCTCCCAATCATGGCACCAGTCACGATTGACGACGTACGCCGTGTCGGCACCGGTTTCCACGAGTCCCCTGACCGATCGATGTCGCTGCGGGCGGAGGCGTACACCGACCCTCGGTGGCTCGAGGCCGACATGCGGGCGATCTTCGCCCGCACCTGGCAGTGGATCTGTCACGTGGAGAAGCTCGTGTCGCCCGGCAGCTACGTGTCGGCCACGGTGGCCGGCATGCCGATCGCGATCGTCCGCGATCGCGATGGAGCGCTGCGCGCGTTCTACAACGTCTGCAAGCACCGTGCCCATGAGCTGCTCACGGGCTCCGGCACGACACGCAACATCGTCTGCCCCTACCACGCGTGGACCTACGGCCTGGACGGGCAGCTGAAGGCGGCCCGTCGCGCCGACAAGATGGCGACCTTCGACAAGAGCGAGATCTGCCTCGACCAGGTGCAGGTGGAGGAGTTCGGGGGATTCGTCTACGTGAACCTGGACCCGGCCGCCGCTCCTCTGCGCGAGCAGGCCGGGGATCTGGCGGCCGAGATCGCCAGGTGGGCCCCCGATGTGGCCGGGCTGACCCATGCGAAGCGGTTGACCTACGACATCGCCTCCAACTGGAAGAACGTCATCGACAACTTCCTGGAGTGCTACCACTGTCACATCGCCCACAAGGAGTTCGTCGAGCTCGTCGACATGGACACCTACGAGGTGAAGACCCACGGCATCTGGTCGAGTCACTTCGCCGAGGCCGGCAAGCAGGAGAACACCGCGTACGACGTCTCGGGCGCTTCGGTGACGGAGCACGCGGTGTGGTGGCTGTGGCCCAACACGTGTCTGCTGCGATATCCCGGTCGCGGCAACTTCATGGTCTTGCAGGTCATTCCGGCCGGTCCCGATCGCACCCTGGAGACCTGGGACTTCTACTTCGAGACGGACGAGCTCATGGACGCCGAGGTGGAGGCGGTGCGGTACATCGACGAGGTGCTGCAGCAGCAGGACATCTCCATCGTGGAGAGCGTCCAGCGCGGCATGAACACCCCGGCCTTCGACCAGGGCCGGATCGTGTACGACCCGTCCGGCTCGGGGCTGTCCGAGCACGGCGTGCATCACTTCCACGGCCTCGTCCTCGACGCCTACCGGACATGGGTGGAAGGGACCGCGGCCCAGCGCGATCACGGGGACGCCGTCCCCACCCGCACCGTCTAGAGGTACGGCCATGCCAAGGCCTGTCATCATCACCTGCGCACCCACCGGCGGCATTCACACGCCGACGATGTCACCGCACCTGCCGGTGACGCCGGACGAGATCGCCGCCGCGTCCATCGAGGCCGCAGAAGCGGGGGCGGCGATCATCCACCTCCACGCCCGCGACCCCGAGACCGGCCGGCCCGACCCACGGCCCGAGCTGTTCCTGGACTTCATGCCGAAGATCAAGGACGCCTGCGACGCCGTCCTGAACGTCTCGACCGGCGGAGGACTCGGCATGACCCGCGAGGAGCGGCTCCGGGCCGCCGTCGCGACCTCTCCGGAAATGGCATCGCTGAACGTCGGCTCGTTGAACTTCGGGATCTTCCCGATGCTGCAGAAGCACTCGCAGTGGAAGCACGACTGGGAGCCGGCCTTCCTGGAGATGACGCGCGACTTCGTCTTCAAGAACACCTTCGCCGACCTGGAGTACGTCGTGAAGGAACTCGGCCACGGTCACGGGACCAGGTTCGAGTTCGAGTGCTACGACCTCGGCCACCTCTACAACCTGGCCTGGCTCATCGATCAGGGCTGGATCGAGCCGCCCTTCTTCGTGCAGATGGTCTTCGGTGTGCTCGGCGGTGTCGGTGCCGACCTCGACAACCTCCAGCACATGCACACGGTCGCCGACAGGCTGTTCGGGGACGACTACGAGTGGTCGGTGCTCGCCGCCGGCCGCCACCAGATGCCGTTCGCGACGCAGGCCGCCATGCTCGGCGGCAACCTGAGGGTGGGCATGGAGGACAGCCTGTTCATCGGACCCGGCGAGCTCACGACGTCGAACGCGGACCAGGTACGCAAGATCCGCGGCATCGTGGAGGCGCTCGGGCATGAGGTCGCCACGCCGGCACAGGCCCGCGAGCGGCTCGGTCTCAAGGGAGCCGACCATGTCACCTTCTGAGCTGTCCCCTTCTGAGGCGCCCCTTTCCGAGGCGGCCCTTTCCGAGGCGGCCCCTTCCGCGGGCGCCTGGGCGCCCGTCGAGGTCACCCGTGTCGCCTCGCTCGGCGGGGGAGTGATCGGCCAGAGCTGGACCGCCCTGTTCCTGGCCGCCGGAAAGTCGGTCACGCTGTTCGATCCCGACCCGGCCGCGGAAGGGCGGGTCCGCCGCGCGGTGGAGACAGCGTGGCCGGCCCTGATCGAGCTCGGTCTGACGACCCGGGCCGAGCCGGAAGGCGAACTGCTCGTGTGCGCCGACGCGCGTACGGCGGTCGCGGACGCCCAGTTCGTCCAGGAGAGCGTGCCCGAGCGGATCGAGCTCAAGCACCGGCTGTACGCCGAGATCGAACCCGCCCTCGCCGAGAACGCCATCGTGGCGTCGTCGGCATCCGGCCTGACCCTCACAGAACTGCAGGCCGGTTGGG
>BCRI01000223.1 GCA_001552515.1 Sphaerimonospora mesophila NBRC 14179 = JCM 3151
CGTCATCGAGGGCATCGTGCCCGGCAAGCCCGGCTGGCAGGAAGCCATCGAGCCGGGCCGCCGCCGATTTCACGAGACGCAGCTGAGGGCGGCGATCCGCCGGGACATGACGACCACCATCGGCTACCTGGAAGAGGCGGGCTACCAGGTCGTCCGCCGGGACGACCGTGTGCGGCTCCCACGCCAGCGGCGCCCCTGAGCCCGGCTGAGCCGGCGTCCGGCATGCGGCTCAGGGGCACGATGGGTGTGGCCGAGGTCTGCGGAAGTCAGCCGACGCTTGTGAATCCGTACGAACGGCGACTTTCGGAGGAACCCGGTCAACCCGACGTTTCGGCCATCGTCGGCTGCGTCTTCTCCCTTGTCGGTCTCGCCGTGCTGTACGCGTTCCAGGGCTGACGCTATGCTGATCACATGCGTCGTGCCCTGCACCTGAACTGGTGGCGCTCCTCGTAGGAGCGGCCACCTCGCACACGCACATGATCGGGCCGTTCGGATGGACGGCCCTTTGTGTTCTCCCCTGTCAAGGGGGCCGTCGTCTGAGCGGCGGACCACCTGACGAACAGGAGAGCCGAATGACCACTCATCTCGACACCACCGTCGCGGCCGATGCCACGGTTTCCGCGGATGCGCTCGGCGTGCCCGCGGCCCAACGCCGCAGTGCCGTACTGGAGGAATCGGTCCGCGCGAACCCCGGGCGGTTCCGCGTGCTGACCGGGGACCGTCCGACGGGGCGGCTGCATCTCGGGCACTACTTCGGCACCGTTCACAATCGCGTGCGGCTGCAGGAGTTGGGGGTGGAGATGATGGTGCTCATCGCGGACTACCAGGTCCTCACCGACCGCGACGTCGCCGACCGGCTCACCGAGCACGTGGCAGATCTGGTGCTCGACTATCTGGCGGTCGGCATCGATCCGGACCGATCGACGATCTTCACCCACAGTGCGGTTCCCGCGCTGAACCAGTTGCTCGTGCCGTTCCTCAGTTTGATATCGGTGGCGGAGCTGAACCGCAATCCCACGGTCAAGGAAGAGATCTCCCAGTCCCGCCAGGCCTCCGTCAGCGGACTGATGTTCACCTATCCGGTGCACCAGGCCGCCGACATCCTGTTCTGCAAGGCGAACCTGGTTCCGGTCGGCCAGGATCAGTTGCCGCACCTGGAGGTCACCCGCATGGTCGCCCGTCGCTTCAACAGGCGGTACGGCCGGCTGTTCCCCGAGCCCGAGGCACTGCTGTCGACCGCTCCGCTGCTGCTGGGCACCGACGGCACCAAGATGAGCAAGAGCAGGGGCAACGCCATCGCCCTGGCTGCGAGCGCTGACGAGACGGCCAGGCTGATCCGCGGGGCCAAGACCGACGCGGGCCGGCACATCACCTACGATCCCGACACTCGGCCCGAGGTCTCCAGCCTGGTCCTGCTGGCCGCGCTGTGTCTCGACCGCGATCCGCACCTGGTCGCCCAGGACATCGGTGGCCGGGGAGCGGCCGCCCTGAAGGGCCTCGTCACCGAGGCGGTCAACGAATACCTCGCACCGGTACGGCGCCGCCGCGCCGAGCTCGCCGAAGACCGCGGCCACATCCGCCGGATCCTGCGCGACGGCAACGAGCGGGCCAACGCCATCGCCGAGGCCACCCTCCGCCAGGTCCGTACCGCGATGAACACGGAATCGTCCCACTCTCAGTAGGTGATTTTCAACGAGTCGACCAAGGCGGCCAGATTACAGGACGGGTTGCGTTTGCTCGGTACGCAACCATCGTCATGATGTGGTGGGGAACATGGACATTCACACTGCGAGACCAACTTCTCGGCGTTGGTCCGGGCTGTTACGTATCGTCCTTCCAAGGCTTCCCAGCGGGAGCGGGTCAGCCGCTTGTTCTTGCTCAGGCCATGGAAGGCATTCGTCGAGCTCAGGCCGCGGAGTTTTTTCTTGATGGTCTCCGAATCAGGCCGGCCGGTGACGATTTGGAAGTGCAACAACCACCACAGTTCCAGACAGGGATGGGAGAACCCGATGCGTACCCCGTCTTTGACCGCTCGCCGGAAAAGACCATCGACTCGGCCGTCGCCGTCGTAGTCGAACAGACACCATGCTCGAGGACCGTTGTCAGACTGTCGGCGTTCGGCGGCCTTCCTCACCTCGTTTCGACGGAGGTTGATTGCTTCGTCCACAAGGCGTTCCCGATCGGTGTGCCGGAGCTGGACGAAAAACTGGAACTCCGTCGTCAGAGCACCCAGATGGCGGACGTAATCCTCCTCGGTCTCACCCTCGACGAAGAAGTAGACGGGGGTTCGGCCGCGGCGACGTCCGCCGACGGGGTGAAGAGGAGTTCCAGGGCTGGGGCGCGCCATCAGGAGTCATCCTCCGTGGCCTTCACCAGCCCGAGCCGCCAGGCCAGGTCTCCAGGAGTTACCCGTGGAGTGCCTCCGTACCGGCCCTGAAAGTACCACTTCTCTAGATTCTCTTCCGGGCGTGGCCTGGCGGCGGCGAGTGGGAAAAGTTCGGTTGCGCCATCGCCTCGCTTCTCGGTGAACCACACCTGCGTCCGATCCAGCGGACGGCCGCCCGGAAGATTGCCGAAAAGACTGGTGTCGTGCGAGGTGAAGACAAGCTGAGCCTTCTCCGGATTGGCCACCGGGTCACTGAACAGTCGCACGACCTCTGCCGACATCGTGGGATGGAGGCTGGCATCAAGCTCGTCGACAAGTAGAACCGCGCCTCGTTCCAAGCTTTGCAGTATCGGCCCCAGCATCGTGAACCAGGTGCGCGTGCCAAGAGACTCATCCTCGTAGTCGAGTGTGACGCGGTCTGACCCGGTTCTGTGGACGAAGCGTATCTCCGGCGGGTCTGGATCTCTGGGGATCACCTTGATGCTCTCGATGCCCAGATCGGCATGACGGACGAGTTCTTCGATCCTGGATTTCAGCGGACCCAGCATCTCGCGTCGGGTGCGGCTCTCGCGTGCTCCGCGCTCCCGCTCAGGTGTCAACAGTTGGAAGCTGTCGGCGAACCAGCGGTGAATGGCGGCAAGCTGTTGCTGGTTGTTGGACGCGGCGCTAGAGAGGAAGAGTGCGTTGTCCCGCGTGAGCTTGGCGAGAGTGGCCTTGGGCCCCTTGAGGTGATCCCCTGGGAATTCGAAGGACACGGTCTTCTTGGCGTCGCGGACGAACCATACCTGGCGGGAATGCCGTTGTGTGCCCGGATATGCGTACAACCACTCTGATTCGATCCGCTCATCGCCCAGGGTGAAGCCGTATGTGTAGTGCACAGGCGGGTGGCCCAACACCATATCGACTTCAAAAAACGAGGGTTCCTCGGCGCAAATCGAATCAAAGAACGGTTTGCGGGGTATTCCCTCTCCCTTCGCCCACTCCGCATGCGAGTCGAGTACGGCACGCTGCATGAACCGCATGGCTCGCAGCACGTTGGACTTGCCCGAGGCGTTCGCGCCGTAGAGCCCCAGGACGGGTTGCGCGAACACCGGTTTGCCGTCTATCACCACTCCGCTGTCCCTGGCGTCCCCTGTCTCAGTCCGAGTCGCCACGAACGACAGGACCTGCTCTTCGCGTAGCGACAGGACGTTCGCCACCCGGAACCTGAGCAACATCCCGACCTCCTCTACAAGCAGACTACCTCTCCTCCAAGCGTCTTTCATGGAAGAACCTGGCCCGTCGTGCTCCTAGAGAGGACATATGACCGATGCAGTCCTTCCTCCCGGGACATCGTCGACGGTCGCTCAAGATCAGGGGACGAGGATGGTGCTGAACGACGGGGGGGAGCGGGCATCGTTGGTGTAGCCGGGCGGTCGGCGCTGTGCGGGGGAGTCGCGAGGGAGGCGGTCGGGCTCGGCCCGCGATAGCTTTGGAGAGGAGGCATGAGGGGGTGATCGCATGCCTGACACTCGAGATCTCGTGGACCTCATACTGGGCGCCCTGAACGATCACGATGTGGAACGGGCGTTGCGACATTTCAGTCCGGACGCCGTCCTGGTCAGCCCGATCGGAGTAGCGGAGGGGCATGGGGAGATCGCCTGGTACTTCGAGCACCTGATCAAAGGGTTTCCGGACCTCGGCATCACGGTGTGGCACAAGGTCACGTGTGGCGATCCCGTGTTCACCGAATGGACGATGACCGGCACGCACACCGGTCCGTTCCTGCTGCCGAGGGGTGAGGTGTTCGACGGGAGCGGGCGCAGGATCGCCGTCCGCGGCTGCGGAGCCTGCGCGATAGAGGACGACCTGGTCATCACGTATCGCGACTACTTCGATCAGCTCGAGCTGTACGCCCAGCTCGGCCTCTCGCTCACGCTCGCCGACGATGTCGAATGATTCGGTCCACCTTTTGGGGTTATTCGTCCCGGCATGGGTAGCTCTGTCGGAAGATGGGGGGACGTGATGCCCGATCCAGTGGACGCGAGCGTGTTCTTCGTGGGAAACGCCACGATGATCATCCGTTGTCATGGGTTCACCCTGCTGACCGACCCCAACTTCCTCCATCGTGGTCAGCGGGCGAAGCTCGGCTGGGGGCTCGGCACGCGGCGCCGTACCGATCCGGCCATCGACATCGGAGGGCTTCCGCCGATCGATCTTGTCGTCCTTTCTCATCTGCATGGCGACCACTGGGACGACGTGGCCCGGGACGGCCTCGACAAGGACGTGCCGATCATCACGACTCACCACGCGGCACGGCGGCTGCGGCGCCAGGGGTTCCACCGCGCCGTCGGCATGGACACCTGGGAGGAGCACCGGGTGCGCCGGGGAGACCGGCTATTGAAGATCACCGCCACCCCGGCCAGACACGCGCCGGGCCCGGTGCGGCGCCTGTTGCCGCCGGTCATGGGCAGTGTGCTCGACTTCGGCAGAGATTTCGGCGGAGATTTCAGCGGAGACCTCGGCAGAGAGGGAAGGCTCCGCGACGGGGGACGGCCGGACCTGCGCCTGCACATAAGCGGTGACACGATCATGCACCCGTGCCTGTCGGAGATCCCCCGGCGCTTCCCGGACATCGACGTGGGCATCGTGCACCTCGGCGGCACCCGCGTGCTCGGCATGCTGGTCACGATGGACGGTGAACAGGGGGCCGAGTGGCTGCGGTTGATCGATCCGTTCACCGCGCTGACCGTGCACTACGACGACTACGAGGCGTTCACCTCCTCGCTCACGGACTTCCAGCGGTACGTCCGGCGCCTGGGGCTGTCGCATCTCGTGCATTACCTGATGCGCGGTGAGACCTATTCCCTCCCGTTGCGCCGCCACGGCATCGGGCCTGTCCCGCGCGCTTTCTGAGCCGATGATCTGAGCGGCTCCGCTCTCCTGCCTGCCATAGCGGCGGATACATACCGCATTTCAATGGGTTGCGCCCGATTTAGCCGTCAATGAGGCTTTTTGTGAGATTGATCTATATCTCTGAGTTATAGAAACTTGGAGGGTACACCGCACGCGCTCTTGGTGTCAGCTTGGGGCAAGTCCGACTGCTCGGACTTTTCACCCCCCATGCAGAGGAGTCACCGAGAGTGAATCCCACGAAGAGGTCGGGTGCCGTCGCGGTGCTGGCGGCGGTCACCCTGGCCACCGCCTCGCTGACGGCGGTGCCCACCGCCGCCTCGGCGGCGCCTGATGCGGCGGCCGGCCAGGCCGGCGCCCAGAAGCCCACGCCGCCGCCGGCGTTCGCGCCGCCGGACGCGCAACAGCGTAAGAACGCGGTCGCCAGCGCGAACAACGCACTGCTGGCCGACGCGCCGGCGTTGCGTGCGTCGGCCGATGACGAGTTCCAGCTGGTACGGAGCATCTCCGGCACGCGCGGCCTGCAGTACCTGACCTACCAGCGCACCTACCGCGGCCTGCCGGTCTACGGCGGCGACGTGATCGTGTCCACCGACAAGACCGGCCAGGTCGTCGACACCGTCGTCACCGGCCAGCAGACCACGGTGAACGTCGGCATCAAGGCCAAGGTCACCGCCGAGGCGGCCGCCCGCACGGCCCGCGCCGAACTGGCCACCGCCGAGGAAACGAGCACCCCCGAACTGCTGGTGCACGCCACGACCACGACCCCCCGCCTGGCCTGGGAGACCGTGGTCAAGGGCACCGGCAAGCACAACACCCCCAGCGTGCTGCACGTCTACATCGACGCCCGCACCGGCAAGGTGATCGACACCTGGGACGAAGTCCGCGCCGGCACCGGC
>BCRI01000224.1 GCA_001552515.1 Sphaerimonospora mesophila NBRC 14179 = JCM 3151
TGCCCTGCCATGAAGCGGCGTGACCCGGCCGGCGTCGGCACTACACACAGCGACGAACCGTTACAGACAACGGCTCAATGAGGTGGGCGATACTGGGATCGAACCAGTGACCTCTTCGGTGTGAATAGTTAGGCAGAGACCATAAACGCCGGAGTGTAGCCCCGTCCCGGTCCAAGGTGCTCATAGACGACGGTTGGCCGGATTCGGTTCCATCGGTGCCCCAAAAGCATGGCAAGCCCACCAGGGCCAGCAAGGAACAGGTGTAGGCGTTCAACCTGTGGGCGACGCTCAAGCTCAACGCGAATTGCGTCGCGGATCAGTTGTGCGTACGCAACTGCTTCTCCCGGGCCGCGCACCACCTGATCATGAGCTCCATCAACTGGAGTAAGAATGAGAATATCTCCGACTGGGAGGCCAGCCGTATGAACGTATTCGACGACTGCCTCTGTCGGATCTAGCGCTACACCAACCGCAACGGCCAGGTCAGTTCCAGAATGGATCGATACATACTGGCGGCCAGGTGCCGGGACACTAGTTCGCGGAGAGTCAGTAGACCAAAGTTGGCGGTTTTGGATGTAGCTCAGAGTAGTTCCACGAACGGCCGGCAAATAGGCGCCGACAAGAAAGAAGGTAGCCTGTCTTAGAGCACCGCGCACGAAAATATTGCGGCATCCTGAGGCTTCGATACGTCGCGTGGCCTGCATGAGTTCATCAGCCATCGCCTGCCAATCCGAATCCTTCCGCGGTCGGCAGCGAGTTGCGGGTGTGTCGCCCGCGTACAAGTCCACCCAATCGACGGATTCTGTGGCGTCTTCTGGATGAGGAACGCGATCAATTGCCTGTACGAGAAGGATCGCCCGAGATTCGCTGGCCCGGAGATCCAGTTGATCGATGACGCGATGCACGTCGTCGGACTGGATAACGCGACGCCCACCCCGGACCCATTCCGCCACGGCGTCGAGACCTCGGCGCAAGGCGTCATCTCCGTGCTGGAGGCCTGCTGCAAGCATCAGCACTTGCGCTCGATCTCGCTCGCTACTAATGGTCAGCCCTGTGCGAAATACAAGGTGCGTGAGCATTTCCAGCACTTGCTCGCGGTCGCTTCCGACGTGGTTGGCCCACCGTTGGAGTTGCTTGCCTGCCGAGCTGTTCATTGGTGCGTCAGCGGCATACGGCACTAGGAGGTCTGTTCGCCCGTCCACATGGCCCAACAGGGAGTGCGTGGCGTCAAGACCACGGTTGGTCAGCAACTCAAGAACGGGAGGACGTATCGGGTCACGGAGCTTTTGGAAACTCGAGTAAAGCTTCTGCAGGAGTGACTTCCCTTTTACGGTCCGTTCAGTCATAAATGTCTCGTCAACGGTGAGGGACGTGCTCGTAGCCCACTTCACTTGCCCGAACCGGTCGCCGAGAGTGGGACGGCGCAGGATTACATCATCGACGTTGCCCGCACCATTGATTTCGATCTCCAGTTGGGAGACGTCGCTTGCCGGCTGGATAACGCGTAGGGCGGCGCCCCAAGCGATGAGATCTTGGTAGTCGTCTCCATTGCGGCGCACACCGGAGCGGGAGGCGGGACCGGCTGCTGGGGGAAGTGTCATGGGCATCTCTCAGTTCGCCAGGAATTGGTGGAGTGTTAGGGTACGGATGTATCCCTGGTGAGCGACCCGGGCCTCAATCTGGTCGTCCGCACGATGTACAAGGAGCAGCAGCGGCTGCTCGTATCCTCGCGAGGCCTGGCGAATGGAGTCCTCGTCTTGATTGCTGGGGCCGCAGCGGGCAGGATGAGTGTGCCAGTCTCCGATATACCCGAGCCACGGATGACTGAGGTCGAAAAGGGCTCCCTCCAGCGCTTGCTGTGCCCGTTCCTCGTCACGGGTCCATGAGGAGGTAGTCGCGTCAGGGTCGGCCACCTCGATGGCATATCGCGCCACAATGTTCCCGGCCTCCCACCAGCCGAGCAGCAATCCGCCTGTCTCGACTTCGTTGGCCGCGGCCGCTGCCGCAGTGATCGACGACGAGACCTCGGCATGGAGGATGACTCCAACGTGTGGGAGAGTCACGCCACCACTCGCTTCTCGGGTGAGGGCTGCGAGAGGACTAGGCCAAGACGGGTATAGGGCGGCTCCGGCTGGACACCACGCACATCCACCAGGGATGCCGGAAGTGTGCACGCACCTGTAGCTTCGTCAATCACGACTAGGCATGCGAGCCCGGCGGCGGCGATGACGGCGCCGGGCGGCGTGCGGGAGACAGGGTCTCCACAACCGCCTTCCTGCAGTCGGTCATCGTCCTCGACTATCGGCAAGGGCGGCAAGTAGGTCTCCCCGCCCCGAGGCGGGAGTCGGTCGACACGCACGATGTCCCCCTCCCGCTGTACGCATGCGGAGATGACCACGCGGCCACTGCCCGTGCCCATCTTGCTGGCGGAGAATGCCAGCAGACTACTTGCCCGCGCACTGCCGGTGGCATCGAGAACAATGTGGTGATTTCGCAACAAGCCGATCGCTTCCGTGACCGTAGCCACCATTGCAACCCGCGCCCGGACCGCAGCAACGTCAGCGTCGATGTCGGCAAGGCAGCTCCGCACGGCCTCGGACTTCCAGCTGCCCACCTGGGTCGCGCCCGCCAGATGTCGCACAACGTTTCCTGGTCGCAACCGCTCATGATCAATAAGGGTGAGGTGACGGACGCCGGAGCGGAACAATTCGGCCGCAGCGAACGATCCCACGGCCCCGCATCCGACAATGGCGATCTTCACGTCTGCCAGTTCCGACGCGGCCGCTCCGGCGCGCAACCGGCGCGTTCGGGTGCTGGTATCAGCGCTCTCGCAGGACCGCACGTGGATTCCACCGGCGACCCGCCTGACCGTGAGCGCAAGAACCGAGCGCTGCAGGCCACGCTGGTAGCGGAGCAGCAGCAAGTCAACGACACCTAACGTGATGTACCGAGCGAGCACGCCGGCGCGCTCGCCAAGCGCCTCCTCGATGTCCTGCCAGCCGCGGACGGGCCGATGAACCTCGCCGAGGTCGTCCACCCACGCCAGCCGCCTATCCTTCCGGCCGAGACGGCGGCGGCCAAAGGCGGCCTTCACATGACGAGTAGCATTCGTGACGATCACAGCGACGGGTGTGGGGCCGACCTCGGTACGCACAGCCACCCCAGCCAGCTGAGCCAACTTCTCTGCGTCGTAGAGCACCAGCGTTGCGCAGTCGGGTTCGAGATAGCGTTCAAGGTCACATATGTCGTCATCCGGCCATCCAGCCGCAGTCTGCTCCAGCCAGCCCGCGACTCTTGCCAAAAGCTCGTCAGGATCGACCCAGGGCGCTTGATCGGCCGGCCAGTCGTCAGCCCAAAGACAGAGATTTCCCCACGTTCCCGGACGGGCTGGCCGATCGATGTGGAAGGTCATCTCCAGCGGTTGACCAGGATCAAGTACCCGGACCTTAGGTGGGGCGAAGGGGAACCGTTCATCCAACTCGATTTCGACGCGCGCCACTCCCCCGCCAAGAGCGGGATGTACCCATGGCAGGGGACCGCGCAGGTGCACGCCATCGTCGGCAAAGCCTCGCGCCACCAGCTGATCGCGTAGCCGGTGGGCTTCCCAGCCGCCGGAACTGCTCACGCGTACCGGCCCCGTCCTGCGGGAACCGCAGGTGCGCCCTTCATAAGAGTGCTGCTGTACTTCGTAGTGCCGTCCGCGTTGCAGTAATCGGGCAGCGGGAAGACGTACTCAGATTGCTCAGTGTTCTTGGTAACGCCGAGCAAGTTGCGCCACATCACGGCTGCACGGCAGGAGTCCTCCTCCGCCAGAGCTTCCTCGGCAAGCTCCGCAGCCTCGGCAAACCGGTCCGCCGCTGCCTTGATCTGGTCAACTGTAGCCTTTGTTTTGATCGTCTTGTCGGGGAGCGTCGGATCGGCTGGCCCGTCATCGACAAGCTCCGGCAAAGTATCCGCGATCCAGCGCAGAACGAGCGTCAGGTAGGCCGCGATGGTCTTCTCGTTCAGCTGCTTGTCCTGGAAAGCGTGGTAGGTCAACACCTCGAAGTAGTAACCGCCGCGCTGGTCGTCGACCCACGTCCGCCGCACCTGCCGGACAAGCTTGACCACCGGTACGTAGACACCACTGTCCTCGTCATCGTCGTAGAGCAGAAACTGCTTGTTCGCCTCCGTGGTCAGCTCCGTCATCTTCGTCGGGTTGGTCTCAACCCAACTGGCCCGGCCGTCTGCCTCGATCTTCTGCGGGATCTCCCAGTGATCACCACACGGCCGGGCGATGACCACATCTACTGACAGGTCATAGTCAGGGAAGTCAACCTTCACCGAGCGATGCTGACGTTCCACACAACCAGGGAACGCCTTGTCGAGCACCTCGGTCACATGGTCGAGAATGGCACCCGGCCGCAGTGAGGAGTCAGCCTCAGTCAGCCTTGCAAAGACATCGACGTCCTTGACGCGGCGAATGGACACGTGGCGTTTGTATGAGCCGATGAGCAGCGGGGCGACGCCAAGCTTCCGCAGCTTTTCGTCGGCCTCCAGCACCTTGGACACCTGCTTGTGCGCGTCTTGCGCGTGCTTGGCATCATCGCCAGGCTCGATCGCGCTTAGCGCCTCACGAAATTGAGTGGCGAGCGTCGCCATCATGATCCTTTCCTTCTGGAGGTACATCGCCGGCGATAGAAGCCGCCCCGCCTTGGGGCGCTCAGCCCTCGAGCTCTCGAGCCGGGCTCCGACGAGCACCTAGGGGAAGGCTAGGAGGTATCACCGACAAATTGATGCCTCTTTCCGCTGGAATCAGCATTCCAGGATCAGACAGACACGCCGCGCCCCTTACGTGTAGATCTCGCCCAGCCATTCGGGCCTCTTCGTTTGAACATGCCGGTTGACGACGGCCCGTGCACGGGTGGAGCCCACGGCAGCCTGCGGTAATGATGGGTATCGGACTGCCAGCAACTGACGGATCATCCGAGCAACGAATGAGCAACGAGAAGCAGAAAAGCCGTGATCACTCTCTTGTGATCACGGCCTCTGACCTGGTAAAACTCTGTCGGGACGGCGGGATTTGAACCCACGACCCCTTGACCCCCAGTCAAGTGCGCTGCCAAACTGCGCTACGTCCCGTCGCCCGGGCTGGCCGGGCTTCCATAACCTTAGCGCAGTTTCCGGCCGGGTGCGTACATCACGATCGTTCCTCCGACCTAAACTTCGATCATGGGAAGGAAACCGCGGATCGATCACGAGGAGCTCGCCCGGCTGGCCGCCGAAGGCTGGTCGAACGCCCGTCTGGCCGCGCATTTCGGTGTCACGGAGTCCGGCGTCCTCCAGGCGAAGCGGGCGGCGGGTCTGTCCAAGCCGATGACCGACCACAGCAGGGCCCTGCCCTGGAAGCTCCGCCGTGAGCACAGCCAGACCGGTCCGGCCACCAACCTGCGCAACCTGTCCGCGGCGGCCCAGGGCCGTACGGTCCCCAAGGACAAGCTCAATACGGCTCTCCGCTGGGCGAACCGGCTCGTCGACGGTGGTCTCGACATCGCCTACGACCCCGAACACGGCTTCCAGGAGGTGCCTGCGGAGGGCTCCTCCCACATCGGACGGGTGCTGGCGGAGGTCCAGGCCACCATCGGCGAGCCTCCGGGGGAAAGGCCATCGGGCGGGAACGCCCCGGAACAGAGCTGAGGCCTCCGCGGCCGGCCGATCAGTCGTCGCTCCGGCGGAGCGGTGTGGTGTCCTCCCGGATGCGCACGTGACGCCGCCCCGGGTGCGCGGTGGCGTGCGGTTCGTTTTCGTGCACATGAACGTGCTGCTCGGCCGGCGGGTCGACCGTGTACACCTCCGGCTCGACGATGTCGACCGTCTCCTCAGTCTTCGGGCGGCGGGTGTAGAAGCTGGTCAGCAGTGCGCCGACGACACCCACCCCCATCAGGATCCAGCCGATCATGTGTAAGTCGATCCCGGGGACGTCCCACTTCACGGCGAAGGCGAGAACGGCGCCGATCGCGATGAAGGCGAGGCTGGCTCCGAATCCCATGACTACCTCCTCTGCTGGTAAAGCACCCTCTACCCGTCAATCGACCGGTTACGCGACGCGTAAAGACGCGTAAATAGGGCCTCCGAGGGCAGTTGCGAAAGACCAGCGCACCACTCGCAACGTTTGGAGGCAG
>BCRI01000225.1 GCA_001552515.1 Sphaerimonospora mesophila NBRC 14179 = JCM 3151
AATGGGGCGGGTGGGCCGGTTCACCGGATTCACATGGTTCATCGGATTCACGCAGTCCACCCGATTCATGCGGTCCACCGGATTCACACGGCCACCCGATTAACCCGGTCCACCACACGGTTCACCCGGTTCATTCCGAGTGAACCGGTGG
The DNA here is from genome assembly GCA_001552515.1 of Sphaerimonospora mesophila NBRC 14179 = JCM 3151. GTDB lineage: Bacteria > Actinomycetota > Actinomycetes > Streptosporangiales > Streptosporangiaceae > Sphaerimonospora > Sphaerimonospora mesophila. Next base: position 152 of record BCRI01000225.1, read on the forward strand.
TGGACCCGGTCTTGATCTCCTGGCGGAGAACCATTGCGGTTCCGTGCGTCCCCCCCGCCTGATGGAGACCCGATGCGCCTTCGCCCGCGCGGCATCGCCCTGGCCGCCGCCGCCCTGCTGACGGCCGGCGCCGTACACGCCGGTCCCACCGTGCCCGCGACGGCCCAGAGCGACACGGACCCGTCGCCGCCGGCCGTCGCCTCGAGCGAAGGGCAGGCGGTGGAACTCGCGCGGACCTCGCGGCAGCGGGTGGAGGTGCTGCCGCTGCGCACCGAGATGCGGCAGGTGTTCGCCAACGCCGACGGCAGCCTCACCTCCGAGACCTCGGCGCTGCCTGAGCGGATGAGACGCGGCGCCGACTGGGTCGACGTCGACACCACCCTGCGCTTCGCGGACGACGGCACGGTGCGGCCGGTCGCGGTGCCGTTGGAGATGTCCTTCTCCGGGGGTGGGACGGCGCAACTCGCGACCATCGGTGACGGTGGGCGTTCGGTCGCGATGACCTGGCCCGGGACGACGCTGCCGAAGCCCGTCCTCGACGGCGACACCGCGACGTACGCGTCGGTGCTGCCCGGGGTGGACCTGAAGGTGACCGCCTCGGTGGCCGGATACTCCGAGGTCCTGGTGGTGAACAGTCGGGAGGCCGCGGCCAACCCGGCGCTGGCCGGGCTCGCCTTCGGCCTGCGGGCGGACGGGCTGACGGTGCGCAAGACGCCGGACGGAGGCCTCGGCGCCGTGACCGACACGGGGACGGAGGTTTTTCACGCGCCGCAGCCACGCATGTGGGACTCCTCGGGCAGGGACCTCGGACCGGCGGTCTCCGGGCCGCGGCAGCAGGCCAAGGAGGCGCTCATGGGCGTCGACGTGGCCGGGGACCGGATGGTTCTCAGACCCGACGGTTCGGTGCTGACCGGCCCCGACACGGTCTACCCCGTCTACATCGACCCCCAGTGGTCGGGGTCGAAGCTGCGCTGGACCTATGTGGACAAGGCCTATCCCTCGCAGTCGTACTGGAATTCCACGCACACGCCCGAGATCGGTTACTACGGCAGCGGGGTCAAGCGGTCCTTCTTCCGGATGGACTCCGACAACGTCAACGGCAAGCACATTCTGAAGGCGACCTTCCGGATCACACAGACGAAGTCCTGGGGATGCAGATCGAGCCCGCAGGCCGCCGAGATCTGGCTGACCAGCGGCATCTCGACGTCCACCACCTGGAGCCGCCAGCCGTCATGGAGCAGCCATCTGGGCAGCGTCGCCTCCGACGCGGGGTACAGCTCCTCCTGCCCGGACAAGGGCATCGAGTTCAACGTCACCAGCGCGATCGTCAAGGCCGCCAAGGGCGGCTGGACGAATACCACCTTCGGGCTGAAGGACAAGGACGACGGCGCGGGCAGCGTGTGGGGCTGGAAGGGCTTCAGCAGCTCGCCCAAGCTCGTGATCGACTACAACACCCCGCCGGCGGTCCCGTCGGGCATCGGCACCTATCCGGCGACCCCCTGCGTCATCGGAGCCTCCCGCCCCGCCGTGAACGCGGGTGACGCGGCCAACCCGCTCCAGCTCAAGGCTCGCATCTACGACCCGGACAAGGCCAACGACGGCGTACGGGCCGAGTTCATCGTGCACCATTACAACGAGGCCACCGGCGTGTGGGACGACATCACCTCGACCCTGCCCGGCGGTGGTAAGACCGCCTACAAGTACACCACCTCGGCCACCGACCACTCGGTCAAGGTGACCGGGCTCGTCACCGGTCACAGCTACAGCTACAAGGTCAAGGCCTACGACGGCACCGACTCCAGCGCGTGGAGCAAGTGGTGCGAGTTCACCGTGGACACGATCGACCCGACCACCCTCCCCAAGGTGACCTCCGCCGATTATCCGGCCGACACCCCCGACGACTGGAAGGGCAGCGTGGGCTGGGCGGGCGCGTTCACGCTGGCCCCCGGCGACGGCGAAAGCGACGTGACGGCCTTCCGATGGGCGCTGGACGATCCCGCCCTGGCCACCGCCGCCACCCAGGTCGAGATCCCCGCCGGGCAGACGTCCGTCAACGTGCGCCTCGCCCCTCGCCATGACTGGCTGAACGCCCTGTACGTCTACCCGGTCGACCGGGCGGGCAACGTCGGCAAGACCCCCGCCGTCTACGGTTTCTACGTCAAAGCCGGGTTCGGCCCGGAGGGACACTGGCGGCTGGACGAGACCTCGGGCGCCACGGCGGCCGACTCCGGGGCGACGACACACCCGGCGACGATCGCGGGCGGCGCCACCTGGTTCCCCGGCCGCGTGGCCGGGGCTCTGCGCCTGGACGGCGGCACCGGGTACGGCAGCACGGACGGCCCAGTGGTGCACACCAACAGGAGCATGAGCGTCTCGGCCTGGGTGCTGCTGACCGACAAGAGCAAGAACTCCACCGTGGTCAGCCAGGACGCCGTACGCGGCACGGGATTCCAGCTCTACTACTCCTCCGGCTCCAAGCGGTGGGTCTTCAGCAAGTTCGACGCCGACATCGACGACAAGACCATCGTCCGGGCGATCAGCGACGCCGAGCCGACGACCGGCATCTGGACCCACCTGACCGGCGTGTACGACGCCCCCCGCAGGCAACTGCGCCTGTACGTCAACGGCATCCTCCAGTCCACGACGGGTCCCTACCCCTACGCGCCCTGGGACGCGACCGGCCCGCTGCAGATCGGCCGGGTGCGGTCGCACGGCAGGTACATCGAGAACTTCGCCGGCGACGTCGACGACGTGAAGATCTGGAAGCGGGAGCTGTCGGACGACCCGCGCACCGTCAACGACCCGGCGCTCGGCAACGAGATCGCCGCCATGGCCAAACAGCCGCCCATCCAGCGCGGCTGGTGGAAGTTCGAGGAAGGGACGGGCACCACCGCGGCCAACTCCACCGACAGCCGCTGGCCCGCGGCGCTCGGCGGCGGCGCCACCTGGGCCGGCGACGGCTTCGACGGCGGCGGCGCGCTCAGCCTCAACGGCACCACCGGCTACGCGGCCACCCCGTCGGCGCCGCTGCGCACCGACCACAGCTACGCGGTGACGGCCTGGGTACGCCTGCCGGGCGACGACACCTGCGTGCTGCCGAGCCACGCGATCACCGTCCTGGCCCAGGACGGAGCCGCCTACAGCTCCTTCTACCTCGGTTACCGGCTCGTCGCCGAGAACGGCGTCGCGGTGCCGCACTGGTCGTTCTCGACGTCCCCCGACGCCGCCAGCGGCACCCTGACGCACGCCATCTCGGCCGAGCCCATCGACTGTTCCGTGCTCAACACCTGGACCCACCTGGCGGGTGTGTACGACGAGCAGTCCAAGCAGATCCGCCTTTACGTCAACGGCCAGCTCAACGACCAGCGATCCGTCACCGGCGGATGGGCGGCAGGGGCGCTGCAGATCGGCCGCGCCAGATACCGCAGCGCGGCCGTGGACTACTTCAGTGGTGACATCGACGACGTCCGCGCCTACACCGGCACCCTGACCGACCGCCAGGTCGTCAACATCGCGATGAACCTTCCCCTGGACAGCTGACCGCCGCCTCGTCCCCCTCTCATCCACGTTCAACCGGAGGTAGTCGTGCTCGCTTCATGGCGAGGCTGGGCCGGGGTCGCCGGAATGCTGGCGGTCGTGGTGCCGGCCGCTCTGGCCGTACCCCTTCCGGAGGCGCGGGCGACAGCCGACCCGGGCTGGCACGAGGCGCAGGAGCAGCGTCCCGTGCCCGGCCACGAGACCCGCGCGCGGGCCGCCGAGCCGGACCCGGGCGCACGGTTCGACGTCGACGGCGCTCCCGCGGTGACCTGGCCGCAGCCCGGCACCGCGACGGTCGCCCTCGGCTCGCCGGCAGAGGACGCGGTGGCCGCGAAGTCTCCCGCGGAGGCGGGCATGGCGCGGGCCGGCGGGCTGCCGGTGTGGATCGGCCCAGCGGGCTCCCGCGCCGGGACTCCGGCCGCCGGGGAGAATGCGGCCACGGCGAGGACCTCGCCGCAGGACAAGCCGGTCCCGGCCGTGTCGGTGCGGGTGCTCGACCGGCGAACGGCTGAGCGGTTGCAGGTCATCGGTCTGGGCCTGCAGCTGACCCCGGCGGCGTCCGCGCAAGCCACCCCTGAAGCGACGATGCGAGCGACGCCACAAGGGGCGGCGCAGACTCGGGGCGCGGCACGGCGGGTCGCCGTCCAGGTCGACTACTCGGGCTTCCGGTACGCCTACGGCGGCGACTGGGCGTCCCGGCTGCGTCTGGTGCGTCTGCCGGACTGTGCGGCCAGCACCCCCGATCGGCCCGCCTGTCAGGCACGGACGCCGCTGCCCACCCGTAACGACGTCAAGACCGGCCGGCTGACCGCCGATGTGGATCTCGCCGCTGGGACGACGATGACGCTGGCGGCGGAGGCCGCGCCCTCGGGGTCAGCGGGCACCTACGAGTCGACCTCGCTGTCCCCCTCGGCCACCTGGGCCGTGAGCAACCAGAGCGGGGCGTTCTCCTGGTCGTACCCGCTGCGGTTGCCGCCGGTCCCCGGCGGCCCGACACCCAACGTGGGATTCGCCTACTCCTCCGGCAGCGTCGACGGCCGCACGGTCGCCACCAACAACCAGGCCTCCTGGATCGGCGAGGGCTTCGACTACTGGCCCGGGTTCATCGAGCGCAGGTACAAGGCATGCGCCGATGACGGGGTCACACCCAAGCGCAACGACCAGTGCTGGGGTAACTCGAACGCGACGCTGTCGCTGAACGGGCAGGCCACCGAACTGGTGCTGGACGACGTGACCGGCACCTGGCAGCCGAAGGACGACGACGGCGCGAAGATCGAAAAACTCTCCGGCGCCGACAACGGCGCCAACGACGGCGAGTACTGGCGGGTCACCAGCCTCGACGGCACCCAGTACTACTTCGGCCGCAACCGCCTGCCCGGCGGCGAGGCGGAGACGAACTCCACCTGGACGGTGCCGGTCTTCGGCGACGACGAGGGGGAGCCGTGCCACAAGAGCGCCTTCTCTGATTCTTGGTGCCGGCAGGCCTGGCGGTGGAACCTCGACTACGTCGTCGACCCGCACGGCACGGTCAGCACCTTCTGGTACGGCAAGGAGACCAATTACTACCGCCGCGACGTCACCAAGCTGACCGACGGCGTCCCCAACGGCACACCGACCGTGTACGACCGGGGCGGTTACCTCAAGCGCATCGACTACGGCCAGCGCGCGGATGCGATCTTCACCTCCTCCGCCCCGGCGCGGGTCTCCTTCGACGTGCGGGAGCGGTGCATTCCCACATCGGCCTTCGACTGCGCCGAGAGCAAGCTCACCAAGGACAACGCCAAGTACTGGCCCGACGTGCCGTACGACCAGAAGTGCGACTCCGGCGAGAAATGCCTCGACAGGTACTCGCCGACGTTCTGGACGCGCAAGCGGCTGGCCGCCGTCACCACGCAGGTGCTGGTGTCGGGCAGCACGTACAAGGACGTCGACACCTGGACGCTGGACCAGCGGATGCGCGCCCCCGGCGACGGCACGGCCGCCACGCTCTGGCTGGCGGGGATCACCCACACCGGCAAGGTCGGCGGCACGGCCTCGCTGCCGTCGGTGAAGTTCGCCGGTGTCCAGAGGCCCAACCGCGTCGACGCCCTCGAAGGCCGCCCGCCGCTGACCAAGTGGCGGATCTCGGCGATCGACAACGAGACCGGCGGCTCCCTGTCCATCGCCTACTCCGACGAGGACTGCACGGCCGGCAACAAGCCGGACATCGGAACCAACACCCGGCGGTGCTACCCGCAGTACTGGTCGCCCGAGGGCGCGACCTCACCCAAGCCCGACTGGTTCCACAAGTATGTCGTCACCCAGGTGCGGGAGATCGACCGTACGGGCGGCGCGCCCGACGAGGTGACGAGCTATGAGTACCTGGGCGGCGGAGCCTGGCACCACGATGACGACGACGGGCTGACCAAGGAGAAGTACAAGACCTGGTCGCAGTGGCGCGGCTACGGC